>NC_009380.1:2134312-2439214 GCF_000016425.1 Salinispora tropica CNB-440 | reverse complement strand
CTGGGCACTGCCGGGCTGCTGACCTTCGTCGGCCCCGGCGGGCTGGGCCGGCTCCTCGACGACCTCGTCGAGGAGATCCATCGGATCAACTCCACCGTCCTGGCCGGTGAGCACCGGTCTCTGCGCGAGCTGGCCGCAGCCACCGGTCGCCGGCCAGAGCCGTGGCGGATGGCGGTACTGCTCGGCGGGGAGGAGCCGTCCCGGCACGAGCGCAGCCAACTCGATCGGGTGGTCCGCACCGGCGCCGCGTGCGGCGTGCACCTCGTGGTACGCGGCCTGACGCTGCCGGAGGACGCCACCGTAGCCCGAATCCGTGTCGAGCCGGGCCGGGTCGAACTTGCCGGCGCACCGCCGGTCAATCTCGACCCGGCGCCCCCAGCGACCCTGGTCACCGAGACCTGCCGGGCCCTCGCGGCCCGGGTCAACGCCGGCCCGGAACCGACGCCCTTCACCGACCTGCTGCCGCCACCGGACCAGATGTGGCGGGAGGACTCGGCAGCCGACCTGATCGCGCCGATCGGCGAAGGAACAGATGGCCAGCCGGTGCTGGTAACCCTCGGCGACTATCCACCGCACGCGCTGATCGGCGGCCCGTCAGGCACGGGCAAGACAAACCTGATCTTCGCCTGGATCGGCGCGCTCGCCGCCCGCTACTCCCCGGCCGAGTTGGAGTTCTACCTGCTCGACTTCAAGGAGGGCGTCTCCTTCGCCCGGTTCGCACAGGGTCGTCGCGACCCGAGTTGGCTGCCGCACATGCGGCTGGTCGGGATCAACGTCAACACGGACCGGGAGTTCGGACTCGCCCTGCTTCGTTTCCTCGCCGAAGAGCTGCGTCGGCGTGCCGACGCAGCGAAGAAATACGAGGTCACGAAGCTCGCCGAGCTGCGCGAGGTGGACCCAGCCGGGTCCTGGCCGCGGATCGTCGCCGTGGTTGACGAGTTCCAGATGCTGCTCGCCGGCCGGGACGCGGTCGCCCGGGAGGCCGCCGACCTCCTTGAGGATCTGGCCCGACGCGGTCGCTCGCAGGGCATCCACCTGGTTCTCGCCTCGCAGGACGTCCGGGGAATCGAGGCCCTGTGGGGGCGGCCGGCCCTGGTGGCCCAGTTCACCCTCCGCATCGCCCTGCCCAAGGCGCTTCGGATCCTCGCCGAGCGTAACGACGCCGCGCAGTCGCTACCCCGTCACCACGCCGTGGTCAATGCCGAGTCGGGGCTGGCCGAGGGGAACGAGATCGCCCGAATCCCGTCGGCGAGCGACTGGGAGACGTGGAGCGGGCTACAGCACCGACTCTGGCGGATGCGCCCGCCGGATGCCGCCCCGGCGCGGCTGTTCGATGGGGACGCGATCCCCCGGTTGGTCGACGCCCCGGACTACCAGGCGCTCTCCGCACCGGAGACCGGGACGCTGCGAGCCCCGACGGCGTTACTCGGTGAGATCATCGACGTCCAGGCCCGCTCGGCAGTGCTTCGGCTGCCCCGTGCACCCGGACGCAACCTCGCCGTGCTGGGCACCCGCGTTGACGAGGCCTGCGCCGTACTCGCCGCTGCTGGGCGGTCGCTCGCCCGCCAGCACCGCCCCGGCGCCGCGCGGTTCTCCATCGCCTGCCTGGATCCGGACGCCGACTCCGCCGCCCGGTCCCTCTACACCGATCTCGGCGACGATGTCGCCTGGTACGACGAGGAGACCGTGACCGAACTGATGGCCGAGACCACCGCCGGGCTGGGCACCCCTGGCGTCGGCACTCCCCACTACCTGCTGCTGTTCGCCGTTGACGCGGCGGCCGGCGCGCTCGCCGCCCGGGTCGGCGGCCAGACCGGGCTGGAGCAGCTGCGTCGCATTCTGCACGACGGGCCGGAGCGGCGGACGCATGTGCTGGCCTGGTGGCGGGGGGTCGCGCGGATGCGGGCCGACCTCGGTGGACCGGCCGCCCGCACCGACCAGGTCGGCGCGTGGGTGGCGCTCGACACGCACGGCGGGGAGCTGGGTGCCTCGCTCTACCCCGGCACCGGCGGGCCGGAGTGGTACCCCCGCCCGTGGCGCGGCCTCTTCTTCGACCGGGCCGTGCACCGCACCGGGCAGACGATCATTCCGTACGGGCACCAGCGGTGAACCAACCCGTGCCGAGCGAGTCGTACCCGGCGCAGGTACAACGACTGGCCGACCTGACCGAGCAGGTGTCGGCACAGCGAGCCGAGGCACACACCTGGTACGAGCAGCAGTGTGCGGCCGCGCAGCGGGCCGTGGCGAACGCCGAGGACCAGGTCCGTCACGCGGAACGGGAGGTGACCGCAGCACGCAGGCTGCAGGAGCGGGTCGAGGCTGAGGTCCGGCTGTTGTGGCAGGAGCTACGCGGGCGGTTCCGGTCGGCGGGCCGCCGGATGGACGGGCCCCCCGGTCCGGTCGACGGCGTCGCCGGGAATCCCCTGCCGATGCTGGCCGCGGTGCGGGACCTCCTGGCCCGTACCGGTCAACCCGGTGAGCTGCCCGGATCCGCGCATCCGCTGCTGGCCTTCTGCGGGGTCGGCGGTGCGCTGGTCACCTACGCCCTAGGCACCGTCGCCCGGACGGCCGGCGACCGGTACGGCGGGGACCTGGCGGTCGGGCTGCCGGTGCTGGCGCTGGTCGTGACCTTGCTCGGCCCGCTGGTCGGCCTGGCCCCGGCGAAGGTTCTGGCCGACCGGCGACACGCGGTGCTCGGCCCACGCCCGATGGCCGTGGTGGTGGTCGCCGGACTGCTGACGACGGTGCTTCTCCTGACCCTGGTCCGTTGAACCGGTCGGTGGTGGCGGCGGGTCACCCGCCGCGCCCCCGTCGGGCAGGTTCGGACAGCTGCCGTGCGCAGGTACGGCGACGGCCTCCCGGAGCAGGCGGCGCACGAGGGTGACCCGGTCGGTGTCGTCGGCCAGACCGGGCAGGTCCCCCACCCGGCTGACCTCACCGGAGAGCAACGCGCGTAGGGCCGGGGCGCACATCTGCGGCAGGGTGATGGTGCGGTCGAAGACTCGCAACGTCACCCGCTCCCCCGCCGGGGTGAGCTGCCACCGCAGGCCCGGGCGGGGAGTGACCCGGCTGTCCGGGCCGAGCGCGCCCAACGCGGCCGCCTGGGCAAGGGGGTGCAGCGGAGCCGGCCGGGCCGCAGGCCATGCACGCTGCCGCAGCCGGGCGGCGAGCGCTGTCGGATCGACGCGGCGCAGCCAGTCGCGCAGTATCTCCACCGTCTCGGTCAACTCGGGCTCCACCGCCTCCGGAGCGGAGACGTCGATCCCGAATGGCAGGGTGGCCCGCAGCCGCTGATCCTCGGCAGCGAGGGCGAGCAACTCCTCGACCAGCGTGTACCGAGTCAGCGCCCGAACGCCGACGGTCAGGTGGAGTGAGCTGCGCTCCTGAGCCGCAGCACTGTGCAACCAGCCACGGGGCAGGTACAACGCGTCTCCGGGGGCGAGCAGCACGTCGAGGGCGGGTGCGCCCGTCGCGGTCGCGACGACCTCGTCAGCTCGGCCGCCCCACGGCTGCCGTTCCAGCGGATCGGGGAGCACCGGCGGGTGGATTCGCCAGTGCTTCCCACCGTCGACCTGAAGGACGAAGACGTCGTGCGTGTCGTAGTGGGTGGCAAATCCCTGACTGCCGGCGGGAGTCAGGTAGGCGTTGACCTGCAATGGCTGCCCGACAGCCAGGCCGAGGTCCCGGGCGAAGTCAATGAGTGCCGGCCAGGTCCGGTGCAGGCCCTGCAACACCAGGGTGGCCCCACCGGCGTACAGGTCGAGGATCTTCTCGTCGAGGACCTGGTCGGTGATCTCGGCGCCTGCGCCCCCGCCGCCGGTGTACCGGGCCGCCGGCACCAACACGCCGTCCTGCGCCACCCGCAGGAACGGGGTACGTAAGCCGCGCCGGCTGAGCAGGTCGTCGGCGTCTGCCGGGCTGAGTAGGTCGCGGAAGCCACTCGGGTTGGGCAGCTCGTGGGCGCGGGACAGCAGCGGTGTCTGTCCCCAGTGCGCGGCGGCGAACGTCGCCGGTTCGACCGAGACACATCGGGCCAACGCCGACGGCGACCCAGCGGGTGTCTCGGACCGGTCGGCGGCGAGCGGAGGTGCCGGGCTACCGCAGCCACCCGGCGAGTCGAGGTGCGGCACGGCGTGGTTCAGCCCGCGCTGCCGTCGGCACCACCATCGTGCTGGCCCGGAGTCGCCCCACCGTCAGCCGGACCCTCCGCGCTGCCGTCGGCACCACCATCGTGCTGGCCCGGAGTCGCCCCACCGTCAGCCGGACCCTCCGCGCTGCCGTCGGCACCGCCATCGTGCTGGCCCGGAGTCGCCCCACCGTCAGCCGGACCCTCGGGGCCGGCTCCGCCGGAGGTCGTCATGTCGTCGTCGTTGAGTGCCATGGGTGCTCCTCGGATGTGCCCCGTCCGAACGCCGGGGTCCGTCGTACGGCGGGGGTGTACCCCACCGGTGGCCCTCCCCACCACACGGTAACCGTCCCAGGACTCTGACGATGGTGGTTCGCCGGTGACGGCCCGGTCCGAACCCCGTGCCGCGACGGCGCTCGCCGCGACGCTCAGGGCATCATCTGGGCCAGGTCCTTGGGCATGTTGTCCTTCACATCGTCCCACTGCCCCGAGCTCACATGCCGGCGCAGGACGTCGAGCACCACCTGCACCAGGTGCGCAGCATCGCCCTGAAGGTCATAGGTGAACTGCTTCCGGAACTCGAGGAGGAAGTCGTCTCGGTTCAGCTTGACCGGAACGTCCATCGGCTGCCAGCCGTCGAAGTAGATGCCGCGGACCACCAACGGCAGCTGCGCGGCGAACTCCACGCTCTCCTGCACCGGCAACCGATCGCGTAGCAGGTGCAGCATCGTCCGCAGCGCGCAGTAGGACTGGTTCCGCTGTCCCTTCGGCCAACCGACGGCCTCCTCGATGTCCTGGAGAATCAGGTTTGTCTTCTCCGTGGACGCGTCGATTGCGGACTGAAGCTGCTCAGCCATCTCTCCACCCCCGAACGTCGGGCTCCCACCGGCCGTCGTCGTCTCGCCGCGGGGGACCCACCGGGTCACGGCGCTGCCGGACCGGGCTGAACCGGCCGGGCCGCGGCGCCCGCCGCCGAACGCCGGGTGCCCCGACGACGTGGACAACGACGCCTCGGCGGCGCTCCGGTCTCGTCTGCACCGTCACCTTCCAGCCACCTCCGTCCACTCCGGCCGCACCCGGCGGCGACGCGTCAAGCCGCGCGACGCTCCCGAGTTTGTTTGCAGGTCACGCAGGTCGTCGCCGACGGGAAGATCTCCAACCGCTCCACCGGAATAGACGCGCCACAGCCCTCGCAGAAGCCGTAGGTGCCCTCTTCCAGCCGGGTCAGAGCGTGCTCGAACTGTGCCCGGCGGTCGAGGATCGTGCGCAACAGAGACTGCGCGGTGTCCCGCTCCGCGGTCTTCGTGCCGCTGTCGGCCTGGTCATCGCCCGCGGTGTCCCCGACCTCGACCAGGCGCAGCACCTGGCTTTGCAACACGGCCTGCTCGTACTCGGCGGCGAGCTCGTCGTAGCGGGCCTTCAGGGACTGCCGGATCTGGTCGGCCTCCGCCTGGGGTCGGGGCGTGTCGACCGGGTCGTGGACGAGCATCGCTGCCTGCCTTCCTCAGGGCCCGGTCCACCGGACCGGTGCTGATCGTCGCTGCACGGGTGGCTACCCGTGTGGTGAGCCGACCGAGTACCCCACACCGCCACGGACCAAACCGCCGTTTGAGCGGCTACGCCGCCCCGCAGACACCAGAGCAGCCGCCCGGCGGGGGTACCCCCTCAACCACTACGGTCGATGGTCACCCGGGCGTCGTCGGCGAGCCGGTAGCCGACCCCGTAGACGGTGGTGACCAGGGGGACATCCACACCGACCTTGCCCCGTAGCCGGCGGACGTGCACGTCAACCGTGCGCACCCCGGCGTGCTCGTAGCCCCAGACCGCATTGAGCAGTTGTAGCCGCGTGAAGACCCGCCGGGGGTGGGCGACCAGGTGCAGCAACAGATCGAACTCCAGCCGGGTCAGCGACAGCGGCTCGCCGTCGCGCAGCACGGACCGGGAGGAGGCGAGGATGTGCAGGGTGGGGATGGTTGGGGCGAGCGACCGGCTCGGGGAGCGGCCAGCCGGGACCGGTTCCACCCGCCGGTCCGAGAACCCGTTGCCGGTCATGGTGACCGTGCTGTCGCCACATTCCATAAGTTCGCGGGCCGCGTCCAGCAGGCGCCGGGCCGCCGGGTTCAGCGCCTCGTCGCTGACCAACGGGATCGACAGGGTCACCGTGAGGACAGGGGGAACCGTATTGGTGGGGCGGCGCTGACCACCCGGAGGGCGACCGGGAACAGCGGGTTGGGACGAATGCCATCCGGCGCGCGACGAGGCGGGGCTGACCGACATGGTCCTCCTTGGCTGGTCCGGGTATCTCCCCAACGGCCCGGGACGCCGCTTTACCGATGCTTCCCGGCACCCGTTCGGGGGTCAAGGGGCAGCTGCGTTGCATGAATGTGACAATTGACGAACGCATAGGAGCGGGATGCTCGCTCTGCGTACGAGTCACCTGATTACAGCAGAGCCGCTGAGAGGACCCGATCCGGGGGTCCCCACCACGTTCACATTTCCCGGTCCCTGCCCACCACCCCCGTGTCGCCCGATGCCCAACGGGTATACAGGAACAGTGGATGAGTCGATCTCCCAGCAGCTACGCGCCGCCGCCGGGGCGCTGCTCGCCGCCCTGGACGAGCCGGAACGCGCCCGGGCGACCCATCGGTTCGACGACCTGGGGGCACGGCGCTGGATCGAGTACCGGCCCCGTCCCCGCCCCGGCGTCTGCCTGGCCGACCTGCGCCGCGCTGCCCGGAAGGCCACCCACCGACTACTGGCGAGCGCCCTGAGCCCGTCGGCGTACGCCCAGGCGGTGGCGATCATCGGTCTGGAGGAGATCCTCGACCGAGCCGAGGGGGGGCACCGTGACCGACACAGCGACGACTATTGGGTGGCGGTTTTCGGTGACCCGATCCGGGACGAGGCATGGGGGTGGCGGGTCGAGGGGCACCACCTGTCGATCAGCATGACCATCGTCGCCGACCAGGTCTCCCCCGCTCCGATCTTCTTCGGGGCGAACCCGGCAGCAGTCCGGTGGGCCGGACGGCCGATCACCCGCCCGCTCGGCCCCGAGGAGGACCTGGGCCGGGCGTTGCTGGATACCCTCAGCCCGCGGGCACGGGCGATGGCGGTCATCGCCGAGGCGGCTCCCACCGACATCATCAGCGCGACCCGACCTCACGTGGACACCCCGATGGCTCCCCTCGGCGTCTCCGCTGACCAGCTCAGCCCCACCGGCCGGTCCATGTTGGACCAACTCGTCGCCCTCTACCTGGAACGGTTCCCGCCAGAGTTGGCAGACCGGGAGGCCCGTCGGCTCGCCGGGTCCCCGGTGCACTTCGCCTGGGCTGGTCCGAGCTGGCCGGGACAGCGCCACTACTACCGCGTCCAGGGCGACGACCTGCTGATCGAGTACGACAACACCGCGGACGACGGTAACCACGCCCACACCGTGCTCCGCCGCCCGAGCGGTGACTTCGGCGGCGACCTCCTGGCTGCCCACCACCGGTCCGCCCACTGACACCTCGGCGAGCCCGCCGGAACAGCCCCACCCCACCGCGCGGCCGTCCTCCGGCGCGGCTAGTTGTCGCGAGGCCGGGAAACCGTGGTGATCAACCGCTCGGCCACCTCCCGCAGGGGGATGCCGAGCGAGGACGCCGCGCTGCGCAGCACCGTCACGGCCTCCTCAGCCCGACATCCCCGCTGGGTCATGACGACACCGATCGCCTGCCCGACAACGCTCTCGCCGAGCAGCGCCACGTCGACCTGACCGGCTTCGGCCACCGCCCGCGCCCGGTCCCGCACCGCGGCGAGCAGAAGACCGGCCTGCTCGGCCACCAGCATCGCGGTCAGCTGGTGCCGGGGGGTGAGCAGCTCCCGAGCTCCCGCATAGAGGTTGAGCGCACCGATCACCTGTTCGTCGATGTCGACCGGCGCGGAGATCACGGCCGACACGCCGAGCCCACGGGCACGCCAGGTCCACTCGGGCCACCGCGTCTCGGCGCTCAGTCGCTCGGCGACCACCAGCTCTCGCCGCCCGATCGCCGCCATGGCCGGCGAGTCTGGGCCGTGCCGCAGGTCGTCCAGCTCGGCGAGCCGGGTGTCGGAGGCCACCGCTCCGGCCGGCTCCCCCGCACGCAGGGAGGTGAACCCACACCAGCTGACCCCCGCGACGCCGTCCCGGGCGATCCGGACGAGGATGGTCAGGGCGGCGTCGAGGTCCATCGCGCCGATCAGCCCGGCGGTCAGCTCCCGGAGCAGTCCCGCGGTCTCCAGGACACCGAGCGTCTCCCCGACCGACTCCCGCATCTCCAGGTTCACCAGACCCACCTCCATATGCCGTACACCCCGCGTCCCACCTCCGGACCGCCTGAGTTCCGTGCCCGTCCGACTCCGCAGCCCCGGCCTACTACCCCGAGGGGAGGGGTCGAAACTACCCAAACAGGGCGACCCCCGAAGCCGGAGGCTACCGGAACACTCCGGAAAGGTCAGCGGGATCCGGAGCTGAGCCGCCGCCCCACCGAGGCGATGAGCCGGTCGAGCTCCGAACCGAACGGATTGTCGTGCACGAGGTAGGTCCACGTGGCGCTGGGCCGGACCAGCCGGGCCTCGTCCGGTTCCCAGTCCTCGTCGAATTCCGTCTCGGTGAATGTCTCGATGGTGCGCCGCTCGATCTCCGGCACCAGCTCGTTGAAGGAGGGCACCGCGGCACGGTGGAACTCGTCGAGCGGGTCCAACCGGCCCAACGCCCGCAGGTGCACACCCTCGCGGACCTCGGAGAGCTCGGCCAGGTGCTCGGCCCAGAGTCGGTCCAGGTGGAACAACGCAATCGACCGGGCGGCCCGAGCGAGAAGATCCTCGTCCATCTCGCCCGCCTGGTCCGAGACCTTGTCGAGCAGCATCAGGGCGGCGACATCGCTGGTCAGCAGTCGCTCACGGCGTTCCGCCAACGCCTTACGCTGCTGCTCCACCACCACGCTGTAGCGCCAGGTGTTGCGGTGGATCTCGTGGTTGACCCCCTCCGCGACCCGCTGCGCGTGCTCCACGGCGTATTGCACCTGCGGGTCGGTGACCAGGCCGTCGGCGTTCATCCGCGGCGACGGCGGCACCGTGTCACCGGCGTGCCGGACCACGAGATCGTCCTGCAGACTGACGAAGAAGACCGACCCACCCGGGTCGCCCTGCCGACCAGCCCGCCCGCGCAGCTGGTCGTCCACCCGGCGGCTGTCGTGCCGACCACTGCCGATCACGTAGAGACCACCCAGCTCGGCCACCCGATCTTGGTCCGTCTGATCGCTGCCGCCGAGACGGATGTCGACACCCCGGCCGGCCATCTGGGTCGAGACCGTGACCGCGCCGTTGGCGCCGGCCTCGGCGATGATCGCCGCCTCCTCGTCGTCGTTCTTGGCGTTCAGCACGATGCAGGGGACGTCAGCAGCGTCGAGACCGGCCGCCAGGCTTTCGGACTCCTTCACGTCGAGGGTGCCGACCAGGACCGGCCGCCCCCGCTCGTGGTTGCGCCGAATCTCGTCGATCAGCGCCTCCTCCTTCTCCGCCTGGGTCGCGTAGATCCGGTCCGGCTCGTCCTCACGGACACACGGCGTGTTCGGCGGGACCACCGCCACCTCGAGATCGAAGAACTCGCGCAGCTGCTCGCCGACCAGTACCGCGGTCGCCGTCATCCCACACACGGTTGGGTAGAGCCCGATGTACGCCTGCACCGCGATCGTGCCGAGCACCTCCCCCTCGGCGGTGGCGTCGAGCCCCTCCTTGGCCTCGACCGCCGCCTGCAGTCCGTCGGGCCAACGGCGACGCTGCGCCACCCGTCCGCGCATCTCGTCGATCAGCTCGACCGTGCCATCCCGCACGATGTAGTCCACATCGCGGTGCAGCAGGGCGTGCGCATGCAGCGCCACGTTCACCGCGGAGAGCTGGGCGACCTGCGCCTCGTCGTACAGGTCGATGCCGAGCCGGGCCTCGACGGCACTGAGGCCGTCGGTGGTGAAGGCGACGCTGCGACCGTCCTCGGCCACCGTGTAGTGCCGGTCCTCACGCAGCCCACGCATCAACGCCGCGGCGGTGTGCACCGGATCCTGCTCGCCGGGAACCGCTCCGGCGAGGACCATCGGCACCCGGGCCTCGTCGATCAGGATCGAGTCGGCCTCGTCAACGATCGCGGTACGCAGCGCCGGCTGGGCCCGGTCCTCGGTGTCGGTGACGAGCTGGTCACGCAGGTAGTCGAAGCCCGCCTCGCTGACCGACACGTACGTGACATCGCAGGCGTACGCCGCACGCCGTTGTTCCGGGGTGGACCCCTCGTTGACCCAGCCGACGGTCAGGCCAAGCAGGTCATACACCGGCTTCATCCATTGGGCGTCCCGGCGGGCCAGGTAGTCGTTGACGGTCAGTACGTGCACCGGGCCGTTGCCGAGGCGGACATGCCCGTACGCGGCGACCGTCGCGGTCAGCGTCTTGCCCTCACCGGTGGCCATCTCGGCGACCTTGCCGGAGAGCAGCGCCATCGCACCGAGCAGCTGCACGTCGTAGGGCCGCTGATCCAGTCCGCGGCGGGCAGCCTCGCGGCCAACCGCACAAATCTCCGCGTAGCCCTCAGCCCGGCCGGCGGCCTCGGTCAGCTCGACATCGTCGAGAGCCTGTAGCTCCTCCATCCGGGACTCGATGGCGGGCAGGAGCTTCTCCAGCGGCGCGAGGTCGACTGTCGTCCCGGGGCGCTGGAGGAACCGGCGGAACCTGCTCTTCAACCGTTGCGACACACCCATGAGCGGCAACGGTACGCGACCGGACCGATCTTCAAGCGGCCCGCCCGGGCCCCGGCGGCGTCGGCGAGCGCCACCGGTGACCGACCGTCGGAGGGCGACCAGGTCGACCCAGGGTGGGGAGCACGACACCGAACGTCCTGGGGAGCGAAAATACCGCTCTAGCCGGAATAATCCCTCTCGCCTGGTTTCATGGTCAGAGGGGCGGGTAGCCACGCCCGTCCCATCTGTCGTCAGCGGGGTGATAGTCCATGCCCAAGCGGGTCACCACGGAACCACGCGACCGGGGTCCGGCGATCCTGGCACCGGCCCGCTTCGGCGGCTACCCGGGCCCGCGGCGGCCGGCGTTGCCCGGCACCAAGCTGGCCCGGTGGCTGGCCACCACCGACCACAAGCAGATCGGGCTGCTCTACCTGATCACGGCCTTCGGATTCTTCGTGCTGGCCGGAATCGAGGCGATGCTGATCCGGGGCGAGTTGGCCCGGCCCGGGCTCCAGTTCCTCTCTCCCGAACAGTACAACCAGTTGTTCACCACCCACGGCCTCGCGATGCTGCTGCTCTTCGCCACCCCGGCGGCGCTGGGGATGGCCAACTACATCGTCCCGATCCAGGTCGGCGCGCCGGACGTCGCGTTCCCCCGACTGAACGCCTTCGGCTACTGGCTCTTCCTCTTCGGCGGTCTGCTGCTCTTCGGCAGCTTCCTGACCCCCGGCGGATCCGCCGACTTCGGCTGGTTCGCATACACGCCGCTGAGCCAGGCCGAGCACTCCCCCGGGATCGGCCCGGACATGGTGCTGGTCGGCCTTGCCCTCGGCGGTGTCGGCACGATTCTGACCGCGGTCAACCTGATCACCACCATCGTCACGCTCCGGGCCCCCGGCATGACGATGTTCCGAATGCCGATCTTCACCTGGAACATGCTCTTCACCAGCATCCTGATCCTGCTGGTCTTCCCCCTGCTGGCCGCCGCGCTCTTCGCCCTGCTCGCGGACCGACTCCTGGGGGCGCACGTCTTCGATTCGAACCATGGCGGGCCGCTGCTCTGGCAGCACCTGTTCTGGTTCTGGGGCCACCCCGAGGTCTACATCATCGCGGTGCCCTTCTTCGGGATCATCACCGAGATCATCCCGGTCTTCGCCCGCAAGCCCGTCTTCGGCTACACCGGGCTGGTCTTCGCCACCGTCGCCATCACCGTGCTGTCCATGGCGGTCTGGGCACACCACATGTTCGGCACCGGTCAGGTGCTCCTGCCGTTCTTCAGCATCCTGAGCTACCTGATCGCCGTACCGACCGGGGTGAAGTTCTTCAACTGGATCGGCTCCATGTGGAAGGGGCAGCTCACTTTCGAAACACCGATGCTCTTCGCCATCGGCTTCCTGGTCACCTTCCTGTTCGGCGGTCTCACCGGGGTGCTGCTGGCCAGCCCGCCGGTGGACTTCCACGTGACCGACAGCTACTTCGTGGTGGGGCACTTCCACTACGTACTCTTTGGCACAGTGGTCTTCGCCTTCTTCGGCGGAATCTACTTCTGGTTCCCGAAGATGACCGGCCGGCTACTCGACGAACGACTCGGCAAGGTGCACTTCTGGACGATGTTCCTCGGCTTCCACGGCACCTTCCTGGTCCAGCACTGGCTGGGCAACGAGGGAATGCCCCGGCGGTACGTCGACTACCTGTCCAGCGACGGGTTCACCACCCTGAACACCATCTCCACCGTCTCTTCGTTCGTACTCGGAGCATCCACCCTGTTCTTCATCTGGAACGCCTGGAAGTCCTGGCGGTACGGACCCGTGGTCAACGTGGACGACCCATGGGGCTTCGGTAACTCCCTGGAGTGGGCGACAACCTGTCCACCACCACTGCGTAACTTCGACCAGATGCCCCGGATCCGCTCGGAGCGCCCGGCCTTCGACGCCAAGTACGGTCCACTCGTCGCCGATCTCGGCCGCGATCTACCGCAGCGCACCACCCGGCCGCCCCAGACCCTCCGCGACGAGCTACACCGGGAGCCGCATCTGCCCGAGTCACCCAGCACCGAGGGCGCGGTCGGCGCGCGCGAGGCGGTGGCCTACCAGCCCGCTCCCCAGTCCGGGGCGCGGCCGGTCGAGGTGCCGGAGCCGGAGGCCGTGCGCCGGCCCAGCTTCGAGGAGACCGACGAGCCCGAGGGGACCATCGACCTCGAAGCCCCGCAGGAGCCGAACGACCGGTGGCGCCATCCACGTGGACCCGGCGACAGCACCGAGAACTGAGCCGGCTCGACGCCCGTGAGCGAGCGGCGCCGCGCCGGCCGCACCGGGACCAGCCGCCGTCGGACACTCACCGAGTTCCGCGGCGGCCGGCCTCCGCCTCGGCGACGCCGTTCTGCCACGGCGGCGGCGCGTCGGCGAGCATCGCCTGCCGCAGCCAGGTCAGCGCCCGCGACAACAGCCGGGACACGTGCATCTGGGAGATGCCGAAGCGGGCGGCGATCTCCGCCTGGGTCTGGTTGCCGTAGAAGCGCATGGCGAGGATCCGTCGTTCCCGCCAGGGCAGCCGATGCAGCAGACCACTCACGGTTACCCGATCGTCCACCGACTCCAGTGCGTTGTCGGACTCACCCACCAGGTCGCCGAACTCGGCCGAGCTCTCGCCGCCGACCGGGGCGTTGAGCGAGGCCGGGCTGTAGCCGGCAGCCGACTCCAGCGCCGCGAGGATCTCTTCCTCCGGCGTCTCCAACCGCCTCGCCAGCTCCGCCACCGTGGGCGCCCGAGACAACTCGCTGGTCAACGCCGCGGTGGCCTGGCCAACCTCGAGGATGAGATCACGCAGCCGGCGGGGCACGTGCACCCCCCAGGTACGGTCCCGGAAGTGGCGCTTGATCTCACCGACGATGGTGATCGCCGCATACGCGGTGAAGGAGCCCCGCTCCGGGTCGTAACGATCCACCGCGTTCACCAACCCGAGCCGCGCGACCTGTTCCAGGTCCTCCAGCGGCTCGCCCCGCCCGCGATACCGACGGGCCAGTCGTCCGGCGAACGGCAGAGCGAAGCGGACCAGGTCGTCGCGGGCCTCCTGACGCCGCTGGGGCGGCAACCCCTCGATCCGTGCCGCGTACGCCAGGGCCGCCGCGTCGAGGTCCTCCAGGCCCCGATCGGTCGGTGACGGCGTACTTGTGGTGGTCTGTCCGAACATCCGCGCCTCCCTCAGGAAGGTCCCGCCCGGATTTGGCAAACCGGTCGTGCGCGTGGTGACACCACGCACCGGGTCGGAAGTGGTTTCGTGGCTGGGACGCCAGCGGGCAACGGCAGGATTCCGGCCGCCGCAGCCAGCGGTGTTCCCGCTCCGTAGGTACTCAATCACGGGACCCGGGGTTCGCGAGGATGTTTCGGCTCGCCCGGTTCAGGAGACGAGCAGCCCCTGCTGGGAGCCGCCGTCGCGGAGCGCCGCAAGGGCAGCCGCAACGGTCATCGGCGGCGGTGTCGGCAGGTCGTACGACTGTGCCCGCAGCACTTCGGTGGCCCGGCGAGTGGGCACCGAGCTGACCGGGTAGCCCCGGGCCGCCGACCGGTCCAGAGCCCGCCGCCGGCGGCCGAAGCCGGCCACGGCCAACCACTGGGGAAGCCCGGCGACCGCCGGCGACCGCAGCCCCGGCGGCTCCGGCAACACGTCCACCGAGCTGAACGGCTCGCTGCCGGCGAGCCACCACTCTGCCCCCTCCACACTGCGCCGGGTGGCGTTCTCGCACCAGTAGGGCACCATGCCCGCCCGAACCACCTGCCACGGGTCAAGAAGCCGGCCGCACTCGACGACCAGGCGGTTGCCGGTCTTTCCGGCCGCGCGCAACCAGTGGCGGTACAGGTCCGCGGTCGCCGCGCTCAACACCGCAGGTTCCGGAACGAGCACCCGATGCGACGGATGTCGGTGCACCGCGCCCCATTCCCGCACGGACTGCTCGAACCCGGGCTCCACCCCATGTTCTGCCAGGCGGGGCGCCCCCGCCACCTCGGGCGGACACCACCGCGCGCCGTCGCTGCCGGCCGCGTGGAGCACCTGGCGCAACGCGGGACTGTCCGGGTGGAAGTCCACCGGATCAAACCCACTGCCCGGACAGCCGATCTGGAAGCTGTGACCGGGGGCGGAGTCCACCACCGGCCAGGTACGGGCATCACAGAGCAGCAGCACCGGCGCTCCGGGCTCCAGGCATTCGACCAGCAACCGGAGGTAGGCCGTCGGCAGCCAGCGCCAGTGAGCGGCCAGCGCGACCGTCGCCCCCGCCAGCGCACCACGGCTGGCGGGACAGTGCACCTGCCGAACGTGGAGTTCGGGGTTGCCCACCAGCAACCGCGCCGCCAGCGCGGCACCGTGGTCCAGCGCGGCCTGCGGCCCGTCCACCGCCCCCTGCGGCCAGTGCACGCTCAGCTCGAAGCCGGTGGGCAGCCACGGTATGCCGAGCGCGACCGCGAGGTGCGCCGCCGCGCCGTGCGGCGAGCCGAGCAGCACCCCGGGGTAGCGGCGGCGGGGATACTGGTCGGCGAACCATCGGGCCACCCGGTCCGCGTCCACCTCGGCGGCCTGCCCCACGGTCAGGGCGACCCGACCAGCGGCCCGGGCCGCCGCTGCCCGCCGGACCGGTTCGGGTGCCCCGCTGAGGCGAGACATCCCTCTGGGATGGCCCAGGTCGGCGCAGTCGGCGCCGCGGAGGGCCCGAGCGGTGGCCGCGACCAGGGTCCGGGCCGCGCTGCCGGCCGCCACGACGCGGTCACCGGCCAGCCCGGCGCGCCCCGCGCGCACCCCGTGCGCCGGCCCGGTCGTTCCTCGTTCGCTAACCACGCAGCCCGGCTTCCCGCCCCGATGGGGTTCAAACTGGGCATCTCTTGCTCATCGTGATTTACCCGGTAATCCTGACGGATGGGCGGCCGGACCGGATGCGCCCGGCCCCGGCCACGACGTTCGACCATCCGCCGCACCCGCCCGGTTCGACGCCGTACGGCTGCGCCGATCGCGCCGCTCCGGTCAGGCGCGGTCCCGCCCCGGCGTGGCGACATCGACGTACCGCAGTACCGCGCCCACCCCACCGGTCAACTCCGGCGCCTCGTCGGGGCTGAGGACGGTCAGCTCCGCGTCAGTCCCCACCAACGCCCGTACCAGGGCGGCATCCACGCGTACCTGCTCCGGGTCCCGGACCGACATGGCGGATAGTTGTTCCGGATCAGTAGCGATCTGGGTGGAATCCGACCCCACCCACAGCTCTCCCGTCGCCGACGGGTCGTCCACGATGAGCAGGTTCTCGACCTGGTCCCGCTGCAGTGCGGAGACCACCGCGTCCAGCCCGGACCCGACCTCCTCCTGCTGACCAAACCGGTCCAGGGCGGTACTGACCCGCTGGTCGGCCACCTCGGCAATGGCCTGCACGGTCAGGTCGTCCAGCAGGGTGTGGTCGGCGCCGTCGGCCCGCTTGCCGGCATCGGTACGGACCAGCACCTCCTGCCAGCGTTCCGGCAACTGCGCGGCGATCACACCGGTGGCCCGCACATCTCCGGCCACCACCACCACGTCGGCGCGTACCCTCTCGGCCAGCTCCGCGGCGGCGGCGGCGATGTCACCCGCGTTGCGGTGCCAGGCCTCCACAGCGGCCCGCTGATACCGGGACTGGGACCAACCGCCGGGCCGTACGCGGCGCAGCTGGTACTCCTCCCGGCCCTGCACGTGGGCGTGCCGTGGCACACCCCCCGCGCTGACCGCCATCGCGTCCGCTCCGGTCCGGTCGGCGATCACGCGCACCCAGGCCACCTGCTCGCCTCGCTGGGCCAGCAGCGGCATCACGTGTGGCAGTGACGCGAACGCGGCGATGTCCCGCAGCGGCGGAGCAGACAGGTACTCCGACAGGGCCACCCGACCGTGGCTGGCGAAGACGGCGATGCCGTAGTCACCCGGCATCGGGTTATGCCCCCGAACCACCCGATCAATCGCCTCGATCGACGCCGGGTCGGCCCGTTGCTCCTGGAGTCGGTCCCGGAGCGCCCGCCAGCGCAGGTCCAGCGCGGCGTGGGCGTCCTCGGTGTCGGCGGAGGCGTCCAGGTACACCGAACACCACGGGCCCGGCCGATCATAGAGCGGGCGTAGGAAGGACAGCTGCATGCGCGACCCCTTTCCAGCTCGACCCTGCGTTTACCCGCGCCGGCTGGCTTGTCACCTGACCACGCCACGTGACCCCACGTTCATTCACCCCGTTCACCCACACCGGCCGATACCATCGGGGAACAGATCAAACCCCGGGTGGTGGCGATGAACAGCGACCTGCATGCCCCACGGATCACTCATCCGACGGCGCGCATCGTCACCGGGCGAGTCGTCCGGCTACTCGAGGGCTACCCGCGTGAGGTACGGGTGGGTCAGCCGGTGCTGGTGGCGGTGCTCGTCGCAGCCGGCGTGACGAGAATGCTGATGGCCCTGCTCCAGCAGCTCGCGGCGGCCGGTTCCGGCGGCGGTCGCCGCACGCTCAAGGAGCTCAGGAACGGGCCGGAGTTCCTGGTCACCCCGGTCCGCCTGCGGGACTCCGCCGGACGGATGTGCGAGGTAGAGCTACACGGACACCTACCGCAGAGCGCCCTGCACCCGGCCGACCACGTACAACTCACCCTACGCCGCCAGCGCGACTCCGAGCTTCCGCCGAAGATCGAGCGGATCGTCAACCTCACCACCGGACAGGTACTCACCCCGCGTACGGCGACGCTCTGGTCGCATCTCGGGCCGCCGCTCCTGCTCCAGGCCGGCCTGGGCCTGCTACTGCTGGCCGCGGTGGCCGCCTGTTCCAGCCTGGTGTGAGCCGACCCGGTCACCGCTCGGTGCGCACGACTGCGGGCGCGCCGCACCGGTTCGGTGGGAGTTGCCGCGGCCCACCGGTGGGTGGGAGAAAGCCAACAGGTCTACCGTCACCGGACACACTGTGCGACTGTCAGGGGGCCAGCGGTGACAGGGCGGTGACCATGGGCGAGAACGTTGACGTGCGGACCTTCGACCGTGCGGATCGGGCCCGCTACCGGGCGAAGGTCCGCCGCTGCCTCACTGTCCTCGCTGATCTCCTGTCGGATTCCCGGTTCGACGTGGGTCGGCCGACGACCGGGCTGGAGATCGAGCTCAACCTCATCGATGACGAGTCGCGGCCCGCGATGCGCAACGCCGCCGTACTGGCTGCGGTGGCCGACCCAGACTTCCAGACTGAGCTGGGTCAGTTCAACCTGGAGATCAACGTGGCTCCCCTGCGGCTCGCCGGCACCGGGGCGTTGGAGTTCGAGAAGAAGCTGCGTGAACGCCTCAACGCCGCCGAGAGCCGGGCACGCACCGTCGGCGCCCGTCTCGTCATGATCGGCATCTTGCCGACGCTACGGCCGGAGCACCTCACCTCGGCCGCGCTCTCCGCGAACCCCCGCTTCGAACTGCTCAACGAGCAGATCTTCGCCGCTCGCGGCGAAGATCTGCGAATCGTCATCAACGGCGTTGAGCGACTGGCGACCACCGCGGACACCATCACTCCAGAGGCAGCCTGCACCAGCGCCCAGTTCCACCTCCAGGTCAGCCCCGCCCAGTTCGCCGACTACTGGAACGCGGCGCAGGCCATCGCCGGCGTCCAGGTGGCGCTGGGTGCCAACGCACCGCTGCTCTTCGGCCGGGAGCTGTGGCGGGAGACGCGGATCCCGCTGTTCGAGCAGGCAACCGACACCCGGGCAGTGGAGATCAAGGCGCAGGGCGTCCGTCCCCGGGTGTGGTTCGGGGAACGCTGGATCGCCAGCGTCTTCGACCTCTTCGACGAAAATGTCCGCTACTTCCCCGCGTTGCTGCCCATCTGCGACCCGGAGGATCCCGCCGACGCGATCACGGCTGGTGCCGTGCCGCAGCTGGCCGAGCTACGCCTGCACAACGGCACCATCTACCGGTGGAACCGGCCGATATATGACGTCCTGGAGGGCCGACCGCAGCTGCGGCTGGAGAACCGCGTGCTACCGGCCGGGCCCACCGTGGTGGACACCGTCGCCAACGGGGCGTTCTTCTTCGGCCTGGTCCGCGCCCTGGCCGAGAGTGACCGCCCGCTGTGGTCGCAGATGTCGTTCAACGCCGCTGAGGAGAACTTCACCACCTGTGCCCGACACGGCATCGACGCGCCGGTCTTCTGGCCGGGCCTCGGCTACCTACCCGTCACCGAGTTGGTGCTCCGCCGACTACTGCCGCTGGCCCACCACGGGCTGGACCGCTGGGGAGTGAACCCACACGAGCGGGATCGACTCCTCGGCATCATCGAGCAGCGCTGCCTCACCGGCCGCAACGGCGCGAGCTGGCAGGTGGCCACTCTGAACCGGCTTGAGGCCGCCGACCGCCTGGCCCGGCCCGAGGCGCTACGCGAGGTGGTCCGCCACTACGTGGACCTGATGCACAGCAACCGACCAGCCCACGAGTGGCCCATTCCCTGACCCATCCCGGTCGAATGCGGACTACCGGCGATGCGACTGTCGGCGCCGGCCGCAGCTGACCGCAAGAGGTGGGAACACGGCGAGGGTCAACGGGTCGGAAAGGTGCGGCGCAACACGGGAATGAGGACCCCTGACCAGGTTCACCGCCTCGATCGCAGCGGACGAATCCGCCCCCGCGGCGCTGACCGCCAACCACACCTAAACGACCCGACCGCGCTTCGGCCTCGGCCAGCAGAAAGATCACCGGCCGCTGTACTGTCGGCAGCACCCCGCCATACCGCCTGGCACCGCCAGCCCAAAGGTAGGCGCAGCGAGGAGGCACTGGGCACATGGCGAGGACAATCAGGGTCAGCACCCGAAACGCGACCTTCCAGCAGTGGCATGCCCTGCTGACCAATCGCACCAAACGCCAGCGTGCGGGGGAGTTCGTGGTCCAGGGGGTCCGGCCCATCACCCTCGCGGTCGAACACGGTTGGCAGGTCCGTGCCCTGCTGTATCCCGCCGGGCAGAGCCTCTCCCGATGGAGTCGAGACCTGCTGGACCGGATCAGCGGGGCCAGCCCGGTCGCGGTGTCGCCGGAGCTGTTGGGTGAGCTCGGGGGCAAGGACGAGGAGCCACCGGAGTTACTCGCGGTGGTCGGGCTCCCCGAGGACCGACTGCAGCGCATACCCCACTCGGCCAACATGCTGGTGATGGCCTTCGACCGACCGACCACTCCCGGCAACATCGGTTCGCTGATTCGGTCCGCGGATGCCTTCGGAGCCGCCGGCGTGGTCATTACCGGGCATGCGGCCGACCCCTATGACCCCAAGTCCGTGCGCGCGACTACCGGTTCACTGTTCACCGTGCCCGTGGTGCGCGTACCGAGCCATCGTGCGGTACTGGACTGGGCCGACTCGCTGCGCGCCACGCGCATCCCCATCGAGATCGTCGGCACCGACGAACACGGCGAGGTGGAGATCACCGCGCACGATCTCACCGGCCCGACGATCATCGTGGTGGGGAACGAGACACGCGGACTCAGTACGGCTTGGCGGCAGTCCTGCGACCGTACGGTGCGGATCCCGATCACCGGCGCCGCCAGCTCCCTGAACGCCGCCGCCGCGGCGACCGTGGTGTTGTACGAGGCCGCACGGCAACGAACAGCATCGACGCCGCAACCAGCGCCACCCACCACTCCGGCGGAGGTTGCCCCTCGCACCGACACCGCGCGTACCCCGATGCCCTGACGGCCGAGCGCCGTTGCCCCGAATCGTGGGGGCAGCGGCGCTCGGCCGTGTGGGTTACGCGGGAGTCCGCTCCGCTCAGCGCTGCTCGAGGTTGACGTAGTCGCGCTGCACGGCACCGGTGTAGATCTGCCGCGGGCGACCAATCTTCGTCTCCGGGTCCTTGATCATCTCACGCCACTGGGCGATCCAGCCGGGGAGCCGCCCCAGCGCGAACAGCACGGTGAACATCTTCGTCGGGAAGCCCATGGCCTTGTAGATCAGGCCGGTGTAGAAGTCCACGTTCGGGTAGAGCTTGCGGGAGACGAAGAAGTCGTCGGCGAGCGCGATCTCCTCCAGCTCCATCGCGACGTCCAGCATCGGGTCCGACGTGGACATCCGGCCCATCACGTCCTGGGCGGCCCTCTTCACAATGGTGGCCCGGGGGTCATAGTTCTTGTAGACCCGGTGGCCGAAGCCCATCAGCTTCGTGCCGGCCTGCCGGTCCTTGACCCGCCGCACGAAGGAACGGACGTCGCCGCCGTCGGCCTGGATCGTCTCCAGCATCTCCAACACGGACTGGTTCGCGCCGCCGTGCAACGGACCGAACAGCGCGTTCACGCCGGCGGAGACCGAGGCGAAGAGGTTGGCGTTGCTGGAACCCACCAGCCGTACGGTCGAGGTGGAGCAGTTCTGCTCGTGGTCGGCATGCAGGATGAACAGCATGTCCAGCACCCGGGCCATCACCGGGTCGACCTCGTACGGCTCGGCCGGCACGCCGAAGGTCATCCGAAGGAAGTTCTCCACGTACCCGAGGGAGTTCTCCGGGTACAGCAGCGGCTGGCCGATCGACTTCTTGTAGGCGTACGAGGCGATGGTCGGCACCTTCGCCATCAGCCGGACCGTCGACATCTCCACATGCTCGTCGTCGAACGGGTCGAGGCTGTCCTGGTAGAAGGTGGAGATGGCACTGACCGCCGAGGAGAGCACCGCCATCGGGTGCGCATCCCGGGGGAAGCCGTCGAAGAACCGACGCATCTCCTCGTGCAGCAACGAATGCCGCCGAATCCGCTCGGTGAACTCGGTCAGCTGCTGCGGGGTGGGCAGCTCACCGTAGATCAGCAAGTACGAGACCTCCAGGAAGGAGGACTTCTCCGCCAGCTGCTCGATCGGGTAGCCACGGTAGCGCAGGATCCCCGCGTCGCCGTCGATGTAGGTGATCGCGGACGAGCAGGCGGCCGTGTTCACGAAACCAGGATCGTAGGTCGTCATCCCGGTCTGCTTGAGCAGCTTGCTCACCCCGATGCCGGCGGGACCCTCGATCGCCGTGTTCACCGGCATCGACAACTGCCCACCGGGGTGATCGAGCTTGACTTCCGTCATGTGCGTCCTCGCTTCGCCGACAGATCTTCTTCGTTGAATTTCCTTCGCTTTTACCGTATTCGTGCTTCCCAGGACACCGCCCGCGGTGGTTCGCCGGTGAGGTATGCGTCACCCATTTCCCGGCCGGCCAGCCAGGAAACGCCGACCGGTCGACCACCCCACGACGAGGAGTCCGCCCGAGGCAGGACAGGGCGGAATGAAAACACTGGACGACAAGAATCACTGGCAGTCAGCGCAGCACACCACAAACAGTCTGAGTGTGGGCGAGGATGGACGGGCTCGGCCGGACGACGGGCAACCGCCGCCCGACCGAGCCGACCGGCGACCGTGGCCAGCAGAGAGAAGCCGCGCCCAGCGGCGACCGGCGGCTGGGGTCAGGAGAGCGCGAGCCGGGTCAGCGTGCCGTCGGCGGCGACGAGGAAGAGACCGAGCTGGTTCGTTCCCGACCGAAAGAGCTGGTCATCGCTGATCAGGGCGGCGAACCGACGCCCGCCCTCGTCCCGGCCAACCACCGGAACCACGACGGCGACCCGGCCGTTGATGGCCACCGCCAGCGGGGTGCCGTCAGGGATCTCGTCGGGCAGGTCACCCCAGACCAGCGCGGGCAGCATGCCCTGGTCCGGGTCCACCTCCCGGAAGGCAGCCAGGTTCTCGACACGGGCCACCCCCGCCGTCGGCTGATCCGGCACCGTGGTGCCGATCAGCGGGTGCGGCGCGGCGGGCGGCACCGGGGTGGGTACGCCACCGCCGATCGGGGTCGGCTGGGCGGGCCGGTCATAGAAGACCTTGTCCGCCTGCGCCCGGGGCGCTTCCCGCGCCGACCGGCCGTCCACCGCCCAGGGCAGCCGGATCGCCGCCTCGTCGGCGAGGGTGGGCAGCAGGTCAACGTGCTGCCAGTTCCGGTCATCGAGCCGACCGGTGCGCTGCCCCGGGTACTTGACAAACAACGGCACCCAGGCCACCTCGTCGGCGGCGACCTCGATCGCACCCATCCCCCGCCCCTGTGCCCCCTTGGTGAAGCTCACCCCGTGGTCGGCGGTGACCACCAGCAGGGCGTCGTCGTAGAGCCCGGTCGCGCGCAGCGTACGCAGGGTCTCGCCGATCAGCCGGTCGGTGTAGCCGAGCTGGGCCAGATGCCGCTGGCGGGCCAACTCCACCCAGCCCTCCCCCTCGTTCGGGAAGTCCTCTGGCGCCTCATAGCGCACTCCCGAGGGCAGGTACGCCCATGGCGAATGCGGCATCAGCAGGTGCAGGAAGTGCAGGGTGGGCCGGTCCGACGGCCGAAGTCCGGCGAGGAAGCTACTGAACCGGGCCGGCTGGTTGTCGTTCAGCCGGTCCCAGCGAAACTTCGGATCCTCCGGGATCGGCTCGGCGGCGTCGATGCCGGCCTCAGCGGCGGTCTGCTCCCGGTAGGAGTCCGCCGGGTCAACCCGACTCTCCGTTGGCGCCGACATCCGGGCCAGCAGCTTCGCACTCTCCCGGACCAGTACCCCCATCCCCTGTTCCCGGCCCACCGGTGTCTCACAGCGGCTGGGTGGGCAGAGGCGGGTGATGCTCTCCTCGGCGCGAATGTCGTACAGGCCACCGAACGCGGTGAACAGGTTGTCCGGATGCTGCGAGTAGTGGGGAGCCGCCCCGGTGGCCGGATAGCGGCCGGTCAACATCGCCGGCAGCGCGTACGGTGTCCAACCGCTGACCCCGGTCGCGTTGCGGTACCACGTCGAGCCGGCGGCCAGCTCCGCGAAGTGCGGGAACCGGTCCGCGTCAACCTGCCCGTCCGGGTCGAGCAGCGAGAGCAGGGGCAGTTCGTCGAGGACCAGCACGACCACCGGGGGATGGCCACCGGCGCCGGCGAGCCCGACGGCACCGCCGTCGCCGCGCGGCAACACCACCGTCGAGGTGGGCGAGACGAGCAGGAATAGCGCGACGAAGACCGCGGGCCCAAGCGCCGCGACCCGCAGCACGCGGGCCGGGGCACGCCACCGCCGGTACGCCACCGTCGCGGCCACCGCGACGACAGCCGCCAGCACCAGCAGCGGTACGCCCCGCAACGGTGTCGTGTGCCGTCCGATCTGTACGGCCAGCGCGGTAAGCAGGAGACCCACGAGCAGCGTGTGGGTCACCTCCCGAGCGGTACGGCCGGCCAGCCGCGACGTCGCCGCGATCGTTCCGACCGCGACGGTCGGCACGATCGCGACCAGCACGACCAGCTGCACGATCTCGCCGCGGCTGGCGTGGTGGAAAAGGAAGAAGTCCGGACTCCGGCCGAGCACATCCAACAACGGCTGAGTAACCGCGAGCCCGAGCAGAGCGGAGAGCTCCAGCAGCCGACGACCCTCCGCTCTCCAGCCACGCCGCGGCGCGCCGTCCGGATCCCTCGCTGCGCCAGCACGTCGATCAGAGGCGCCGTCAACGCCCTCGGTGTGGTCCGATGTGGGCACGGCGCCCAGGTCAGCCACTCAGGACCACCCGGTACAACGTCCGACTACCCGACGGCAGGTGGAGGCGTTCCTCGAGGTGGCCGTGGGCAGCGAGCAGTCGCTCGAACTCGTCCCGGCGGTAACGGGGGAACATGTTCTCGGGCTTGTTGGCCAACAGCCGACGGGCCATCGGATCCTCCGGGTGCACGAACTCCACCACCAGCCGGGTGCCCGGCCGACCGAAACCGGCCAGCCACCCGACCACCTCCGGCAACGGGACGTTACGCCCCACCGCGAGGTGGTGGACCACCGCAAGGGCGAGCACGACATCAGCCCGCGCCCGATCGCCGAAGGAGGCCCGCTCGACCCCCCGCCAGCCGCCGCCGGGCGACGGGTCGGCCAGATCCATCACCAGCGGCAGGATCCGCTGCTCCCCCTCGGTCCGCAGCTCCCGATAGAACCGGTCAACCACCCCGGGGTCCTGTTCGACGGCGACAACGTGCTCGGCATGACGCGCGGCCAAACGGGCGTACCGGCCGTCGTTGGCCCCGAGGTCGAGGGCCAGCCGGATCGGGGGCCCGGCGGTCAACGAAGCGGCGACGAAGCGCTCCTTGGCGGCCCGGTCCTCGGCCGTGTAGCCACAGGTGCGCTGGTAGTCGATCCAGTGGCTGGCGGGCGACGGCCGGTCCAGCCGGCGGACCAGGCGTTGCAGACCGCGTACCGTGGCGACGGCGAGGTCACGGGAGTAGCCGGCGTCGCGCAGCTGGCTGCGGACCTCGGCGGTGCTGGATCGGGCGTTGCGGCGCTGCATCGCGTCGTGCAGGTGGACGTGGGTGAGCACGCCGGGGCGGAACCGGCGACGGCCGGTGAACAGACGGCGAATCTGGTCCGCCTCGACGCCGTCGACCTGGGCCCGCAGCAGCGGCTGAAAGTCCAGCCCCAGGTGGGCGCCGAGGAGGAGCGGGTAGAGCAGGGTCTGACAGAACTGGCGGTAGCCGGCCCAGGGTTCGCCGTCCCGGACCGGGGTGAACGAGCCGATGTCGATGAAGACCGGCTCCACGCCGCGCCACTGCAGGTTGTATGCCGAGCCGTCCTTGGTGGTGAAGCCCCCCTCCAGGGCCGCCTGGAGGATGTCCAGGTGCAGCAGGGCGGCATCACGCAGCATGGCGTGGGACCATTCGTACGGGTGGGAGACGAATGGGATGCGTTCGTGCCGGAGCACCACGGCCCAACCCGGCGGCGCCGGGCTGGTCTCGACGGTGTCGCAGACCTTACCTTCGGCGAGCAGCGCCGCGAAGAAGTCACTGCGGGCGAGGGCCCGCCACTCGGCGGCAGCCCGCTCGTCCAACCCACGCAGCACGTCGTCGCCGCGGTGGAAGACCCGGTTCGCGGGGTCCCGGAAGGACGCCGGCTCAGCCCGCAGGTCGGGATACGCAGATGTCATGCCGGTCAGTGCCGGTCGGTGGGCTGCTTGCGGAACCGGTCCACCAAGCGTCGCCAGTAGAGCTTGCCGGCCACCGCGACACCAGCTATCCCGCCAACCACCGCCTGCACGATCAGGCTGCCCGATCCCGCGTCCAGGTAGGCCAGATGATCCACCGGCCACTCCTTCCGATCTCGACCCTCGGCACACCGAACCGGCCCACCGGGGAGGGTTTGTCCAATACGCTCGGGATGTATTCGGACACAGTACGCGCATGTTGGCCGCAATGCGGGTGATAACCACACCATTGTTCCCATCGGTGACGTTCCGACCTCCTGATCACCCGCCCCGTCGGTGGTGCATGGCGTAGCGGAGTAGCACGAACCGCAACACCGTGGCGGCCAGGTTCGCCGCAACCAGCACCACCAGCTCCACCACCCGCGCCGGAGCCACCACCACGGCGTGCAGCAGCGCGAGCGAGCCGCTGGTCAGCGCAAGACCAAGCCCGAAGGCCACCAGGCCTTGCAGGTGGTGGCGACCGGCGTGCCGCCGGCCGGTGACCCCGAAGGTCAGTCGCCGGTTCGCCGCCGTGTTGGCAACCGCGGTGATCAGCAGCGCCAGCAGGTTTGCTGGCTGGGCGCCGAGGACCCCCCGGACGGAGACGTACAACAGCAGGTAGGCCACCGTACTGGCCACCCCGACCACGGCGAACCGGGCCAGCTGTCGCGGCAGCCCCGCCGGCACCCGGGCCGGCGGCGGCACCAGTGGGGCGCGTCCGACCTGCTCGCGCAGTTGCCGCAGCGGCAGCGAGCCGGTCACCAGAGCCCGCCCGAGGCGGCCGATGCCACGCAGGTCGGCCAGGGCGGTGGCCAGCACGTCCACCCGACTGTCCGGATCATCCACCCAGTCCACCGGTACCTCGTGGATCCGCAGGCCGGCCCGCTGGGCGAGCACCAACAACTCGGTGTCGAAGAACCACCCGGTGTCTCGCACCAGCGGCAGTAGCCGGGCCGCCACGTCTGCTCGGATCGCCTTGAAGCCGCACTGGGCGTCGGAGAACCGAGCGGCGAGGGCACCCCGTAACAACAGGTTGTACCCCCGCGAAATCACCTCCCGCTTCGCGCCCCGGACCACCCGCGAGGCACGAGCAAGCCGAGTGCCGATGGCCAGGTCCGAGTGGCCGGAGATGAGCGGCGCGACCAGTGGTAGCAACGCTGCCAGATCGGTGGACAAGTCCACGTCCATATAGACGAGCACCGGGGCAGGTGAGGCCGACCAGGCGGCCCGCAGTGCCCGCCCACGCCCTTTGGCCTCCAGATGCAGCACCTCGACGCCGGCCAGGTCGGTGGCGAGTGAGCGGGCCACGTCCAGCGTGCCGTCGACGCTGGCGTTGTCCGCGATCGTGATCCGGAACGGGTACGGGACGTGCTCGCGTAGATGCGTGTGCAGCCGCCGCACGCACGGTCCGAGGTCGGTCTCCTCGTTGTAGACGGGAATCACCACGTCCAGGACGGGTGCCTGACCGGCAGACGGGCTCCACCCGGCAGCCCGGGCCTCCGTAGTGTCGATCATGCGTTGGCCCCCCCGTTGCTCAGGTCATAGATCGTGACTCCGTCCACGGTTCGCGCCTCGAACGTCTGCGCCACCCAGGCGGCGATCTCGGAGGAGGCGGAGCTGCCACCGTTGGCACCCCGGAAGCCACCTCCACCGATGAACCAGTGGATCCTTCCGTCAGCGACATAGCGCTGGAACTCGGCGACGGTCGGGGAGGGGTCGGTGCCGTTGAACCCGCCCACGGGCATCACCGGATCACCGGTGGCCAGCTGGTAGCCGGCGGCGTTGTTCGCACCCACCGTGGCCGCCACCCAGGTGTACCTGTCGCTGTCGAGCTCGAGTAGCTCGCGCAGTTGCGCACTGGGAACGCGGGCACCCAACAGCCCGCCGTCGCCGCGCCCGCCGTCGCCGACCGGCTGGCCGAGCTGACCCGACCCACCCGGCTGACCCGACCCACCCGGCTGACCCGACCCACCCGGCTGACCCGACCCACCCTGCTGGCGGCCGTCGGCCGCCGTGCCGGGTTGCCGATCCGGCCTCTGCGGCAACTGCCCGGCACCGGGAGGCTGACCGCCACCGGGGGCGCCGGGCCCGTCCCCGGCGCCACCAGACCTGGTGCCGACATCGCCAGCCAACGCCGGGCCCGCGGTGGGAACCCCACCGTTGTGCGCCGTAGCGGAGGCGTGCACCGAGTACGCCACCGGCCCGGCGAGGGCCGCCGCGGCGCCCAGCGCGACACCCGCCGCCCCAACTGACCGGGGTAGCCGAGGAGAAAGCACCAGCAACGCCGCCGCCACGATGCCACCCACCAAGATCGTGGTACGCAACCACGGATACCAGTCAGGGCTACGGCCCAGCAGGAGCCAGGACCATCCCACGGTGACAGCCAGCGTCCCGGCCAGAACCGCGGTGGCGGCGTACGGCAGCCGACGCCAGACAGCGCCGCGCGGAGCGGCTCGCACCCGCCACAGCAGCGTGACACCGATCCCGACCAGGGCACCAACCGCCGGTGCCAGGGCCACGGTGTAGTACTCGTGGAAGATCCCGGACATGAAACTGAAGATCGCGCCGGTAACCAGCAGCCAGCCGCCCCAGAGCAGCAGCCCGGCGCGGGTCCGGTCGGTACGCGGAGCCCGGCCGGCCATCAGCAGGCCGACCACAAGGAGAATCAGCGCGGCTGGCAACAGCCAGGCGATCTGCCCGCCGACCCGGTCGTCGAACATGCGCAGCAGTCCGGTCCCGTCACCGAACCTCCCTCCACCGGACTGCCCCACGCTGCCCACCTCGCGGCCGGTGATGCGGCCGAGACCGTTGTAGCCAAGGGTCAACTCGAGGACACTGTTGGTCTGCGAGCCGCCGACGTACGGGCGAGCGCTGGCAGGGACCAATTCGACGATGGCCACCCACCACCCCGCCGACAGCACGACCGCGAGGCCGGCCAGCAGGGTCTGACGAATCCGCCGGCCGAGCCCGGTCGGCGCGGCCAGCAGGTAGACGCCGGCGAGCACTGGTACCACCAGGAACGCCTGCAGCATCTTCGTGAGGAAGCCGAGCCCGACCAGCACCCCGGCGAGTACGAGCCAACGGGTGGCAGCCGTCTCGATCGCTCGTACGGTGGCGTAGGCGGCGCCGACCAGAAGCAGCACCAACAGCGCGTCCGGGTTGTTGAACCGGAACATCAGCGTGGCCACCGGCGTGACGGCGAGGACCGCGCCGGCGATCAACCCTGCTGCCGGGCCATACCAGCGCCGTACCGTGGCATAGAGCACCGCGACCGCGGCCACCCCGCACAGCGCCTGCGGCAGCAGCACCGCCCAGCTGTTCAGGCCGAACAGCCGCACCGAGAGCGCCATCAGCCACAGCGCGGCGGGTGTCTTGTCAACGGTGATGGAGTTGGCGGCATCCGACGAGCCGTAGAAGAGGGCGGTCCAGTTCTCTGCGCCGGCCTGCGCCGCCGCCGAGTAGTAGGCGTTCGCCCAACCGGAGACGTCGAGCCCCCACAGGTAGAGCCAAGCGGTGGCGAGCAGGAGCCCACCGAGGCAGAGGCGGGCCCAACGGGCCGACCGACGCGGCGTGGAGGTCGGCTCTGCCTCCGACTCTGCCGGCGACGTCGAAGTGACGCTCGTCGCCGGGGCGGCCGCCTGGGGCCCGTAGGTTGTCTCGGTTCTGTCCATGGTGGGAAGCCTGGCCGGCAGGGCTGCACGGCCCCCATGGGTCCGCTATGTCTCCGCTGTGGAATTCGGCAGCCGTACGGTGAACACGGTACGACCGGGCCGGCTGCGCACCGACACCGTGCCGTGGTGGGCGTCCACCACCGCGGCGACGATGGCGAGCCCCAGCCCGGTGCTGCCCTGCGACCGCGACCGCGAGCTGTCCGCCCGCGCGAAGCGCTCGAAGACCTCTGGTTGCAGCTCAACCGGGATGCCCGGGCCGTCGTCGGCGACCCGGAGCACCGCGGCGTCGGACTCGACAGCGAGGTTGGTGGTGACGGTGGTACCGGCGGGGGTGTGCACCCGGGCGTTGGTCAGAAGGTTGGCCACCACCTGGTGCAGCCGGGCCGCGTCACCGGGCACGGCGATCTGCTGCTCGGGCAGATCGAGTTGCCAACGGTGCTCGGGCCCGGCCACGTGCGCATCACTGACCGCGTCCACGACCAGCGCGGAGAGGTCCACCGGCGCGACGGCGAGCGGGCGACCCGAGTCGAGCCGGGCGAGGAGCAGCAGATCCTCCACCAGGCCGGTCATCCGGGTGCTCTCGGACTCGACGCGGCGCAGGGCGTGCGCCACGTCGGGCGGTACCTGGTTCCGGCCTCGCCGGGCCACCTCCGCGTATCCTCGGATCGCCGCCAGCGGGGTACGCAGCTCGTGACTCGCGTCGGCGACGAACTGACGTACCCGCGTCTCGCTGGCCTGCCGCGCAGCGAGCGCGGCGGCGACGTGCCCGAGCATCCGGTTGAGCGCGGAACCAACCTGGCCCACCTCGGTCCGGGTGTCGGTATCAGCGCCCGGCACCCGCACCGGCAGCGTCACCTCACCCCGGTCCAACGGGAGCTCGCTGACCCGGGTGGCGGTGGCGGCGACCCGCCGTAGCGGGCGCAGAGTGCGCCGGACCAGGAGCGCGCCGGTCGCACCAGCGACGACGAGCCCGGCGCCGGCGACACCGGCCTGCGCGACGACCAGTCGCATCACCGTTTCCTGCACCTCGGTGAGGGGCAGGGCGAACGCGGTCACCTCGCCGTCACGCCACTGCCGGGCGATGGCGCGGTACTCCCCCAGATCACCCAGGTCCACGGTGTGCGGGCCGGTATTGGGCACCAGGCTGCCCAGCGCCGCCACCTTCTCGGGTGCGATCCTCTCCCCGCCCTCCCGGGCCTCGTTCTGGACTCGGGCCTTGACCACCTGGCCGTCGCGCAGCTGCGCGACGACTGAGCCCACTTCCATGCCACGCGAGACTTGCAGGTCGTCTTGGGTGGGACGAGGCGGAGGCGGGACGAAGCTGCGGGGTCCTGCGTCAAGCCTGAGCTGCCGGTCGATCCGATCGGTCAGGAAGTCCCGCAAGGCGACGGTGGTGATGCCGCCGATGCCCAGACTGACCACAGCCAGCAGGGTAACCAGGATGACCACCAGCCGGGTCCAGAGCGACCAACCGGCCAGCCACCGCCGCCAACTCACAAGGTCACTCGGCGGGCTTGAGAACGTAGCCCGCCCCGCGCAGAGTGTGGATCATCGGGGCGCGGCCGACGTCGATTTTCTTGCGCAGGTAGGAGATGTACAGCTCGACCACGTTGGCCTGACCCCCGAAGTCGTAGTTCCAGACCCGGTCCAGGATCTGTGCCTTGCTGAGCACCCGGCGTGGGTTGCGCATGAGATAGCGCAGCAACTCGAACTCGGTGGCGGTAAGGTTGATCAACTGACCGTCCCGACTCACCTCGTGGCTGTCCTCGTCGAGGGAAAGGTCACCGACGGTGAGAACCGCCTCCTGCCGGGCGGTGACCGCGAAGCCGGAGCGGCGCAGCAGCGCCCGCAGGCGGGCGATCACCTCCTCCAGGCTGAACGGCTTGGTCACATAGTCATCGCCGCCGACGGTCAACCCGGCGACCCGGTCCTCGACCGCGTCCCGTGCGGTCAGAAAGAGCACCGGCACGGTCGGAGCCACCTCGCGCAGGCGACGCAGCACCGCGAAGCCGTCCAGGTCGGGCAGCATCACGTCGAGCACCACCGCGTCCGGCTGGAATTGGCGGGCCGCGCTCAACGCCGCCATCCCGTTGCCGGCCGTACGCACCTGCCAACCCTCGTAGCGCAGGGCCATCGACAGCAGGTCGGCCAGAGTGGATTCGTCGTCGACGACCAGAACACGCACGGGCTGGCCATCGGGACGGCGGAGGTCGACCCGGGCCGGTGCCACCTGCTCGTTGGTCATCATGGTCCTCATCATGGATGCCCCCGCTGTGGGGCGGTTGTGCGGTTCCTGTGCCCCCGCTGTGCAGGCTACTCGGACGTTCCCGGAAGGCCGAACCGAAACGACGGTCGAGCTGGCCTGGCCGCTGCTATCTGCTTCTTCCGGACCAGAACACGGTTTCGCCGGCCGAACGCCGGGTAGCCCGGGGCGAGTGACGGGAGGAACGCGATGTCGCAGCACAGCTCCTGGCTGAACGAGACGGCCACCGCGACGGCGGAGGGCGGGCACGTCCGAACCGAGGATGGTGGGCTTTCCACCGCCCTGGCATCCCCACTGGCTCCGCACTGCACCGGGCTGAGCCCGTCGCAGTTGCTCGCCGCCGCCTTCGCCTCATGCCTACATCACGCCGCGGTGGAGGCGGCCGGCGAGATCACTGACGAGGCACACACGGTCCAGGTACGGGCCGAGGCGAAGCTCGGCCGCGACGACGACGGCCGCTACCGCGCCGACGTGAGCGCCTCCATCTCGTCGGCCGGACTGACCCGCCAACAACTGGCTGACCTGGTGGAGCACGCTGACCGACTCTGGCCCTTCTCCACCGAGGATGCGAGCCGGCATCACCTGACGGTGGCGCTGACCGACAACGGCCGACACTGAGACAGCTCACGGCGAGCCAGACACCGTCACAGATCATCACACCGACCGACCCCATGAATAGCCGCTCACATGATGGGTGGTCAGCCGTTCGGAGGAAGAGCCCGTACTCAGACTCACCCCTCGGCAAGATCGGAAACTTGCGGCTTTTCGCGCTTACTTGCAATCCCATTTACGAAATAAGAGACAGCCGAGGTTTGAGAGGTTTCCCGAGACCTCATCCACCCCATCCGAACTTTGCCACAAATAGTGACGCACCCCACTAATCGGACCGATGGCAGTGGGCGATCCGCTTTCTAGCCTCGGCGGATGCACCCCGACGACACCTTCAACCAGAAGACGAACCCGCACGGCCCGGCCACCGGGTCCACCGACGAGACCTCCACCGAACGGACGACCTCACCCCTCCGCGCCCCCAACCGCGGGCTACGCGCACTACTGGCGTCGACCCCGGCTCGAGTAGCTCTCGCCACCGGTCTCACCTGCTGCCTCGGCGCGGCTGCCTACGCCGGGACACGGCAGACTGCCGAACAACCGGAGCAGGCCCCGGCCGCCGAGGCGGCAGCGGAACGCGTAGACGCCGCCGAACGCGCCTCACGTTCCTTCCTCCGGCATGACACCACTCCCACCTCGACGAGCCCGAGTCCGACCGAAACCGCCAGCCCAACCGAAACCGCCAGCCCAACCGAAACCGCCAGCCCCGCCGAATCCGCCAGCCCAGCCGAGACGGAGCAGGAGCCCACATCCAGCCAACCGGCACCGCCCCAACCGGTCGCCGGGCTGACCCAGACCCAGATGGACAACGCAAAGACTATTGTCGATGTTGGGACCGACATGAACATCCCGCATCGCGGTTTGGTCGTTGCCATCGCCACCGCCATGCAGGAGAGCACTCTGCTCAACTACGCCAACGCCGGCGTGCCGGAATCACAGAACTACCCGCACGAGGCAGTCGGCTGGGACCACGACTCGGTCGGCCTGTTCCAGCAACGCTCGAGCACCGGCTGGGGCAGCATCGCCGAGTTGATGACTCCGACCTACGCCGCCGAGGCGTTCTACCAGGCGCTTCTTCAGGTCCCGGGCTGGCAGGGAATGAGCGTCGCCTGGGCAGCCCAGTCGGTCCAGGTCTCGGCCTTCCCCGATGCCTACGCCCAGCACGAGACTCGGGCGACCACCATCGTCAGCGCACTGGTGTGACGGTCCCGTCCCCCTCGGTGGGCCACGGGTCCTCAGCGAACGGCTCGGCTCGGCCCCACGGCGGAGGCGGCGGTCGGCGTGTCGGCCGGCACCGTCTCCGCCAGGCCGCCGAGGATCTCGTCGGCCCGGGCCGCCCGGCACTGTCGGGCGTGTAGCGCCGCCTCAAGCTCCCGGCGGGCCTGCACCGCCTCGGTGTAGACCTGCTCGCGCACCCGTCGGGCCTCCTCCCGGGCAGAGTCGAGTTCCAGTCGCGCCCGTAGGAGTAGCTCGGCTGCCTCCCGACCGGCAGCGTCGGCGGGTCGCCGAACCAGATCGCCGAGGTCGAGCCGCTGGAGCAACCCACAGAGGCCCGCCGCCTCCTCGCGAATCTCGTCCCACTCCCGCTCGGCTCCCGCGGCGCCCTCCGCACGTGCCGCCAACCGGGTCAACCGGACCCCGAGCTCGTTCAGGCAGGAATCTACCTGCAAACGATCATAACCGACATCTACGATGGAGAACCTCATACTGTCGCCCCCAGACAGCTGGTACGTCTACCCCCACCATCGATCCTCGGTGCCCGGCGACCGCCGCCGAGGACATTCGGGAAAAATATTCAACATTCGAACGAACCAGCCAGTTCCGATACTTCTACACCGCCCGCAGATCGGGGCCGGTGACCCGCCCCGGCACCACCGTCGCTGGTTCGGCGTCTGCCGGCGCTCCCGAATCCGGGGTCTGGAAGAGGTAGCGGAGAAACTCCCCGCCGGCCTCGTTGTCGTCCGCACCGGGCCACTGCCCGACGCAGTCCACTCCGATCACCTCCCGGCCGGTGCCGTCGGTCTCCTCAAGCAGGACCCACAGGCTGACCGGGTAGCAACGGGTGTCGCCAGGTGCCAGACGCCAACGCGCGTACCAGCCGGGTCGGGCGGGGATGATCTCGACGATCCGCTTCATCACGACCTTCCCTTCCGCATACCTCGGAAGTCCACCGGTCCACTGCGATCGTCCGGCTCAACCGGGTGAGCGATCATCACCCTGGCCGGATGAGGATTGCTCCGGCGACGCCGTCGAACCCGGCCGGCCACGGTGGCCACCACCAGCGCGAACCAGCACCGCCGCGGGCCAACCCCGCGACGAGGGCAGCCGCGGGCCGGGCCCTGTTTTCTGCTTGACAGCGGTGGGAAGGCAGACGACGACAGCCGGAACCGCAGTGGAGGAGTTGTCACATGCGCAAGCAGATGGAGGGCGACAACCAGCGCCGCCGGGCGCTGGCCCGACAGGCTCGGAGCCAGGGGCAGCGGCCCAGCGAGACCGGGGCCAGCCTGGGCGCCACCAAGCAGCTGACCAGCCTTGACCAACGGCGGCGCAACGGACCTGCGCCAGCGGGCCGCCACAAACCGACCAGTACCAGCGGTGGCCCCGCCCCGCCTCCGGTCGGTACTCCGGAAAGTTCACGGCCCATTCCGGATGACGGCCGCACCGACACCACCACGATCAGCTACCAGGATCTGGTGACCGATGTTGGCCGGCGGTCCGGGGTCGACTTCCCCACCGCGAAGGTGGGCGTGACGGCGACAGTGCTGACCCTGGCCCGCGCGCTGGGGGCGACCGAACGCGGCCGGCTACTCGCGGCCGTACCGACCCGGCTACACGACATCACCCCGGTGGATGGTGTCGAGGACCACTCCGACCTACCCGGCTTCCTCGCCGAGGTAGGCCGGCTCAGCGGCCGCACCCCGGAGCAGGCCCGTTACCAGGCGGCAGCCACCCTCACCGCGCTGGCCGACCGGGACGGCGGCCTGGTCGAGTCGCTGCACGTCCCGGAGGGGCTGCAGGACCTCCTCGCCCCGCCCGAGCCCGGCGGAGGCGTGATCGGAGCGACGGCCGCAACCCCGCCGCTCGACGAGGTGCAGCTGCGCGAGGTACTCACCGGCCTCCCGTACTGGTCCGGGGACCGGCACGGGCTGTCCCGGACAGTCGCGCTGCCCGCCGAGAACCTCGGACGCGTACTCGACCGGCTCGACCAGCTCCGACGACAGACCGGACGCGGGCCGTCGATTGGTCAGCCCGACCGCACCACCGCGGTGTTGACGGTGGCGACCTCCCGGCCCCGACGGGCTCCCGAGGTAACCGGACCGGACGTTGACCTGGCCCACGCCGTGGACGACGCGATCGACGAGGTGGGCGCCGGGATGGCTGGCTAGCCCAGAGCCCGGCGGCGGGAGGGGCCATCCACAATCCGGGGTGGCGGGCCCCTCCCTCCTCACCCCATGTGGGCGGGTACCTCGGGGGAGCTGCTCTCCAACGGAACCGAGTTGGCCGGCACCAGGCCCAGCTGGACCGCCGGACGGGGCAACGTCGCGTCCAGCAGCCAGTCGGCGCCCACCCGGGCCCGATTGCCGGGTAGGTTGAGCAGGTGGTATCCCCGGGTGACCACCTTGGCGGGCAGCCCGGCCAGCGGCACCTTGAGTGGATTAGCCGCCGCGTCCAGACCACCCAGATCGACCACCCAGCCCAGTTCATGGTGCTTGTATGGCTTGCGGGTGCCCTGCCCGTACGAGGCGGCGATGTTGTGGGCAACCAGTTTGCCCTGCCGCTGGGCGTGCTGCGCGGTCATCGCGCAGACCTGCCCGGGCTGGGTCAGGTCGGGAACGGCCGCAGCGTCACCGCAGGCGAACACCTCGGGAAAGCCTGGGACGTTGAGGTACTCATCGGTCACCAGGCGGCCCTTCTCGGTCCGCAGGCCGAGTTGCGCGACGAGCGGATCGGGACGGACCCCGACACACCAGAAGAGAGAGCAGGTCGGGATGAACTCCCCATCGGTGAGCTTGACCCCGTCGGCGGTCGCGACCGCCACCGAGGTTCCCATCCGCACATCAATCCCACGCTCTTCCAGGACCCGATGGGCGGTGTCGGACATCCGCCGGTCCAGCTCGGGTAGCACCCTCGGCGCCACGTCAAGCAGCATCCACCGGGGCCGGAGCTTCAGCCGAGACCGTTGCCCGACGAGCCGGTCGGTGAACAGCTGCCCGTGGGCGGCCACCTCGGTGCCGGTGTAGCCGGCTCCCACCACCACGAAGGTGGCCCGCGCCCGTTGCTCAGCCGGGTCGGTGGCTTGTTCTGCCAGCTCAATCTGTCGGACCACGTGGTCATGTAGGTAGAGCGCCTCCGGCAGGCCGCGAAAGCCGTGGGCGTACTCGGTCACCCCGGGGATCGGCAGCAGCTTGTTGACGCTACCGACGGCGAGTACGAGCCGGTCGTACGCGATGCGGTTCCGTTCCCCTTCCGGCTGGGTGAAACTGACCCAGCGGTTCCGCAGGTCAACATGGTCGGCTTCGCCGACCACAAGACGGACGCCGTCGAGTGTCCCCGCCAGCGGCACCGAAAGCCGGGTCGGCTCGACGACACCGGCGGCGACCTCTGGCAGCAGCGGCAGATACAGGAAGTAGTCGGTCGTGTTCAGCAGCACGATCTCGGCCTGGTCCCGGGCCAACCGGCCGAGCGTCTTTGCCGCGTGGTACCCGGCGAAACCGGCCCCTACGATCACCACACGAGGTTTCGTCATTCCCCCGCCGTTCCCGGGTCGAGGCCGGACAAACCTCTCGGTGTGTGCTTTGCAGCGCCACCGGCCCGACGCCGCGCGGAACCGCAGCGGCGCCGCGGTCGCCGCACAGCGCAGGTGAACGTCCTCGGTCAGGTGCGGCCCCGGTATACCGGGCTGGCTGGCTCCATCCAGCACGCCGGCCCGGCACACTCCGGGGACCACGGGCTACCCGCCGGTCCCGCGCGTGGGACGGAGGATCCTAACGGGGGGTCCCGTCGCCCCCGGAGGCGTTGACGATCGGCCCCTGCCCGCCGCCGTCCGACCTGCTGGTACGGGTCGCGTACAGGCTGGTGACGGTGACCACCACGAGGACCCCGACGATCACTGCGAGTGACGCCATAGTCGGAATCTCCGGCACCCCCTTCCAGACCCCGTGCGCCCAGTGCAGGCCCAGCTTCACTCCGATGAACGCGAGGATGACCGCGAGTCCGTAGTTGAGGTGAACCAGCCGACTGAGCGCGGCGTGCAGGACGAAGTAGAGCGCCCGCAACCCGAGCAGCGCGAAGGCGTTGGTGGCGAAGACCAGGTACGGATCCTCGGTGATGCCGTACACGGCGGGCACCGAGTCGACGGCGAAGACCACGTCGGTGGCGAGTACCGCGACGACCACCAGGGCCAGTGGGGTAAGCGTCCGCCGGCCGTCCAGGCGTACGACCATCTTCGTACCCTGGTAGTCCTGTGTCACTGGCATGAACTTGCGCAGGAGCCGCACCGCGCGCATCCCGTTGATGTCGACCTCCTGCTCGTGGCCGGAGATCGCGTCGCGCAGCAACTTTGCCGCGGTAGCGAGCAGGATGAGGGCGAAGAGCAGGAAGGCGAAGTCGAGAGTCTGCAGGGCAGCCGCGCCAAGTGCGATGAACACGGCGCGCAGCACCAGGGCACCGGTGATCCCGAACAGTAGGACCCGCTGGGCCAGCACCGAGGGTACCGCGAACGCGGCCAGGAGAAGCATGAAGACAAAGAGGTTGTCTACCGAGAGGGACTTCTCCACCAGGTAGCCGGTCAGGTACTCGACGCCCTGCTGGGAGCCGTAACGGGACCAGAGCCAGGCGCCGAAGGCCAGCGGCAGCGCGATGTAGAACGCCGACCAGGCCAGCGCCTCCCGAATCGATACCTCGTGCGGCCGCCGGGTGACCAGAAAGTCGAGTACCAGCAGCACGACGATTCCGGCGATGGTGATGCCCCACAGCGTCGGGGTACCGACCGACTGCAGCGCGACAGAAAGGTGCAATTCGGTCATGAAGCCTCCTCGAACACGATGCCATGCTCGAGGTCTCCTTCACCCACTTTCGTAGGCAACCATCCGAGGCAGGCTCCGGGCCCGCCGTACTGACCGGATTGGCTCGTGGGAAGTACTCCCCTCGTCGCGAACCAGGTTAGGCCAGTCCGGTCCGGGTCGCCACGCGGCACCCCGGTCCCCACCAGCGCACCCAGCCCCCTACCACGCCGGCCCATCGGCGCTTATCGTGGCCCGATGACCGACAACGTACCGGCCGGTCCCCTGGCCGATGTGCGGGTGATCGAGCTGGCCGGGATCGGGCCGGGGCCATTCGCCGCGATGATGCTGGCCGACCTCGGCGCCGAGGTGATCCGGGTGGATCGGGCGGCCGACGTGGACCCGACCGCTTTCGGCGGCCCCCACCCCGATCTCCTGAACCGGGGACGGCGATCAATTGGTGTAGACCTGAAGTCACCCCCCGGCCGCGACGTGGCACTCGCTCTGACCGCCGGCGCCGATGTGCTGATCGAGGGCTTTCGGCCCGGCGTGACCGAGCGACTCGGCCTCGGCCCGGCGGATTGCCACGCGGTCAACCCACACCTCGTGTACGGGCGGATGACCGGCTGGGGGCAGCACGGTCCCAGCGCACCGGAGGCGGGGCACGACATCGCCTACCTGGCCTTGACCGGAGCGCTGCACGGTATAGGACGGGCCGGCGAGCGTCCGGTGCCGCCGCTGAACCTGCTCGGCGACTTCGGTGGCGGCGGGATGCTTCTAGCTCTCGGCCTGGTCAGCGCCCTGTACGCGGTGCGCGGCGGCGCCGCCGGCCAGGTGGTGGACGCCGCGATCGTGGACGGTGTCTCGGTGCTCAGCACTCAGATCCACGCCCTGCGCCACCTCGGCAGGTGGCGGGACCCACGCGGGGTAAACCTGCTCGACGGGGGCGCACCGTTCTACGACAGCTACGAGTGTGCCGACGGAAAGCATCTCGCGGTGGGCGCGCTGGAGCCCCGCTTCTACGACGAACTGGTCCGGCGCACCGGCTTTCCGCTGCCGGGAGACACCGCTCTGGACCGTACCGACCCGGAGAACTGGCCGGCGCTGCGGGAGGCGTGGGCACGGCTGTTCCGGACCCGGACCCGAGACGAGTGGGCGACACTGTTCACCGGCTCGGACGCCTGCGTGGCCCCGGTTCTGGACTGGACGGAGGCGCCGGTACACCCGCACCTGGCGGCGCGGGAGACGTTCGTGGAGCACCACGGGGTGACCCAACCAGCGCCCGCACCACGCTTCTCCGGCACGCCGACGGCCCTGCACCGTCCACCGCCGCACCCCGGCGAACACACCGACGAGCTACTGGCCGAGGCGGGCTTCGGAGCAGACCGTATCGCCGACCTGCACGCTGCGGGCGCCGTCGCCTAGCCACCGAACGAGTACGGAGAACGCGGCGGATCAGGGCCGACGCAACGCCGCACCCGGTGCCAGCGCCGGCTCCACCAGTTCCCGGTAGTCGCGGGGTAGCTGCACCGCCACGTCGTCAAACTCGCCACCGCTGATCGCCTCCCGCAGCGTGGTGAAGACCGCTCGGACGGCACCATGCGCAGTCGCTTCGTCGACGTGGGCACGGTCGGTCACCCGAGTGACGAACTCCGTCGCCCCGAGCCGCTGCGCTGCCTCGTTGTCGGGCCCCGGCTTCAGCACTCCCTGCAGCTCCGCCGGCAGCTGTACGGCCAGGTCCAGCACCTCCCCACCCGTCAGCCGCTCGGCGAGTGTCTCCAGGACCGCCCGGGTCAACTCCACCGCCTGCGCGGCAGGGGTGTCCGTCCGCTGTGCGATCTGATCGACAAAGGTGTCATAGTCCATGCTGTCCCCTTCGGTCCGACCGACCGGATACCCACCCTGCGAGGTACGGAAACTGCCGGAGAAGCTTTCCCGGCTGAAAGGGCTTTCCGGGTCGAACCGGTGGGGCGGGCCGGGCGCCCCGGGCCACGAACCGCGGCCAGGGGCGCCAAACGCGGACCTGTACCGACGAGAGGAATCCACACCCGAACCGGGTCACGACCGCCGGCAGTCAGCTGCCCGCCCGAACCGGGCGAGCATCAATCGCCCGACCACCATACGATAGGGACTCTGCCGATGCGCAACTTTGGCAAAAATGTGGGCGGACCCACGAAGTGCCCACGCGCTGTTCCACAAGCTGCCTCAAGGCCCTGACCAAAGGCTTTCCACTCACGGCGTTGGCAAGCCTAGCCGACCACCTCCGGGTATCGCTGCTCCAGGTCCACCCTTGCGAGCGCGCCCACCAGCCAGGCCAACCGCTCGGACCGGCCGCTACCCGCCAGCCCGGCCAGGTCGTCGGCGGAACGACCGAGGCCCAGCCGGCGGGCCGCGGCCAGCGCCCGCCGGTCGGCGACCGGCGGCACCTCAGCCCACAGTGCCTGCACCTCGCGGAGAAACAGGACGACCGCTGTGTCGTCCACCCCGGGCAACTCGGCAAGCAGGGCGCGTTCCCGGTCGGCATCGCGGTGGGCAACCACGCGCAACCGCCGAAGGTCACCTCGGTATCGGTCGACAACCGCCTGCGCCAGTTCCCCGAGCGTGCCGGCGGTCTGCTCTGCTGCTGCGCGTAGGCCGCAGTCTCGCAGCAGCCCGATCCGTGCTGCGGGCGCGGAGCGGGCCAACCGCGCGGCACTGTCCCAACCATAGGCTGGCAGGGCACGAGCCGCCTCGATAGCTCGCCAAGCATCCCCGCGGCGGGACAACAACACGGCGAGGCAGAGCAACTGGAAAAGGCTCGACGGATTGTTGGTGGTCCGGAAGCCGTACTGTTCAGCAAAGCCGCGGCCGTCCCCGGCGAGCCGGCGGACCAGGCGTTTCTTGTCCTCGATGGTCGGCATGGGCGGCGACTACCCGCCTCGACCCGCGCCACTCCTGGATGCCCGGCGTCCGCGGCCACAACCCCCACCCGGCTCGCCAGCTCCCCGGCCGGCCGCACCACGGGTGGCGCGCGTTGCCCTCATCGTCGGCGTCCGCTGGCGGCCTCGTCCAGCAGGCATTCGATCCGTTCCACTCCGGCCGGCATCGACATCTGCCGCAGGTACGCCTCCCGGCCCCGCCGGCCCATCTCGGCACGGGCGGCCGGAGGGATGGTGGCGGCCAACCAGAACCGGTCGGCAAGGGTCTCCCACTCCTCCGGCGGACACGACAGTCCGGCGCGAGCACTCTCCACCACCTCGGCGGTGTCGCCGCCGGCCGAGGCGATGACCGGCGCCCCGCACGACAGGGCGGTAGGCAGCTTGCCGGGCAGGGTGCTGCGTAGTTCGGGCAGGTCCCGGAGCATGACCAACTGGTAGTCGGCAGCCGCGTACAGCTCCGGCATGTCCAACGGCGAGCGCCGTTCGACGAACCGCACGTTGTCGGCGCCCAGCTCGGCGGCGAGCCCCCGCACCCGCCGCTCCTGCTCACCCGACCCGACCAGCACCAGCTCCATCCTGTGGTCGAGCGCTGCCGCCGCCCGCACCGCCGTATCCAGCCCCTGCCGGGCACCGATGGTGCCGGCGTACATGACCACGCAGCGGCCGTCGCGCCGGACTAGTTGACCAGCGGCCGGGCTCGGCGGAGCCGGCTGGAAGATCCGCTCGTCGGTCCAGTTGAGCACCACCTCGACGCGGCCCGGGTCGGCTCCCTCGGTCACCACAACGTCCCGCAGCGAGGGCGCCGCCACCACGATCCGGTCGGCGTGGCGGTAGGTAGCGGCCATCGCACCGGCAAGCCGGGCGGCCCACCGATCACCCCCGCCGGCCGCCGGCTTCGGACCAGCCCACACGTCCTGAACGTGCACGACGGCCGGCACCCGACGAAGCGCCCGAAGCAGGCGGGCCGCGGCGAAGGCGGTGGCCGGCGGCTGATGAACGTAGAGCGCGTCGACACCGGCGAAGAACCGCCGGCCGACCAGCGACACACTGCCCGCGAAGGAGAGGTGACCGGCCATCCGGCCGCGCTCGGAGCCACTGCGGCCGACGTAGCGGGGCACCCGCCGCACGGTCAGCCGCTCGCTGCGGGTCTGGTGGCGCCAACGCTGCCGCCAGCCCGGGTAGACGTACCCACCCGGATAGTCGGGAAATCCGGTCAGCACCCGGACTTCGTGGCCGCGGCGGGCCAGTTCCTCCGCGAGGCTGCCCGGGATGAATGCCGGTTCCGGTGGGAAGTGATACGCCAGGATCCCGATCTTCATCGTTGCTCCCCCGTTGCCAGCAGGGCGGCCTCGTTGCGCCACTGGCCGCTGTCCACGTACGAGTCCGCCCTGGCCTTCGACCCGAACGGTTCGCTCCGGTGCTCGCCGGCCATCCGAGGACGCAGGTAGGCGCGCTGGAGTACCGGGCGAAGCCGGCGACAGCGGTCCATCAGGCACTCCGCCACGTCGAGCGGAACTCCCCGAATAAACTCACAAAAACTCCTAAGCTCAACTTATACCGTGAAACCATTACAGCGCCTCATACGTCAAATATCCGAGGTTTTGCCATTCGATCGATAAACCCGACACATCTCCTCCACCGGGGAAACGGCGCGACGGGGCCAAGGTCACGTCGTCTCCGCTCGCCGTCCCGTCACCCACCTGGATAGGGTGGTGATCGGTGTGCCGGGAAGCCTGGTCGGCGAACGTTTCCTGCTGCTCCGACACCGCTTGGATGGACCGCGCGTATGACCGACCGCACCCCGCCCCCGGGCCGCGCCCGCCGCCTCTTCTCGCGTACCTCCTGGCCGGAGGCCCGCTTCCTGGCTGACGTGCTGCGGACCGAGACCTTCGGCGGCGGCCTGCTGCTGCTCGGCGCGGTGATCGCGCTGGTCTGGGCGAACTCGCCCTGGGGGGGCTCGTACTCCGCTCTGGCGTCGTGGGTGCCCTGGCCTGGCGGGTCCGACCTGCACCTGGATCTGGACCTCGCCACATGGGCGGCCGACGGCCTGCTAGCGATCTTCTTCTTCGTGGTCGGGCTCGAGCTCAAACGCGAATTCGTCGCCGGTGACCTCCGTGACCCACGGCGTGCCGCCCTGCCGGTCATCGCGGCGATCGGCGGTATGATCGTTCCGGCCCTGATCTACGTCGGTGTCAACCTCTCCGCTGGTGGCGAGAACCTGCGGGGCTGGGCCATCCCGACCGCCACCGACATCGCCTTCGCACTCGCCGTGCTGGCGGTCATCGGATCCCACCTGCCGCAGGGACTCCGCGCCTTCCTGCTCACCCTCGCCGTCGTGGACGACCTCCTCGCGATCACGGTCATCGCCATCTTCTACACCGGCGACTTCAAACTCACGCCGCTGCTGCTCGCGCTGCTGCCGATCGCACTCTTCGGCCTGCTCGTACAGCGCCGCAAGACCTGGTGGTGGGCGTTGATCCCACTGGCCGTGGTGGCCTGGACGCTGGTGCACGAGTCCGGCGTACACGCGACGGTGGCCGGCGTCCTGCTCGGCTTCACGGTGCCGGTCCTGCGTGGCCGGGAGGGTGACCGGCACGGGCTCGCCGAGCACCTCGAACACCGCTGGCGGCCGGTCTCCGCCGGCTTCGCCGTCCCCGTCTTCGCCTTCTTCGCCGCCGGAGTCTCCCTACGCGGTGCCGACCTCGGCGCCGTGATCACCGACCCGATCGTCGTCGGCATCGTCGCCGGCCTGGTGCTCGGCAAGGTGCTCGGCATTTTTGGCTCGACCTTCCTGCTGGCCCGGTTCACCCGCGCCGAGCTGGACCGGGACATCACCTGGACCGATCTACTCGGTGTCTCCCTGTTGGCCGGCATCGGTTTCACCGTGTCGCTGCTGATCGGTGAACTCGCCTTCGAAGGCGGTGCCGCCGACGACAACGTCAAGGCTGCCGTACTCACCGGATCGCTGATCGCGGCGCTGCTCGCCTCCATCGTGCTGATCCGTCGCAACAAGGCCTACCGACGCATCGCCGTCAAGGAGCGCGTGGACAGCAACCGCGACGGGGTGCCCGACGTCTTCCAGCACCGCGACGGCTGACCAGGCCGACAGGAGCGCCGGCGGACGCCAACCAGCGTCCGCCGGCAACGCAACTGCCGTCGCGGCACCGGGCGAACCGAACGCATGCGTTCGCGCCCGGTGCCGGCTCCTGGCGCACCTACCGGAAGATCAGCCGAGCTGTCCGACCGCATCCAGGATCAGCCAGAGGCCACACCCGGCGAAGAGCAACGCCGCACCGAAGCGCACGGTCCGCTCAGGCAACCTGCGGCCGAGCACCCGCCCCACCACAATCGCCAGGGCATCCGCGGCGACCATGCCGAGCGTGGATCCGACCCAGGTACCGAACCAGCCGTACTGGGTCGCCAGGGTGATGGTCGCCAGCATGGTCTTGTCGCCCAGCTCGGCGAGGAGGAACGCGACGCCGACCACCACCGCCGGGCGGCCCGACCTGTCCGCCTTACGGCGCTCCTGCTCGGTAAGGCGGTCACCGCGAAGCGCCCAGGCGCCAAACCCGAGAAACGCCACGCCGGCGAGCAGCGCGATCCATCCGGTGGGCAACGCCGCACCGAGCCCGTAGCCGATCGCCACCGAGGCCAGATGTACGACGGCCGTAGCCACGGTGATGCCGATCAGCACCGGCAACGGTCGAAGTCGGGTGGCAAAGGTCAAGGCCATCAGCTGGGACTTGTCCCCCAACTCGGCGACGAAGATGACGCCGAAGCTCACTCCCAGCGCGACGAGGAAACCCTCCATGACACCCTTCCGATCCGGCCGGAAGGAGGCACGGAGCGACCTCGACCCGGCTACCAACCTGGGTCGAAGGTCTCGCCCGCCCCGCCGAGCGGGGCCGTGTGGCCGGGTGCGGGAACACCAGTGTGTCGACCACGACGTTGGGGGCTACTCCCCTTCGTGCCGACCACTCTAGCGGACCGCCGATGGCGCTGAAGTCGGAGGCTCGGCCGGTCGAGGAGGGCCAGGCGGCGTCCGCCTACTCGGCGCGGGCGAGCGTGACGCCGAACAGGCCCGCCGGATCCGTCCAGAACTCGCTGGTGACGAAGCCTGCCGCGCGCAGCTCCGCCGCGATCCCCTCGGGCCGGAACTTCGCCGATACCTCGGTCCGTAGCTCCTCCCCGGCGGCGAACGCCACCTCGATGTCGAGCACCTGCACCCGCATCGGGTGCCGGGCCCGCAGCCGCATCTCGATCCACTCCCGCTCCGGATTCCAGAGCGCGACGTGTTCGAAGGCTGCCGGGTCGAAATCGGCACCCAGCTCCCGGTTAATCACCCGCAGCACGTTGCGATTGAACTCGGCGGTCACCCCCGCCGCGTCGTCGTACGCGGGAACAACAACCGCCGGATCCTTGACCAGATCGGTGCCGACCAGCAGCCAGTCCCCCGACTCCAACGCGGCGCGCATCGCCGCCAGGAACTCGGCGCGCTCGGCCGGCAGCAGGTTGCCGATCGTGCCGCCGAGAAACACCACGAGCCGCCGTCCGCCCGCCGGCAACCGGTCAAGATGCCGGGTGAAGTCGCCGACGATTCCGCGTACGCGCAGGCCCGGATAGTCGGCGGCGATCCGGGCGGTGGACTCGCGCAGCGCGCTCACCGACACGTCCAGCGGCACAAAGGTGCCCAGATCGCCGTGCCGGGTGAACGCGTCCAGCAGCAGTCGGGTCTTCTCCGAGGAACCGGAGCCCAACTCGATCAGCGTCTTGGCACCGCTCACCGTCACGATCTCAGCAGCCCGATCCCGCAACACCGTACGTTCGGCCCCGGTCTGGTAGTACTCCGCCAGCCGGGTGATCTCCTCAAAGAGCTCGCTGCCCCGAGCGTCGTAGAACCACTTCGGGGACAACCACTTCTCCTCGGCAGTCAACCCGGCGCGGACATCCTGCCGCAGGTTGCGTCCCAGGTCCTGCTCTTCGAGGTGGATCTCCAGCGGCTCTGCGCTCATGTCTGTCCCTTCATCATCGAAGTCTCCTGGCGGTCAGTCCGCCAGGAGGGCACACGTCCGCGCCTCGGTGGCGGTCGCCACCACCAGCTGTCCCTCTGGCACCGCCTGCCAGTCGGGGTCGTCGTCGTGCGGTTCGGACGCCAGCAGCACCGAGGTGGGCGTCCGACGAATCGACAGGCTGTGCCCGGCGACGCTCGCCACCGCCGTGTGCCCATCGGTGAGCAGCAGGTTGAGTCGGGACCCGGGGGCGGCCCGGGCTACCGCCACAACCGTCTCCGCCACGGCGCGGCCCGGCTCGACCCCAGCGCGCAGTCGATGCCGGACCAGCGCCCAGAGCAGCGCTGAATCGGTGGCCGCATCGAGGGTGAGCAGGTCGCGCACCGGCAACGCACCAGCGAGCGGGGCCATGCTGTCTGGCCAGCCGCGCACCGCCCCGTTGTGGCTGAACAGCCACCGCCCCTCCAGAAACGGCGCGGCGGCCGACTCGAGCACCGGCATGCCGACGGTCGCAGACCGGACCGCCGCGAGGATCGCGCCCGCACGGGTGACGCCGGCCAGCTGGGCGATCGTCGGGTCACTCCAGATGGGCTGCGCCCGCCGGTAGCGGACCGGATCGTCGCCGTCCGACGAGTACCAGCCGACACCGAACCCGTCGGCATTGATCGACCCACCGCGGCGCATGTCCTGCGGCGCCCAGGACTGGCGAACCAGCGACGCCGGCGGATCGAAGAGCAACTCCCGCAGGGTGACCGGCGGCCCGAGATAGACCAGGTGACGGCACATCAGCGGACCCTCACTCGGCTGCCTCTTCGGCGGCGACGTCCCGCGCACAACGGAAGCCGCTGAAGATCTGCCGCCGAATGGGGTAGTCCCAGTTGCGGAAGGTGCCCCGGCAGGCCGACCGGTCGGTGCCGAATGATCCTCCGCGCAGCACCCGGTAGTCGTCGCCGAAGAAGACCTCGGAATACTCCCGGTAGGGGAAGGCCGTGAAGCCGGGATGGCCACGGAAGGTGGTCGAGGTCCACTCCCACACGTCGCCCATCAGCTGGTGGACACCGAGTGGCGACACACCCGCCGGATAGGCCCCGACCGGTGCTGGCCAGAGATGCCGCTGACCGAGGTTGGCGTGGGTGGTCGTCGGATCCTCGTCGCCCCACGGGTAGCGGCGGGACCGACCGGTCGCCGGGTCCCAGCGGGCGGCCTTCTCCCACTCCGCCTCGGTCGGCAACCGCTTTCCCACCCAGGCGGCGTAGGCCTGCGCCTCGTACCAGCTGACGTGCACCACCGGCTCGTCGTCGCGTACCAGCGCCCACCGGCCGAAGCGGCGGTAGGCCCAGCCGTCTCCATCGGGGTGCCAGTGCAACGGTGCGGTCAGGCCCGCCTCCTGCCGGTGCGCCCACCCCGCGGCGCTCCACCAACGGGGGTCGCGGTAGCCACCCGCCGCGATGAAGGCCGCATACGCACCATTGGTGACCGGTGCCGCGTCGATGGCGTACGCGGGCAGGTGCACCCGGTGGGCCGGACGCTCGTTGTCCAGCGCCCATGGGTCGGTGTCGGTGCCCATGGTGAACTCGCCGGCCGGAACCAGTACCTCCCCGTCCACCCGGACTCGGGGCTCCGGCGGGGGCGGTGCGTCGAAGACCGCCGGACCGGAGCGCAGCTGGTGGGTCGCGAGCATGGTCTCGTCGTGCTGCTGCTCGTGTTGGACGATCATGCCGAAGGCAAAACCGTCGGTGACCAGCCGCCGATCTGTGAAGGTCACCTGGTCGAGGAGGTCAAAGACCTTGTCCCGGACCGTCGCCACGTATGCCCGTGCCTGCGGCGGCGGCAGCAACGGCAGCGCCGGCCGGTCCCGGCGAGGCTGCTTGAAGGCGTCGTAGAGCTCATCGATGTCCTGGCGGACCGGCTCCCGGCCGCCGACGTCCCGCACCAGCCAGAGCTCTTCCTGGTTACCGACGTGGGCGAGGTCCCACACCAGGGGCGACATCAGCGGCGAGTGCTGCCGCACCAGGTCGGCGTCGTCGACCGCGTCGGTCAGCACCTCGGTACGGGACCGGGCGCGGGCCAGCTCCGTCGCGATGTGCTCCCGCAGTCCCACCCCGTCGGGCCGGTCGGTCGTCTCGGTCACCGCCGCCTCTTTCCCGCGGCTTCCCGCCGCCGTCGTACGCCTCGGTCAATGTCGTCGTGCAGCGCGGGCGGCAACCCCAGCCGGGGCAACGCGGTCAGCGCTAGATCAAGAAGGTCGGCGGCCGTCGCCGCGAGAGCGTTGTCGTGCAGACCGTGCCGGGCAGCGGCGATCCACCGCTGCGCCTGCGCCCCGACGAGCGATCGGGCGGCCCGGGTGACGGCCGGCTCGGAGAGCAACGCGGCGACCACCGCCACCGGCACGGACCAGTTACCTTCCGGTTGCGCGTCGAGGTAGCGCAGCTCCAGGTAACCGCGGGGGCGCACCGGCGGAAAGAGCGTGCTCACGTGGTAGTCGAGATCGTCGACTGTGGGGGGCCGGGGCAACGCGCCGGCCAACCAGTCGGCGAAGGTGACGCCGACCGGAGCCGTCCAGTCCGGCCCATCCCGCACGCAGAGCAGCGGGGCGTCGAGGACGTACGCCGTCCAACTGGCGATCGGGTCCGCAGCGCCCTGCTCGGGAGTCCACACCGCTCGGGTCCGCGCCGGGTCGATGGCGAGCCACGCGGCCATCCGGGCCGAGACCCAGCCGGTCGGTCGCCCGGCGTGCCGACCGGCGGTGGCGAAGGCGGCGACCAGCGGTGGACCAATCGCGTGCGCCGTGGCCCACCGATCGGCGAGCTGGTCCGTCTCGCCACAATCCAGGCAGACCTGGAGGCCGGCGGTGCTGTACATCATCCTGCGCCCGGCCGGGCCACGACGATCGAAGACCCGGCGCATCGCCCGGTACCGCGGGGTCTCGAACACGGGGCGGGGCGACCGGTGGGCGTCGATACCGCCGGCGCCGAGGACCAGCCCGGCCCGCCCGAGAAGCGCGGTGAGTTGGGCGATCTCGGCTTCGGTAGCCGTAACGAGGGCGACGACCGAGGTATGGGTTGCGCTGGAGATCTCCACCTGCCCGCCGGGCTCGACGGTAACGGAGCCGCCATGCCGCAGCGGCTGGGCGGGGCTCGTGGTGTCCAGGGTGCGGGGGCTGTGCGGCCCGAGAGCAGCCCGCAGTCGGCTGGCCCCGACCGGGCGGGCGGGGTCATCGACGTCGTGCACGGTCCATTCAAGCTCGACGCCGAGCCACCGGGGTGGGCCGGTCTTGAAGCAGATCCGGGCCAGATGGCCCGCGACCGCGGCCGACGAGGTCAGGACCGTGCCGTGGTCCACCTCCGGAGACGCCACCATGGTTCGGCCCCCTTCGCCGTGCCGACGTCCGATCTGTGCCACCGTAACGCGGATCACCGACGAAGGTGGGCGCCCGCGGGTCGGCCTCCCTCTGTCTAGCAGACGAACCCGTGAATCCGGGTGGAATACGGTGGCGGCGCGTGGCGGGTGGGTCCGCCGCGGTACGTCGCCCCCGCCCGCGGTAGGTACGGTGTTGGCGTGTTGACATCGGGTGTCGTGCTCAGTGGTCGATACCGCTTGGACGAACGGATTGCCACCGGCGGCATGGGGGACGTCTGGCGGGGCGTCGATCTGGTCCTGGACCGCCCCGTGGCGGTGAAGGTGCTGCTGCCAGCGCTCGTCTGTGACCCCGGCTTCATCACCCGGTTCCGATCTGAGGCGCGGATCATGGCCGCCCTGCGGCACCCGGGGGTGGTGCAGGTCTTCGACTGCGGCGCGGACGAGCTTCCCACCGGCGACCAGGCCAACTACCTGATCATGGAGTTCGTTACCGGCGAGCCCCTGTCCCGGCGGATCGAGGCCGCCGGTCGGCTTGACGTGGCCGAGACGATGTCAATCGTCGAGCAGGCCGCACAGGCCCTGGAGACCGTGCACCGCCGCGGCGTCGTGCACCGGGACATCAAACCAAGCAACCTGGTGGTGCAGGAGAACGGGTCCGTCGTGCTGGTCGACTTCGGGGTGGCCCGTTCGACCAACGTGACGAGCATCACCAACACCAACGCCGTACCGGGAACCGCGCTCTACATGGCACCGGAGCAGGCCGCCGGGCGGCCGGTCTCCGGTGCCACCGACATCTACGCGCTCGGAGCGGTGGCCTACTGCTGCCTCAGCGGCAGCCCACCATTCACCGGTGACAGCCCCCTGCAGGTCGCCGTTGCGCACCTCGACGAAGATCCGCCCGAGCTACCCCATGACATCCCGGAGGCGGTGCGGGCATTGGTCCGCCGAGCTCTGGCGAAGAACCCCGAGAGCCGGTTTGGCAGTGGGTCCGCGATGGCGGCGGCCGCCCGCGCCGCCGTGTCGGACCCCACAGCAGTGACCGCGCCGGCTGTCCCGGCCGTCCCGGTCGACTCGGCGCCGCTGCGCACTGCCGAACCGACGACGCTGACCGACAACCCGGTCATTGATACGCACCGCCCGACCCGACGCGGACCGCTGGTCGGGGCGGTGGTCACCGTGGCGGTAGCAGTCGCTGGCCTGGCCACGGCAGTGAGTATCGGCGCTGCCGCGGTTGAGCCGACGGTAGGAACGCCGTCGTCAGCGCCGACGACCATGGGTGACGACGGGGCAGCGCCGCCGCCTGTCCCGACCACCAGCTCGGTTCCGCAGCGTTCCTATCAGCCGAACGGGTCCACCAGTACGCCACCGCCGGCACCGACACCGTCGGTGTCGGCATCGGTGTCGGCATCAGTGTCTCCGGACGCGGAACCGAGCCCGAGCGAGCAGCCGACCTCCCCAACGCCCGAGCCCTCAACACCGGACCCCGAGCCGCCCACCCCAAGCGACGACCCCACGACGACGCCGCCGGACCCGACCACCACCCCTCAGCAGTAGGTGGGCCCGAAGCGCCGGAGCAGAATCGGCCGATCAACGGCCGAGCAGCTCCCGCATCCGGCCGATCTCGACGTTCTGCTCGACGGCGACCGAGTTCGCGAACTCCAGCAGCACCGGCTCCGCCCCAACCTTCAACAGATCAATGGACATCTCGACAGCCCCGGCGTGATGATCGCTCATCATCTCCACAAAGAGTCGGTCGAACTCTGCACCCCGAGACCCGGCGAGACGGCGCATCGCCTCCGGCGACTGCATGCCACGCATTGCGCTGTGGTCGTGCCCGGCAACCTCCACCGGTAGGTTGCGGGCCTCGAGCCAGGCCCGCAACACCTCGATCTCGGGTGCCTGACTGGCCCGGATCCGCTCGGCCAGCGCCGCCACCTTCGGGTTGGCGGTCCGCCTCGGGACCAACTCCGACATCTCCAGCGCCTGCTCATGATGCGGGATCATCATCTGGACGTACCAGGTGTCCAGCGAGTTGTGCGCTCCGGTGGGGATCGCCGGCACCTCGTCGGCGGGGCGGACCCGAGCCGACTCTCCGGGCCGGCCGGGCACGATGACCGACAGCCCGGGATCGTCGCTGACCCCGACCGTTGGCGCCGCTGATCGCGATCGGTCCTGGGTGGCCCCCGACCACACCACCACGCCGAGCACCAGAGCCACCGTGGTGACAGCGGCCCACACCCACCTACCCCGCACGGTCATCCGACACCCCCAGGAGGTCAAGGTCACGGTGATCGTAACCATCGACAATCGCGAGTATATGTGATGGACGTCACCCCGCCTCACCCAGCGAGCAGGCGACAGGCAGCCCGAGGGCTTCGACGCCGTCGAGATCAACCAAAGAAAGCTCGGGTGCGAACCGACGCTAATCGACCGTAATATCTATCGACACTCGCCAGTACGGCGGTAGGGTGTGGCCAGTCGTCACACCTCGCGAAGGGCCCCGCCGATGAGCAGATCCCGCACGCCGCGGTCCCGCTGGCTCGGCACGCTGAGCCTGGCCGCGGCCGGCCTTCTCCTGACAACTGTGGTCGCCGCAGCGCCCCACGACGCCAGGGCGGCCACCACCGAGTCCAACGCCGTCACCACCGCGGATATCCCCGGGGTCGACGAGATCCGCAGCAGCCCCAACCTGAGGCAGGTCGCCAACCTGCCGAAGGAAGCACCGCTCGACGCGACGAACAGCGACCTCGCCTTCCAGGGCCGGTACGCCTTCGCCGGCAACTACAACGGCTTCGTCATCTACGACATCTCGCGTCCTTCCGCACCGACCGTCGTCTCACGCGTGCTCTGCCCGGGCTCGCAGAATGACATCTCCGTCCACGGCGACCTGCTCTTCCTCTCCACCGACTCGCCCCGCAGCGACGACTCGTGCGACAGCACCCGAGTGCCGTCAAGCGAGACCCAGTGGGAGGGCATCAAGATCTTTGACATCAGCGACAAGGCCAGTCCCCGCTATCTGAAGAGCGTGCAGACCGCCTGCGGTTCGCACACCCACACGCTGGTTCCCGGCCGGAACAGCGCGACGATGTACATCTACGTCTCGTCGTACGGCCCGTCGGACACGTACGTCGGCTGCCCGCCACCGCACGACTCGATCTCCATCGTGAAGGTGCCGGTACACCGGCCCACCGACGCCGCGGTGGTCGCCATGCCGAATCTCTTCCCCGACGGCGGCTTCGAGGGCGTGCCGGGGCAGAAGTCGGCGACCAGCGGTTGCCACGACATCACCGCCTACCCGTCGAAGAACCTGGCCGCCGGCGCCTGCATGGGTGACGGCATCCTGATGGACATCTCGGACCGGGAGGCTCCCCGGGTCATCAACCGCGTCCGGGACACCGAAAACTTCGCCTTCTGGCACTCCGCCACCTTCAACAACGCCGGCACAAAAGTGATCTTCACCGATGAGCTGGGCGGTGGCGGTGCCCCCACCTGCAACGACACCATCGGCCCCAACCGGGGGGCCGACGCAATCTACGACATCGTCGGTCGCGGCGACCGCCGCACCATGGTCTTCGGCAGCTACTTCAAGATCCCGCGGGAGAACGCCGACACCGAGAACTGTGTGGCGCACAACGGCTCGCTGATCCCGGTGTTCGGGCGGGACATCATGGTCCAGGCGTGGTACCAGGGCGGCATTTCGGTCTGGGACTTCACCAACTCGGCCAGTCCCCGCGAGATCGCGTACTGGGAGCGGGGCCCGCTGGACGGGGAGAACCTCATCGGCGGCGGCTCCTGGTCCGCGTACTGGTACAACGGCTACATCTACTCCAACGACATGGTCAAGGGCCTTGACGTTCTCAAGCTCACCGACTGGCGGACCTGGACGGCAAATTTCGTCCGCTACCCAGAGTTGAACGTACAGACCCAGTCCGGTCGCTTCGGCCGCCGGTAGCCGACGGCCGACCGGATAGCCGGTCACGACCCGACACACCGGGGGTCGGCTTCATGGGGAAGTCGACCCCCGTCTCGCCCGGGCGCCCGGTAGGGAGGTCAGGCTCGCGTCACTGGTTGCTGCAGCTCCGTCACCCCGGCCGCGGGGTCATCGGCGCAGTACTCCACGTACAGCTCGCGGGCGTAGCCCTCGGCCCGCCAGCCGTTTTCCTCGATCCACTGAGCCAGCAGCTGCAGGGTGCCCGCGACCTCATCCATCGGCCCGCGGTGAATAACCGTGGCCGCTGCCGGCACCGCCGGCAGGTCGACGACCGCGAAGTCCCGCGCCCGATCCGGGCTGACCGCGACCTCGAGGCCGGCGTGCACCACAATCTTCTCCCCGTCCCCGGCCGGCTCGTAATAGGCCAGGCTGGGCCCGCTCAGCGACACCTCCGCCACGGCCAGCCGCCGGAGCAACTCCGGGTAGAGCGGCCGGATCGCCCGACCGATGTCAGCGGTTTCGTAGCTGGCCGCCATTGCTGTCAACTCCGCGACGCGGAGCGACGGTAGCTCCTTGAGCACGACATCCTGCGTGGTCATCCGACCCTCTCTGTCTATCGCCCGAAGCCTCGCCTCGATCCGGGTCAACCGGGTGGTGTCCGCGGCAAGCTGCGCCTCCAGCTGGGCACGGCGCAGCCGCAGCAGGCCGCGCAACTCCGCGGCATCCAACACATCGTCAAGGACCAGCTGTACCTGGGCCAGAGTGAGACCGAGGTCCTTCAGCGCGATCACCCGGTTGAGCCGGCGCAGCTGGTCGGCGGTGTAGTACCGATAGCCGCTGCGTGCGTCGACAGCGACCGGCCGGAGCAGGCCGATGTTGTCATAGTGTCGCAGCATCCACCGATACCCGACCAAGCCTGGCGAAGTCTCCGATGGTGAACAGGGTCCCTCCACGGTCGGCCCTGACACCATGTCAGAGTCAACCCGGACCGATCATCCTCAGCCGGGCGACGGCACGTCGTCCCCCCGGCTGCGACGCGGTCCGACCAGCCGACGCACGACCGGCACCGCGTTCCACCTCGCCGCGCCGACCAGGTCCCGGGCGTGCTCCAGCACCGTGTAGTCCGGACGGGCTCGGCCGGCGGCGATGGCCCGGTCCAGATCGTTGCCGCAGCTGGTCAGCACGCGGTCGAAGTCACGGCGCACCGGTTCGGCCAGGTCGTAGCGGAAGGAACGGTGTAGCCGGGCGAAGACCGGCTTGTAGAGCCGAGCCCGCTCGTGCAGACCGGAGGAGTACGACATCGGGTTCTTCGGTCGTTCCCGGATGTAGTCCGGCAGCAGATCGGCGAAGGCGCGCCGGACGATCCACTTCTCCTGCCCCGCGCGCAACTTCAGCCCGATCGGCAGCCGCATCGCGAGCTCGACCACGCTCGGGTCGAGGAACGGCACCCGGGCCTCCACTCCGTACGCCATGCTGGTGCGATCGACGCGCTGCAGCTCGGTACGGCAGAGGTTGATGATCTTGTGGAGAAAGAGCCGACGGGCGGCCTGCGGGCCGACCCGGTGATACATCGGGTAGCCGCCGAACAACTCGTCCGAGCCGTCGCCAGTGAGCGCCACCTTGACGCCCAACTCACGCAGCCGCCGGAAGAGCGGCACCGAGACCACCGCGTTGATGATGTCGCCGTACTCGGTGAGTTCCGAGATACGGATCGCCTCCCGGATCTGGGCCAGGCGGATGTCCCGCGGCTGCAGCTCCACCACCTCGTGCGGGACCCCGAGGTCCTTCGCCAGCCGGCGGGCGTAGAGCAGGTCGGGGCTCTCCGGCACACCGACGGTGACCGCGACGCAGTCCGGGTGCAGTTCGCGGGCGTGTAGTAGCGCGAGTGAACTGTCCAGGCCGCCGGAGAGAACCACGCCGACGGTGAGATCGGTGTCCAGCCGCGCCCGGATGCTGTCGGTGAGGGCGGCCCGGACGAGCAGGGCGGCCTCGTCCGGGTCGTCCACTGTCGGCAACCCCTCACCGAGCGCGAGCAGGTTGACGTACGGACGCAGGCGGGCCGAGGCGTCGGCCCGCACCCAACCGTGGTGACCGGGCGGCACCTCGGTGACCGGCGTGCCGAAGCCAACCAGGGCCTTGACCTCGCTCGCCACGTGCAGACAGCCCGGGGTCTGGGTCCAGTACAGCGGCTTCACCCCGAGCGGATCACGCACCAGGTACGCCCATCCGCTGGCTCGTTCGACGATCACAAAGGCGTACTCACCGCGCAACCGGGAGACCAGCGCCTCACCCCAGTGCAGGTACCCGGCGAGGACCACCTCGGTGTCGCTCACCCCACGGAAGCGGTGTCCCAGGGCGGTCAGCTCCGCGCGCAGTTCGTGGTGGTTGAAGACCTCGCCGTTGTAGCAGAGCACCCACCGCTCGTCGGCGGAGACCCAGGGTTGCACCGCCCGCTCCCGGTCCACCACCGGCAGCCGGCGCACCCCGGTGAGCAGGCCACTCTCGGACCGGGTCTCGGTCACCTCACCGCGTGGTTCAAGGGTGGCGAGCATCCGTCGGAAGACGGCCGGATCGGCCTCCGGACCGAGACTCACGGCGATCCCGCACATCCGTTCAGACCCCCAGCTCGGCTTCGTATACCCGACGCAGCCGCCCGCGTGCCCCCGGTGCCAGACACAGGTGCCAGGCCTGCCCCTCGTCAACCACATTGACCTCGCCCGCCCGCTGCCGGGCGAGAAGCAGTTCGGCGAGGGTGTCCCGCGCTCCGAAGCGGTCGAACCAGGTCATCTCCACATCCGCGGCCCAGCCGAGGCAGTGCCCGCTGGGCAGCATCGCCGCGTACCCGAGCCGTCGCAGCCGGTACTGGTGCTCCGCGCTGCGGACCAGGCTGGTCACCCAGAGTGGCGGGGTACCCGCGGGGGCGTGGACGGTGAACTCACGGGCGATGTCGTTGAGGAGCGCCACCATCTCCCGGCGGGCTCGACGAAACAGCAGCCCGGCGGTCTGGGGAGCGGCACCGGGGCGGATTCGGCGCCGCAGCGCCCGCACCCCGCGATCAAAGAGCGTGGTCGGCTGTTCCTGGTAGCGGAAGCGCAACAGGTCCCGGCGACGTAGCCACTCCAGGTCAACCAGGTCGGCACTCTGGTTGACCTGCACGTCGGTGCGGTAGGTGGGAGCGTCGCGCCACCACATGACGTCGATGCGCGACAGCAGGTAGATCCGGACCAGAGCGGTCAGGTCGGCCGCGGAACTACGCTCGCTCGGCTGGTAGCGAGCCATCTCCAACAGCAACGTCTCACGCGCCCCGACCAGGCCCGATGGAGTGGCGTCCAGCACCGCGGCGATAGCCGGCTCGCGCAGCCGTTGGTCGATCAGTACCTGCCGGGCCGCGGTGCTGGTAGCCCCGGCGAGCGCACCCACCTCGACCAGCAGGTCGGCGACGGCGGCCCGGTACGCGTCCAGGTCCGGCTCGACAGCCGGAAGCCGGCGGGGCAGCTCCGCCGCCGCGCGCCGGGCCGGAGCAGGCGGGATGGACGGGCCAGGCTGCTGGCCCGGGCTTCGGCTGGGCACACGCATCGTCGGTCCCCTCTCCCCTCACCGCATCACCGGATGCCTCACTCTGCGTGAAATCGTAATCACCCTTAGCGGCAGCAGTTCGAATATTCCTCCTATCTCCCCGTCAAGAAGTCAAACGACCCGGAGGGTCGTGAACCGCCAGCATGCGGACAGCCGACTGGGGCCAGGCAGCCACGCCATCGGGTCAGCAACCGCGCCACCGCACGTGGGAACACCGGCCGGACGCCATGATGTGCCGGTCGGCGAAGCGGGCCCGGAGTCGTGATGAAAGGCTTGACGCATGAGTTCCGCACCCGTAAGGCCAGATCCAACTGCCGAACCGTCCACTGACGACGAGGCGACCGCCTTCGTCGACCTGGGCCTGCGCGACGAACTCCTCGCCGCGCTCGCCGCGCTCGGCTACGAGGAGCCGACGCCGATCCAGCGGGAGGCGATCCCTCCCCTGCTCGCCGGACGGGATCTACTCGGCCAGGCCGCCACGGGTACCGGCAAGACGGCCGCGTTCGCCCTGCCGATGCTGCAACGGATGCCTGCCAACCGGTCGACCACCAATCCGGTGGCACTGGTGCTGGTACCCACCCGAGAGCTGGCGGTACAGGTCTCGGAGGCGTTCCATCGGTACGGCAAGGAACTTGGCGCCCGGGTACTGCCGATCTACGGTGGCCAGCCGATCGGCCGGCAACTGCGCGCTCTGGACGCCGGGGTGGACGTCGTGGTGGCAACCCCCGGTCGAGCGCTCGACCACATCGCCCGCGGTACGCTGCGCCTGGGTGACGTCGGCACCGTCGTGCTGGACGAGGCGGACGAAATGCTGGACATGGGCTTCGCCGAGGACATCGAGGCGATCCTGGAACACGCGCCGGAGCAGCGGCAGACCGTGCTGTTCTCGGCGACCATGCCGGCCCGCATCGACGGCATGGCCCGGGCTCACCTGACCGACCCGATCCGCATCCTCATCGCGCGAGAGAAGCCGGTAGCCGGCGAGGCTCCCCGGGTACGGCAGAGCGCGTACCTGGTGTCCCGGGCGCACAAGCCCGCCGCGCTGGGCCGGGTGCTGGACGTCGAGTCCCCCACGGCGGCGATCGTCTTCTGCCGCAGCCGGGAGGAGGTTGACCGGCTCACCGAGACGATGAACGGTCGCGGCTACCGGGCCGAGGCGCTGCACGGCGGGATGAGTCAGGAGCAGCGGGACCGGGTGATGGGTCGGCTGCGCGCCGGTACCGCCGACCTGTTGGTAGCCACCGACGTGGCAGCGCGGGGCCTGGATGTCGAGCAGCTCAGCCACGTCGTCAACTACGACGTCCCCTCGGCGCCCGAGTCGTACGTGCACCGGATCGGCCGGGTGGGGCGAGCCGGCCGGGAGGGGGTGGCGATCACTCTCGCCGAGCCACGGGCGCACCGGATGCTCAAGACCATCGAACGGGTCACCGGCCAACGGATCACCATCGACAAGATCCCCACCGTGGCGGACCTGCGCAATCGTCGCCTGGAACTCACCCAGGCCGCGCTGCGGGAGAGCCTGCTGGAGGACGACCTGGAGCCGTTCCGGGTCATCGTCGAGTCACTGAGCGACGAGTTCGACCTGATGGAGGTGGCCCTCGCCGCGGTACGCCTGGCCCACGAGGCCACCCTGCCCGGCGCCTTGGAGGAGGAAGAGGAGATCCCGGAGATCGCGGTTCGCCCACCCCGGGCCGGCCGCCCGGGACACGAGGGCCGGGGAGAGCGCCGGCCGGGGCGGCCCCGGAGCGCCGGCACCACCCAGGTCTTCGTCGGGCTGGGTCGGCGTGCCGGGGTCCGACCGCAGGATCTGGTCGGCGCGATCACCGGCGAGACCGGCATGAACGGCCGGGATATCGGCTCGATCGAGATCGCGGACCGCTTCTCGCTGGTGGAGGTGCCGGCGGGGATGGCCGACGAGGTGATCTCCGGCCTGCGCGGCAGCACCATCAAGGGACGCCGGACGACCGTTCGCCGCGATCGTGACACCGACGGGGGTGACCGCCGCCGGCAGCACCGTTGAGTGGGCGGGGCTCTCGCCGACGCCCCTGGCGTTGGGGAGGGGCCCGTTTTCTGGCCCTCGGCGGTGGCGACAGGCTCGTCGCCACCGGTGATGCCCAAACTCCGGGCGCACCAGCCGGCCGACGATGGTCGGCACTGGTGCGCCCGACGCGTTTTCGGTCGCTACCGTGGTGATTTCGGTACCAGATTTCACTTCATCCGAAATGAAGTCGACGCGTTTTGTTGCGAAAATACCCGGAGATAGGTCAAACTTTGACCACACCCCGCCCCCACACAGGGAGTAATCGGCCATGGCAAGAAAAGTAATCACGGTTCTGACCGACGACCTCGACGGCGGAAAAGCCGATCGGACCGTCGAGTTCAGCCTGGACGGCGTGGCGTACACCATCGACGTGTCCGACGAGAATGCAGGCATCCTGCGGAAAACGCTGGATCCGTATCTGAGCGCTGGCCGCAGGATCGGCCGGGGCGGCGTGGACACGTCGCGGGCGCTGCGACGGGGCACCAGCACCGGAATAGACCGGGAGCAGAACCGCGCGATCCGGGAATGGGCTGTACAGAACGGCTACAAGATTTCCGAGCGCGGCCGCATCCCGGTGGAGGTCGTCGAGGCGTACAAGAAGCGCTGAGCGCCCGGGTAGCCCACCCGCGCGGGGCCGTGCCGATTCCGGCACGGCCCCGTCGTCTATTGCGCCGGCCAACGGTCCCGCCACCAGTGACGTGACCCGTACCCCGCATCACGACTAGGGGCGTCCGCCGGACCGGAAGCACCCACCACGGCACGGCCACAGTTGTGGATCAACCGCTGGAGTCAACCTCCGCACCGCGTGCGGGCAACGACGACCCACCGCGCGTTTCGCGGCCAACCGACAACGCCCTCCTTCCGGACGGACCACCGGCGGGTGTCCAGGTGGCTGAATTGATCCGGCTCGCCAACATTCGACCGTGACCGAGGTCAGGGGCAACCCCAGTCCACGACCTGACTTGGGATGCAGTTGGTTCCGGGCCCGTTCAGTTATAGGTCAAACTATGGGCGCAGCACGCCGACTGACCGCATCGGCGATAGCGAGATCGCTGTTGGTGAACGCCAGCGACACCACCTGCCCGAGTCGATCGACGTTGAGTGATCTGCTCCAAATGCTGCACAAGGAGCAATCAACACCGAGAGTAAGGATTTGACCGCCGGATCAGGACCCGGGCAGACCACGCCTCCGGCCAGATCCCGGTTGAAATCCCTCCTTCGTCGACGCCCTCAGCCTCGCCCCCCGGTTCACCAAGTCACTCCCCGACCACGCGGGTCAGCGATTGACGGAAAGTAGTGCGGCAGGCCAACACAATGCGGTCTGTAGGTCCGACGCCGGCCGCATAAGGAGCATCCGGCGACACGGCACGGCGGCATACTGCCAGGCCGCGTCCCGTCGCTTTCTCACCGCCTCGGTACAGCTGCCCTGGCTGGCGCTTGGCCTGCCAGTCGGATCAGGGTGGGGCGGCGATCTCGCCAGACGGTCATGCTGGCCTGCTGCCGGCCACCCGCGTGCTCGCCCTAATCCGGACACTCACCGGGCTACTCGCTGTCAATGACTGAACGCTGAGCGTGCGGACCGCGCCGCGGGTGCGGTCCCCTACAGCCGCTGCGGGCACGGAGAACGGTAAAACCGCGCCCAGGTCAGCGCCACACCACCACCTCGTCCAGCGGCTTGCGGGAAATGTCTGGCACGGTCGCCCCGTCCGCCGGATAGCCGACCGGAATGATCAGGTTTCCCCGCTCCTCGGCAGGCCGGTCCAACAACTCGTTGAGGAAGCGCATCGGACTCGGGGTGTGGGTCAGGGTGGCGAGGCCAGCCTGGTGCAGCGCGGCGAGCAGCAGCCCGACCGCGATCCCCACCGACTCCTTCACGTAGTAGGGGCGTGGACTCTGGGGGCCGCGGTGCACCTCGAAGACGACGACCACCGCCGGGGCGGTCTCCAGGAACGGCTTGCTCGCGTCCGTTCCCAACGGCGCCAGCGCCGAGAGCCACTCCTGCGGCGCGCGCTGCTCGTAGAACACCCGCTCCTCGGCCTCCGCGGCGACGCGCAGCCGCCGCTTGAGCTCCGGTTCGGTCACCACCACGAACCGCCACGGCTGCCGATTCGCGCCACTCGGTGCCGAGGCCGCCGCCCGCAGGGCGTGCGTGAGCACCCCCTCCGGGACTGGCTTGTCGCTGAAGTCCCGCACGGTACGGCGCCGGACCATCGCATCGGCGAAGCCGCGTACCCGAGCCAGCGCCGACGCAGGCGGCACGCCGTAGTCGGATAGTGGTCGGACGGCGGGGGGTTGCTCAGCGCTGTTCGGCGGCATCCTGCCATTGTCGGCGTCCCGTGTGGCCGTGGCCACTCCCGCAACGGCATGATCGACGTAACGGGCCAGAGGAGGCGGAGCGGATGCGGGTGGTATCACTGGTGCCGTCGTTGACCGAGGCGGTGGCGTTGACGTTGCCCGGGACGCTGGTCGGCGCTACCGACTGGTGCGCCCACCCGATTGGCCTGGACGTGCCCCGGGTCGGCGGCAGCAAGTACCCGGACCTGGACCGGGTACGCGCGCTTCGGCCGGACGTGGTCCTGCTCAACGTCGAGGAGAACCGGCGCGAGGACGCGGACGCCCTGGTGGCGGCGGGGGTACCGGTGCGGGTCACCTACCCTCGTACCGTCGATGAGGCGCTCACCGAGTTGGCCGAGCTACTCACCGAGTTAGGTTCGCCGGGTGAACCCGAGTGGTTGGTGGCCGCTCGCCGCGCCTGGGCGGAGCTACCCGAGGACAGGCCCCCACGCCGAGCCGTGGTGCCCGTCTGGCGACGCCCGTGGGTGGCGCTGGGCCGGGACACCTTCGCCGGGGACGTGCTTCGCCGGCTGGGGCTGACCAACCTGTACGCGGACCACGCCGAGCGGTATCCCCGGCCGCCCCTGAACGAGCTACGCGGCCGGGCTCCTCAACTGGTCGTGTTGCCCGACGAGCCGTACCGTTTCACCGCGAATGACGGGCCGGAGGCATTCCCCGAGCTGCCGTGTGCCCTCGTCTCCGGTCGGCACCTGACCTGGTATGGCCCATCCCTGGTGGAAGCGCCCGCGGTCCTGGCCGCCCAGCTGGCGGCGCCGGTCACCCACGTGGCGGGCTGAGGCACAGGTCCAAGGTCCCGTCCGGCGAGCCCGGTTGGCCCTGCCCACACGCATCGCCGCCACGGTCCAATGGAGGAGCCACGGACAGTGCGACACGAGGCACAAGCAGAAAGGGACGTGGAGACGATGACCGCAACGACCAAGCGGAACCACGCCGAGACAACCGGCAACCTGAACCAGGTTGAAACCGGGCAGGGACGCGCCGCCCGTTACGTGCTGGCTGGCACCCGCCTGGCTCTGGGCTGGATCTTCCTCTGGGCCTTTCTCGACAAGCTGTTCGGGCTGGGGCGGGCGACCGAGGCCGACAACGCCTGGATCAACGGCGGCAGCCCGACGAAGGGCTTCCTGAGCTTCGGTGCGACCGGCCCGTTCAAGGACTTCTACAACGGCTTCGCGGGCGCGGCCTGGGCCGACTGGCTGTTCATGATCGGACTGGCGGCCATCGGCACCGCCCTGCTGCTCGGGATCGGCATCCGGGTAGCCGCCGCGACCGGCGGACTACTCATGGTCCTGATGTGGACGGCTGTCCTGCCGCCACCGAACAACCCGTTCATGGACGACCACCTGATCTACGCCGCGGTGCTGGCGGTCATCGCCCTGCTCAACGCCGGTGACACCTGGGGCCTCGGTCGAGCCTGGGCCGGGCTCCCGATCGTCCGGCGGATGCCCTGGCTCCGTTGACGATCTCGGTACTCCACTGGGCGGGCGTCACCACTGGTGACGCCCGCCCAGCACGTGTGCCGCCCCCAGGAAATCGGCCAACGGCGATCCGGCAGGATCGGGCACGTCAGGCAGCACGACGAAGGACAGGAGACGCTGGTGAACCAGGCAGCGAAGCCCGAGGTGGGACCGATCGAAGGCGCCCCGCCGAGCGAGCTCCTCGTCGAGGAGATCACGGTCGGCGAGGGAGCGGAGGCGCAAGCCGGGCAGATCGCCCGCGTCCACTACGTCGGCGTCGCGCACTCCACGGGCCGTGAGTTTGACGCGTCGTGGAATCGTGGCGAGCCGCTCGAGTTCCCCCTCGGGGGCGGGCGGGTCATCGCCGGCTGGGACCAGGGTGTCGTCGGTATGCGAGTCGGTGGCCGGCGGCGACTGACCATCCCGCCGCACCTCGGTTACGGCGACCGCGGCGCCGGCGGCGTCATTCGGCCGAACGAGACGCTGGTCTTTGTCGTTGACCTGCTCGACCTCCGCTGACCGGGTCTGGCTAACCGGGCCGGTGCCCCTCCGAAACTGCCAGAGGGGCACCGGGCCCGCACGACACCTCAGCCCCGCCCGGTCAGCCGCCGCTCACGGAGGGCTCCGGCGCGGGAGAGCCGCTGCCCTCGGACGGCACCGGTGCAGGGGAGCCGCCGGCCACCGCACCCGGGTTCGGCGCAGCCGGACTCGGTTTCAGGCCGGCCGGCACGGGCAGGGCACTGCCCTTGACGTACTCCTCCCAGCTCTCATTCCAGGCGGTCCAGCCGTTGCCCTCGTCCAAGGTCACCTCGGTGCCCTTGATGGTCACCAGATCGCCGACCTCGGTGATGCCCATCAGCCAGTCGGCAGCGGCGGCGGCGAGGTTGGTACAGCCGTGGGAGACATTGCGGTACCCCTGAACTCCCTCCGACCAGGGCGCGCCGTGGAGGAACTCACCCCGCCAGGTCAACCGCTGTGCATCCTCGACATCCACCACGTACGGGTCCGCTGAGCCACGGGTGTCGAAGGTGGTGAACTGATGCTTTTCCATGATCACCATCTTGCCGCTGGAGGTCGGCGTGCTCGGCTTTCCGAGGCTCACCGGTAGCTCCCGCAGCAGCTTTCCGTCCTGGAACACCGACATCTGCTTGGTGTCGTTGTCGATCTCCAAGGCGACCTGACGGCCGATCTTCGAGGTTGCCCGTCGGTCGGCGTCGCCCACGTAGTCCTCGCCGATCGGCAGGCCCTCCAAACCGGCGCGGAAGCTGATCGTCGTACCCGGTCGCCAGAAGTCCGGCGCCCGGTAGTAGACCTGGCTGCCGTCAGACACCCAGGACCACACCCCGGGCTGGGACGGGTTAGTCCGCACGAACAGACGCCGCTGAACGGCGGCCCGGGCCTCCTCCGGAATCGGTGGGTCGAACGCGACGGTCACTGGCATCGCGGTTCCATACGTCCGGTCACCCGTGAAATACAACGTGCTGGTAATTGCCGGTTTGGTGGACTTCGGCCTGGTGGTGAAGGTTGTTTTCCGGGTGGTAGTGGTTTTACCGGAGTCACCGGTAGCAGTCACCTCGGCGGTATACGTCCGTTTTGGCTTCAACGGCGCGCTCGGCACCCAGGTTGAGCCATCCTCCCGCGGCTCTCCCTCGACCTCGGCGCCCGTGTCATCGGTGATGCGGACCGCGGTAATCGTCCCGCCCTTGACCGTGGTGCCGACCTCGGCGCTGATCGGAACGTCCGAGGTCTGGTCGGTCGGCGTCACGGTTAGTTCCGGCGGTGCCGGTCGGGCCTCCTCGCGCCCGCCGATGGTGCACCCTCCGAGCGCTACCGGTACGGCCGCGACAGTTACCGCGAGCAGCGTCATTCGCCGCCTGAATTTCATGTGCGTCCCCCCGATTGTGGCCTACCTCCGCCACATTCTCTCCGCCACACAGTTCGGGGCACGCGTTTTCGACAAATTCGGCAACGTAATTATCGCCCCCCTTTTCGTATTCTGCGCCGTCCGTTCCTGGATTGCCCGAACATGGCCACCGGTCACATCCGAACCATCCGGGGCCGTTCGACCGAAATTCACGCCAAGGTGCGGCGGAGCCCGAAACGCGGGGCCGTGCGGCCCCGCGTCCCAAGTCAGAGGTTCGCGATCAACACCGCTGGCCGCTCGACGCAGTCCGCGACGTGCCGCAGGAAGCCACCGGCCACCCCGCCGTCGCAGACCCGATGATCAAAGGTGAGGCTGAGCTGTGTCACCTTGCGGACCGCAAGCTGCCCGTCAACCACCCACGGCTTGTCCACGATCCGCCCGACGCCGAGCAGCGCCGCCTCCGGATGGTTGATGATCGGCGTGGACCCGTCCACCCCGAACACGCCGTAGTTGTTCAGCGTGAACGTCCCGCCGGCGAGCCGGGCCGGCGACAGCGTTCCTGCCCGCGCCGCCTCCGTGGTCTCGGCCAACGCGGCGGCCAGCCCGGCGGTGGTGAGCCGCTGTGCGTCGCGCAAGACCGGGACCACGAGCCCTCGGTCGGTCTGGGCGGCGATCCCCAGGTGTACCCCGGCGGACTGGATGATCCGCTGCGCCTCGCTATCTACCCGGGCGTTGAGCTGGGGGAACCTCCGTAGACCGGAGAGGCAGATCCGGGCGAGCAGCGCCAGGATGCTCACCGGTTCGGCCGGGGTGGCCGCGTTGATGGCCGCCCGGGTCTCCAGCAGGGCGGTCGCGTCGGCATCCACCCAGATCGTCACCTCGGGAATCTCCCGCCGGCTGCGGGAAAGCTTGTCGGCGATTACCTTGCGGATGCCGGTCAGCGGCACGATCACCTCGCCGTCGGCGGGCACGGCGTGCGTGTCGGGCACGGCGACCGACGCCGGGGTGGCAGCCTCCACATCAGCCCGGCGAATCACCCCGCCACGACCGGTGCCGCGCAGGGTGGCAAGGTCGACGCCGCGCTGCTTCGCCAGCCGCCGCACGATCGGCGAGATGACCCGAAGGCTCTCGCCGACCGAACCAAGGCCGCCACTCGGGGCGGCACTGGCCGGTACGGCCCCGGCAACCCGGGGCCGGCGCCGACGAGCCGCGCCGCCGTGGCCGGTGCCGTACCCGATCAAGACGTTCCCGGAGCCAGCTCGCTCCTGCTCACGGTTGACCGCGGGCCCGCCAGCCCCACCGGGGGCGCTATCCGCCTCGACCGCGTCCAACGACGCGACGGTGATCAAAGGCTGGCCGACCGGCCGCACCTCGCCCGCCGCGCCGTGCAGGGCCACCACCCGCCCGGCGTACGGGCAGGGCACGTCCACGACAGCCTTGGCCGTCTCCACCTCCACGACGGCCTGGTCCACCGTTACCGTGTCGCCCACGGCGACCCGCCACTCGACGATCTCCGCCTCGCTCAGCCCCTCCCCGAGGTCCGGCAGGAGGAAGACCCGCTCACTCATCAGGCCGCCACCCATCGCTCGTCGGGCTGGTCGTCCCACTGGAGGCGGGCCACCGCGTCGAGCACCCGATCCACCGACGGCAGGTGGGTGTGCTCCAGCATCGGCGCCGGATAGGGGATGTCCAGCCCGGCAACCCGCAGCACCGGCGCGTGTAGGGAGTGGAAGCAACGCTCCTGCACCCGCGCGGCGATCTCCGCGCCGACTCCGGCGAAGCCCTGGGCCTCCTGGACCACCACGCACCGGCCCGTCTTTCGCACCGACGCCGCGATCGTGCCGTCGTCGAACGGTACGATCGTCCGCACGTCAACGACTTCGAGGTTCCAGCCCTCCTCCTGGGCCGCCTCGGCGGCTGCCAGGGCCACCGGCACCGCCGGCCCGTACGCGACCAGGGTGGCATCAGTGCCCCGACGGCGTACGACGGCGCGGCCGAACGGCTCGGTCCGAGCTGGCAACTGCGTCTCGGCGCTGGCGAAGTAGAGCTTCTTCGGCTCCAGGAAAACGACCGGGTCCGGATCGTCGATCGCCGCACGCAGCAGCGAGTAGGCATCGGTCACGGTGGCCGGGGTGACGACCTTCAGACCGGGGGTGTGCGCGTAGTACGCCTCGGAGGAGTCGCAGTGGTGCTCCACCCCGCCGATGCCGCCCGCGTACGGGATCCGGATGACGATGGGCGCGCTCAGCGCGCCACGGGTGCGGTTGCGCAGCTTCGCCACGTGCGAGGCGATCTGCTCGAAGGCCGGGTACCCAAACGCGTCGAACTGCATCTCCACCACCGGCCGCAGCCCGGACATGGCGAGGCCAACCGCGAAACCGACGATGCCAGCCTCGGCGAGCGGTGTGTCGAAGCAGCGCTTGTCGCCGAAGCGGGCCGCCAGCCCGTCGGTGATCCGGAAGACCCCGCCGAGTTGGCCGACGTCCTCACCGAAGACGACCACCCGGTCGTCGTCGAGCATCGCGTCGGCGAGCGCGGTGTTGAGCGCCTTAGCCATGGTCATGCTGGCCATCACCCGGCTCCCTCCTGGTCGGCGGTCAGCTCGGCACGGACCTGTTCGCGCTGTTCGACCAGCTGCGGCGTCGGCTCGGCGTAGACGTGGTCGAAGAGCGTCAACGGGTCAACGGTTGGCTTGTCGTGCATCCGCTCGCGCAGGTCGGCCGCGTACTCCTCGGCCTGCGCGGCCACCCGCGCCACCGTGCTGTCGTCCAACGCCCCCCGGTCCCGCAGGTGGGTCTCCAACCGAACAACCGGGTCGCGGTCCTGCCAGCTCGCCACCTCATCGGCGTCCCGGTAACGGGCGGCGTCGTCGGCGTTGGTGTGCGGCTCCATCCGGTAGGTGTGCGCCTCCACCAGAAAGGGGCCGTGGCCGGCACGGGCGTGCGCCACGGCCCGGTTGAGCACCGCGAGGACGGCGACCGGATCGTTGCCGTCGACCTGCTCGCTGGGCACGCCGTAACCGACGCCCTTGTACGCGAGACTGGGTGCGGCGGTCTGCCGGGACAGCGGCACGCTGATCGCGTACTGGTTGTTCTGGACGAAGTAGACGACCGGCGCCTTGAAGACGGCGGCGAAGTTGACCCCCTCGTGGAAGTCACCCTCACTGGTGGCACCGTCGCCGATGAAGGCCAATGCCACCGTGTCCCGGCCCTGGTACGCCTCGCCGTAGGCGAGGCCGGCGGCGTGCACACACTGGGTGGCCAACGGGGTGCACTGCGGGGCGGTGCGCCGCACGGCCGGATCGTAACCACAGTGCCAGTCCCCGCGGAGCAGGGTCAGCACCTCGACGGGGTCGATCCCTCGGGCGGTCAACGCCATTGACTCGCGATAGGTCGGGAACACCCAGTCGTCGTCGCGTAGCGCGAGGATCGCGCCGACCTGGCACGCCTCCTGGCCCCGAGCCGACGGGTAGACGGCGAGTCGGCCCTGTTTGGTCAGGGCGGTGGCCTGCAGGTCAAAGCGGCGGCCGAGCACCATCCGGCGGTACAGCTCGACGAGCACCTCGACCGGGGGCGCCGGGTAGTCGGGGTGCGCCGGCAGTGGGGTGCCGGCGGGGTCGAGCAGGCGAATCTGCTCGCTGGTGGGCAGCAACGGGCGGGCCGGATCCGGTGGTGCGGCCGGCCGGGGCCTTCTGCGGACCGCCCGGGGTGTGGTCGTCACGGCGGTTACCTCCTGGACATCTGGTGCGCCCATGCTCCTGCGGTCGGATGATTGACTCAAGATCCGCCGCAAACGCAGGATGGTTGGTCGACGGGAGGTGCTGTGATGAGCCAAGAGTCCGGCCCAGGTGGGGCCTCGACGACCGGGCCGGGACGATCGGCCCGGCCGCTGGACGATGTGGACCGCCGCATCCTGGCCGAGCTGGTCCGCGACGGACGCACGTCGGTACGGACGCTCGCCGCACGTCTGCACATCTCCCGAACCAACGCGTACGCCCGGGTGGAGCGGCTACTACGAGACGGTGTGGTCACCGGCTTCCAGGCCCGGGTGGCGCCGGAGGCCGCCGGGTTGGGCACTTCGGCGTACATCGCGATCACCATCGAACAGAACACCTGGCGGGAGGTCTCGGCGGAGCTGGCCCAGGTGCGCTACCTGGAGCACGCCGCGCTGGTTGGCGGCGACCACGACGTCCTCGCTCTGGTCCGGGCCCCGGACAACGCCACGCTGCGAGATGTGGTGCTGACCCGGGTGCAGAGCATCCCCGGGGTGCTCTCCACCCGCACCTGGCTGGTCTTCCACGAGTTCGACGGCGCGACGTCACCCTGGGGCCCGGCCGCGTCCCCTCCGCTTCCCGGCCCCGGGGGGCCCTGAACGTTCCGGTGGCGCCGCCAGCTCCTCCCGGTCGGCCAACTCCAGCAACGGCTCCAGCGAATACGCCTGCTCGTCCAGGCCCGCGTGTGGGTCGCCGTGTGCGGCGAAGCGGGTCGGCATCGTGGTGATGTCGAAGTCCTCCGGCCGGGCATCGTCCAGCTCGGTCCAGGCCACCGGTGCGGAGACCAGCGCCGCCGGGGTGGGCCGGATCGAGTACGCCGAGGCCATCGTGTGGTCCCGGGCCATCTGGTTGTAGTCGACGAAGACCGGCCGATCCCGCTGCTCCCGCCACCAGGTGGTGGTGACCAGGTCGGGCCGGCGGCGCTCGATCTCCCGGCCCAGCGCCAGCACCGCCCGGCGGCAGTCACCGAAGCCCCACCGTGGCTCGATGGTGAGGTAGACGTGCAGCCCTCGTCCCCCGGTGGTCTTCGGGTAGCCAACCAGGCCGAGCTCGTCGAGGAACGCGCGGACCTCGTGCGCCACCGAGACCACCTGGTCAAACCCGACCCCGGGTAGCGGATCCAGATCGATACGTAGCTGGTCTGGTCGCTCGACATCACGCCGGGACACCGGCCACGGGTGGAACCGGAGCGTGCCGAGGTTGACCGCCCAGGCGACCACGGCCAGCTCACTCGGTGCGAGCTCGTCCGCGCTTCGACCGCTCGGGAACGTCAGGTGCGCGGTGCGGACCCAGTCGGGGGCACCCGCCGGCAGCCGCTTCTGGTAGAAGGCGTCACCACGGTTGTCCGCCCGCGTCGCGATCTTGGCGCCGGCGAAGACGCCGCGCGGCCACCGCTCGAGCATCGTCGGCCGGTCCCGCAGGGCGCGCAGGATGCCGTCGCCGACGGCCAGAAAGTAGCGCACCACATCGACTTTTGTCAGCCCCAACTCGGGAAAGTAGAGCTTGTCCGGGCTGGAGACACGGACCAGCCGCCGTCCCACCCGAATCTGCTCAGCCGGCGTCGCCACGCCCACACCGTAGCCGCGAGCCGGGCGCACGTAGGGTCGGACGCGCATCGCCAGCCGCACGGTTCCGAGTGCCCCCGGCGAAGAGTTGGGTCACCAGGCGGTCGGCGGTAGCCCCGCCGGCGCCGGCAGAATCCGGCGCAGCTGCCCCGGCAGCCCGCTCCGACGCCGCCACTCCCGGGGATAGCCCACCGACACCTCCTCGAAGCGCACCCCGTCGTACCAGGTGGTGCGAGGGATGTGTAGGTGGCCGTAGACCACCGCGACGGCGTTGAAGCGCCGGTGCCAGTCGGCCGTCGCCTCGGTACCGCACCACTGCGCGAAGATCGGATAGCGGAGAATACGGGTGGGCTCGCGACACAGCGGCCAGTGGTTCATCAGGACCGTCGGCAGCGCCGGGTCCCGCTCCGCCAATCGCCGGGCCGTCCCGGCGACCCGAGCGGTACACCACGCCGACCGGCTCTCGTACGGGTCGGGGTGCAGCAGGTACTCGTCGGTGCACACGATCCCGGTCCGGTACGCCTCGGCGAGCGCCGCCTGCGCCGTGTCGAGGCCCTCGGGGCGCCAGCTGTAGTCGTAGAGCAGGAACAGCGGCGCCACAGTGACCGGGCCGCCGAGTCCCTCCCACACCGGGTACGGGTCCTCCGGCGTGACGACGCCAAGCTCTCGACAGAGTTCGACCAGGCGCGCGTAGCGGGCCACGCCACGCAGAGGTACCGGGTCGGTCGGCAGACTCCACAGCTCGTGGTTGCCGGGCGACCAGAGCACCTTCGCGAACCGGGCGGCCAGCAGCCGCAGCGCCCATTCGACCTGCGCGATCGTGTCCCCCACGTCGCCGGCGACCAGCAGCCAGTCCTCCGGCGACTCCGGGCGGAGCTGCTCGACGACCGTCCCGTTCTCCGCGTGCCGCACGTGCAGATCGCTGATTGCGAGCAGGCTTCCCCGCCCCTTTGCCCGATCACCCGGCCCCGCCATGCCCCGATCCTAGCCACGCTCTCCATCGCCGTCGATCTTCGATTCGACTAGGCCGGCGGAGCAGGGCACGATCGGGGTGCCGACGCCGCGCAGCGAACCCGGTAGGATCCCCTCGGGCCGTGACTGGCGCGATCTGGGATGGAGCACCATCGGGGAACGGCCCATCACGAGGACGCACGCCGAGCGCCTGGGCCTCCACACGTCCGTCGGGAACGCACGTTCACCAGGAGGTCACATGTCGGGTAACGCTGAGTCCACCGCCTATCGCAGCGCACTCGAGGTAATCGGTGCCGTCGAGCCACGGGTCGCCAATGCCATCCGCGCAGAGCTGACCGACCAGCGTGAGTCACTCAAGCTGATCGCCAGCGAGAACTACGCTTCCCCGGCAACGCTGCTGGCCATGGGCAACTGGTTCAGCGACAAGTACGCCGAGGGCACGGTCGGCCGTCGCTTCTACGCCGGCTGCCAGAACGTCGACACCGTTGAGGCGCTCGCCGCCGAGCACGCCCGGGAGTTGTTCGGGGCGCCGTACGCCTACGTACAGCCGCACTCGGGCATCGACGCCAACCTGGTTGCCTTCTGGGCGGTCCTCGCCGACCGGATCGAGTCGCCCGCGCTCCGGCGCGCCCAGGCCCGACACGTCAATGACCTCACCGAGGCCGACTGGTTCGCCCTGCGCCGGGAGTTGGGCAACCAGCGGATGCTGGGCATGTCGCTGGACGCCGGTGGTCACCTCACCCACGGTTTCCGGCCGAACATCTCCGGCAAGATGTTCGACCAGCGCAGCTACGGTACCGACCCGGAGACCGGGCTGATCGACTACGACGGGGTCGCCGAGGCAGCCCGCGAGTTCAAGCCGCTGATCCTCCTCGGCGGCTACTCGGCGTATCCCCGGAAGGTCAATTTCCGGATCCTGCGGGAGATCGCCGACTCGGTCGGGGCCACCTTTATGGTGGATATGGCTCACTTCGCCGGATTGGTCGCTGGCAAAGCCTTCACCGGCGACTTCGATCCCGTCCCGCACGCGCACATTGTGACCTCCACCACGCACAAGTCCCTGCGCGGACCCCGTGGCGGCCTGGTGCTCTGCGGTCCAGAGCTCGCCGAGCAGGTCGACCGGGGCTGCCCGATGGTGCTCGGCGGCCCGCTGCCGCAGGTGATGGCCGCCAAGGCCGTCGCGCTCGCCGAGGCCCGGCGTCCCGACTTCGTCGACTACGCCGGGCGGATCGTCGCCAACGCGCAGGCCCTGGCCGACGGGTTGCAGCGCCGGGGCGCGCAGCTGGTCACCGGCGGAACCGACAACCACCTGGCGCTCATCGACGTGACCGGGTACGGGCTCACCGGTCGGCAGGCCGAGCATGCGCTCCTCGACTCGGGCATCGTCACCAACCGCAACGCGATCCCCCAGGACCCGAACGGCGCCTGGTACACCTCCGGGATCCGAGTCGGTACGCCGGCGTTGACCACCCGGGGCCTCGGCACCGCGGAGCTGGATGCCACCGCCGAACTGATCCACACTGTCCTGAGCCACACCGCACCCGGCACGAACGCCGACGGCACCTCTTCGAAGGCGAAGTACGTGCTGGACCCGGCCGTCGCCGACCGGGTCGGCAAGCAGGCCAGCGACCTGCTCACCGGCTTCCCCCTCTACCCCGCCATCGACCTGGGTTAGCCCGGCGGCGCCTTGATCGAAACGTCAGCCCACGGTGGTGTCTTTGGACCAGCTACTCCGGTAGAGGGTCCCCCGGCCCTGCGGGTCGGGGACACCATCGACGGGCGGCAGCGGCGCGGAAAACTCGTCCTCCGGCCCGTTGGGCAGCACTCCCCCGGTCGTCCGGGACCGGCGGAGCCGGGTGACGACGAACCAGACGAGCCCAGCCACGCAGGCCAGGATGACGACGTTCTGGAGGACGCCGGTGTACCCCTCGACCAGGTGCCAGTTGTCGCCGAGCAGGTACCCGGCCATGACGAAGGTGGTGTTCCAGATCAGACTGCCCAAGGTGGTGTAGACGACGAAGGTCCACACCGGCATCCGCTCCACACCGGCCGGAATCGAGATCATGCTTCGGAAGATCGGAATCATCCGGCCGAAGAACACCGCCTTGACTCCGTGCCGCAGAAACCACTCTTCGGTCTTGTCGACGTCACTCAGCTTCACCAGCGGAAGCCGGGCGGCGATGGCTCGCATCCGTTCCCGGCCGAACACCGCACCGATGTAGTACAGCGCGAGCGCACCCAACAGCGAGCCCAGGGTGGTCCAGAAGATCGCACTGACGACACTCATCCGCCCCTGGCCGGCAACGAACCCCGCCAGCGGGAGGATCACCTCGCTGGGAATCGGTGGGAACAGGTTCTCCAGCGCCACGGCGAGGCCAGCGCCGGGACCGCCCAGCCGCTCCACCAGCTCGATGACGTGCCCGACCAGACCGTCCTGAGGAGGCTCGGCCTGGTTGGCGCTGATACTGGTGACGAGAAGAGCGTGCTCGGTTCGAGGCATGACTATACCGTACGAACTGATCCTGAGCCCATACTCAGACGGTCCAGGGTCTCCCAGGCGACGAGAGCAGGTGGACTCCGCCGAGTCAGCCCGAGGGCAGGTCGGCCAGGATCCGGCCGAGGATCTCCGGCGTACGCTCCGGCGGCTCCGCCTCCACGCAGAGCCGCTCCATCGCCAACGCGTAGAACTCCAGATCTTCCCGCTTGTCGAGGTAGAGGGCGCTGGTGAGCTGCTCGATGTAGACCACGTCGGGTAGCTCTTGGTCACCGAACCGCAGGATGGAGAAGGCACCGCCCGCGGCGGCGTGCCCGCCGGCGGCGAACGGTACGACCTGGAGCCGCACGTTCGGCAACCTGGTCGCCTCGATCAATGCCGAGACCTGCTGCCGCATGACCGTCGGACCGCCGATCGGCCGGCGCAGGGCCGCCTCGTCCACCACGGCCCACAGCTGCGGCGGATCCTCCCTGTGCAACACCTGCTGCCGCCGCATCCGCAGGGTGACCCGACGGTCGATCTCCGCCGGTTCGGCGCGGCTGTGGCCCAGGAGCACCACCGCCCGAGCGTACTCCTCGGTCTGGAGCAGACCGGGCACAAACTGGAGTTCGTACGTGCGGATCAGGGCAGCTGCCGCCTCCAGCCCAAGGTACGCCTGGAACCAGGACGGCAGCACGTCACCGTACCGGTGCCACCAACCAGGGCTGTTCGCGTCCCGGGCGAGGTGGAGCAGGGCGTCCCGCTCCTGAGGGTCGGTGATTCCATAGAGGGTCAGCAGATCGGCGACGTCGCGTTCCTTGAAACCGACCCGCCCCAGCTCCATTCTGCTGATCTTCGACTCAGAGGCCCGAATCTCCCAGCCCGCGCCCTCCCGGGTCACCCCGCAGGACTCCCGTAGCCGGCGCAGCTGCGCCCCGAGCATCATCCGCAGGACGGTTGGGCCAGCCGCTGACCCCCCCTCAGCGGATATCGTCGCCACTGCCGCCCCTCCGTTTGCTGGCCACACCGGGCCCGGACCTGACCCGGTCGCCGGGCCAGCATGCCATGGACCGTCGGGGAGGGGAATCGGTCCCGGCGGCGCGGCGTGGATCAGTGGATCAGTGGATCAGATGATCGAAGTCACCGTCTCTCGCGCCAAGCACGAAGGCCGCGATCTCGTCCACGGTGTAGATCAGGGCGGGGCCGTCGGGATGCCGGGAGTTGCGGACAGCGATACCCGCGCCGTCGGGAAGCTCGGCCAGCTCGACGCAGTTGCCACTGGGGTTGCTACGGCGGCTCTTCTGCCACCGCAACGGTGGTAGCTCGGGGGTGGGAACGCCATTTGGTAGCGGCTGCATGTGCGCCCTTCTCGTCATGCATCCGTCCACACCGCTACCCGGTCGGGTGCGTTTGGACAGAGAGGCTCCTGCACGTGCATCTGCTATTGCATCTGCATCGGACAGCGAGCATGATAGCCGACGGGAGTGGTGTCGATCCGCTTACCGTAAGTCACACTCATCTGGGCGACGACCAGGGCAGACGCGGGGTCGGTGACCGTCGGCAATGCCGGGGCGTCGGCATGACTGGAGGACTCATGCCGGATCCGCTGACGATCGCCTCCGGCGTCTGCGCCGCGGGCGCCCTCGTCTCGTCCTGGCAGCTGCACCGCCGGGCGGTGCAGGCCGAGACGGAGATCGCCGCCCTCCAGGCCGAACTTGCCGCCGAGCGCTACGCGGCCAGCCACGACCCACTCACCGGCCTGCCCAACCGACGAGCCTTTCATCGGCTTGCCGCCGCCCTGCTGACCCGGGCGGACGGACGGCCGCTGATCGCCGCCGTCCTCGATCTCGACGACTTCAAACAGATCAACGATCGGTACGGACACGCCGCCGGCGACCAGGTGCTGATCAACGTCGCCCAGCGGCTCGCCGCCTTCGCCGGGGACGACCCGGTCGCCCGGCTCGGCGGGGATGAGTTCGCCGGGTTGCTCACCGCCCCCGAGGTCGAGCGGCGGTGGCTTGAGCACGCCACCCGCCGATTGCATGACGTCCTCGCCGCACCGATCCGGCTACACTGCGCAAGCGTACGAGTGACAGCTTCCGTCGGGTTGGCACCGGTCAGCTGTCCCGCCCAGCTCTCCGAGGCGTTGGACCGCGCCGACGCCGCGATGTACCGGGCGAAGAGCATCGACTCGCCCCGCCCCCGCCAGCTCCTCGATAGCGCGCGCGCCGGCGACCGCTGACCTGGTCACTCGATCGACGGGCCAGCAACACGACGGTTAACAAGACCAGCCCCTCGAACCCCACCAGCACACGCTGGGCCAGCCCCAGGTAGGTGCCCTGGCTGAACTCGCCGTCGGATATGTCATGCACGATCCTCCACCCGGCCGGCACCAGCTGCACCGCGCTGAGCACGAGGCCCCACCGAAGACGCAGCGGCCCGTCACGGTTGGCGGCGAAGGTCGGCCAGAGCGCGGCCGCGAGAAACACCAGCCACGCGGAGATCGTGTGAGGGTCGACCACCGGCATGGGGGCCGGACGCCCGTCAACCCACCGGTCGGGGAAGGCAGCCACCGCAATCGTGGCGACGCCCGAGAAGGCGAGCACCAGCCGCCCCGCCATCCGCACCGGACGCAGGCCAACGGCGGACAGCACGACACAGATGCCGGAGCCAAGGATGAACAGGGTCATCACCCAGCGGTGGCTGGCTCCGCGCGCGGCGAGTTGACTGATCGAGTAGCTGACCTGGTCGAAATGGTACGGCTGGAAGGTGGCCGCGAACGCTGCTCCGCCGACCAACAGCAGCGGGGCCAGGAGGGCGGTGATCACGGTCCAGCCGGGCACGGTGGGCATAGAGCCATCATGCGACGAACAGTCCCCCATCACCCGAATTCTGCGGGTACAGCGGTGATCTTGCATCGCCCACAGCCGTACAGGGAGAGGAGGTGGCGTTCGGGACGGTACCGGCGCCGGACGGGATGACGTCGCGGCGCCGCAGCCGGGTGGCGGCAGAAGCGTTCCTCCGCATCCGCTCGACAGTATGATGAAGACCACAGCTTGGCGGATACCCCCCGGGGTATAGTGAGACCTGGAGGTGCCACGTGAAGCTTCGACCCGAGATGACCGGCGACGCGCTGACCCGACTCAAGCGAGCCCGAGGCCAACTCAACGCCGTGGTTGACATGATGGAAGACGGTCACGACTGCCGGGAGGTGCTGACCCAACTCGCCGCAGTGTCGAAGGCTGTCGACCGGGCTGGTTACAAGATCATCGCCTCGGGAATGCGGCACTGCAACGCCGCCCGGGAACAGGGTGAGACGCCCGAGATGACCGAGGAGGAGCTGGAGAAGCTCTTCCTGACCCTGGCCTGAGTCAACCGAAGAAGAGACCCTCCGGCCGCATCCCCGCGACCGGAGGGGGTATCCGCGCCCCAAACAAAGGCACCCACCTGCCTACCAGATACCCCCGGGGGTATAAGCCCTGTCATGGAAGGAGCACGGCGGTGGAGTTCAACGTTTCGGTCCTCGCGACGTCGTCACTGGGCGACCGTAGCTACCTGGCCTCCGACGGTCACGTGGCGGTCGTCGTCGACCCGCAGCGCGACATCGATCGAATCCTATACCTCGCAGGCGAGAAGCGTGTCCGCATCACTCACGTCGTCGAGACACACATTCACAACGACTACGTCTCCGGCGGGCTCGAACTGGCCCGGGTCACCGGCGCCCACTACCTGGTCGCCGCGGCGGAGCGGGTCACGTTCGGGCGACTGCCGGTCGCCGACGGCGACACCGTGCCGGTCTCCGACGCGATGCGCCTGCGGGTGATCGCCACCCCCGGCCACACCTTCCACCACCTGTCCTACGTCCTGGACTATGCGACCGATGGCGGCTGGCAGTCGGCGGGGGTCTTCACCGGCGGCTCCCTCCTCTTCGGCACCACCGGCCGCACCGACCTGCTCGGGCAGCAGCACGCCCACGAACTGGCCCACCACCAGCATGCCTCGGCCCGGCGGTTGGCAGACCTGTTGCCCGACGGCGCCGAGGTATGGCCGACCCACGGGTTCGGCAGCTTCTGCTCCGCCAGCCAGACCGACGCCCCGGAGTCGACCATCGGCCGGGAGAAGGAGGCCAACCCGGTGCTCCGGCTGGCCGTCGACGACTTCACCACCGAGACCCTCTCCGGGTTGGATGCCTACCCGGCGTACTACGCCCACATGGGAGTCACCAACCTCGATGGTCCGGCACCGGTGGACCTTACCCCGGTCGCCCGCGCCGACGCGGCCGAGCTACGTCGGCGGATCGATGATGGGCAGTGGGTGGTTGACCTACGACACCGCAAGGCGTATGCCGCCTCCCATCTGGCCGGCACGGTCAGCCTCGGACTGGACGGGCCGATGTCCACCTGGCTCGGCTGGCTCATCAGCTGGGGCGCACCGATCACCCTGCTCGCCGAGACCGCCGCACAGATCGCTAGTGCACAGCGCGAACTGGTACGCATCGGCATCGACCGGCCAGCCGCCCAGGCCACCGGCGAGACCGGGCGGTGGGCCGCCGACCGCGAACAGCTACGCAGACTGCCGCTGGCCGACTTCGCCGCGCTGGCCGACGCCAACGCGGGGCGGCTCCGCACCGGGCTACCCGCCCCCGACGTGGTGCTCGACGTGCGAACGACCAACGAGTGGACCGCAGGCCACATCGCCGGAGCCGTGCACCTTCCGCTACCCGAGCTACCCCGGCGTCTCGCCGACCTGCCCACCGGCGCGGTCTGGGTGCACTGCGGTTCTGGCTACCGGGCCGCCGCCGCCGGGTCGCTGTTGGCGAACGCAGGGCGCGACGTGGTCGTCATCGACGACCAGTTCGCCGCAGCAACGGCGGCCGGAGTCACCCTGGTCGGGCCAGATGCCACCCGCGCCTGAGCGGGCCCGGGCCGCCCCGCCACGAGCGGCGCCCCTTCACCCCATCCCCTGAGAGCACCCATGAACGAGGTAACCATGAGCACCGCCCTCGACACCGCCCAACTGCGGGAACTCATCGACTCGGGCCGCGCTCCGCGCCTGCTCGACGTGCGCACTCCCGCCGAGTTCGACAACTCACACATCCCCGGTGCCTACAACGTGCCCCTCAACCTGCTTAAGGAGCATCGCACGGAGCTTCGCGGCCACCTCGACGAGGACGTGGTGCTGATCTGCCACTCGGGGGCCCGGGCCAGCCAGGCCGAACGGACGCTCGCCGCGATCGGCGTACCGAACGTGAAGGTCCTGACCGGCGGCATGGTGGCCTGGCGTGTCGCCGCCGGGCCCATCACCGAAGGCACCCCCCGATGGGACCTGGAACGACAGGTCCGGCTGGTCGCCGGCGCCATCGTGCTGGCCAGCGTCGTGGCCTCGCTGTTCGTACCCGGCGCCGAGTGGGTAGCCGGCGTCATCGGCGCGGGCCTCACCATCGCCGCGCTGAGCAACACCTGCGCGCTGGGCATGCTGCTCAGCAGGCTGCCATACAACCGAAACGCCAGCTGTGACCTGGACACCATCATCGGTCAACTGAGCGACGCCGCCCCCGCTGGGCGGCGATCGTGACCGTCAGCCTCGCGCTGACCGTCGGGCTGGCCATCCTGATCGGGCTCAGCCTCGGCCTGCTCGGTGGGGGCGGCTCGATCCTCGCCGTACCGCTGTTGGTCTACGTCGCCGACCTGCCCGCGAAGGAGGCAATCGCCACCTCGCTGCTGGTGGTCGGCGTGACCAGCGCAGTCGGCGTGCTACCGCATGTCCGCGCCGGGCGGATCCGCTGGCGCACCGGCCTGCTCTTCGGGACCGCCGGCATGGCTGGGGCCTACGTCGGTGGCCGGCTGGCCGAGTTCATCCCGGCGGCGGTCCTGCTCACCGGCTTCGCGGTGATGATGCTCGCCACGGCGACCGCGATGATCCGCGGTCGCCGTGGCACCGGCGACGGGGCGGTACCACGAGAGCTCTCCGTGCGGCGGGTCCTGCTGGACGGCGTCGTGGTCGGCCTGGTCACCGGCATGGTCGGCGCGGGTGGCGGCTTCCTGGTGGTACCCGCACTCGCGCTGCTCGGTGGCCTACCGATGCCGGTCGCCGTCGGCACCTCACTGGTCGTCATAGCGATGAAGTCGTTCGCGGGTCTGGCCGGCTTCCTGTCCAGCGTCAGCATCGACTGGAGCCTGGCCGCCACGGTCACCACCGCCGCGGTCGCCGGCAGCATCGCTGGCGCCCGGTTGGCCGGACGCATACCCGAGGTCGTGCTCCGCCGGACGTTCGGCGGTTTCGTGGTGATCGCGGGTGTGTTCATGCTGGTCCAGCAGGTACCCGGGGATGGCCACATCAAAATCCTGGTAGCCGCCCTCGCCGGCCTGCTCGGGGTGGTCGCGCTGCTGGTCGCCGGCCACCGCAGAACCGCCGGGACAACAGGGCGGTTGCGCCGCGCCCTTCGCCGGATCACCGGGGCGGACAGCTGACACCACGCGGGCAGGAACTCCCGGTTCCTGCCCGGCATGTTGTCGACCAGGCCGGGAAGACGGCGGGGCGCCCCCAGACACACGGGGGCGGGACGGAGGTCGACATGCGGGTAGTACTGTGGGTCATCGGTATCGTCGCTGCCGTACTCATCCTGGTGGGACTGCTCTCGAACGCGGCCCAGTGGCTGATGATCATCGGTGCGATCACGCTGGTGGTGGTGGCCATCATCGCGATCGTCAAGGTGCGCCAGAGGACCCAGCAATCGCAACGGCGACACTGACCACGGGGCACCCGATCGGCGGTGCGGCGACAGGTACCTCACCGGTTTTCTACCGGACCGTAGATTACGGTCCAGTAGGTAAACGTGGGGAGGACGGACACCATGAACCTGAGCGCCGAGCGGCCGTGGCTGCGTAGCTACGCACCGGGCGTGCCGACAACCATCGCTCCGACCGACGAGTCCCTGGTAGACCTGCTACAGGAGGCCGTTCACCGGTTCGGCGACCGGACCGCACTGGACTTCTTCGGCGCCACCACCAGCTACCGCGATCTGGCGGCACAGGTGGACCGGGCAGCCGAGGTGCTGCGCCGCCTCGGCGTCAGCCAGGGAGACCGAGTCGCACTGGTCCTGCCGAACTGCCCGCAACACGTGGTGGCCTTCTATGCGGTGCTCAGACTCGGTGCGGTCGTGGTCGAGCACAACCCGCTCTACACCGAACAGGAGCTCGCCCACCAGCTCGCCGACCACGGCGCCCGAATCGCCGTGGTTTGGTCCAAGATCGCCCCGCTGGTCCACCGCACCGCCAGCACCACCAAGGTCGAAACGGTTGTCGCAGTCGACCTCAGCGCGGCGCTGCCCCGGCTCAAGCGCTGGGCGCTGCGGCTGCCGCTGCCCCGAGCCCGCACCGCTCGCGCCGCGATCACCGCTCCCGCGCCGGGCACACTGGCCTGGGAGCGCCTGCTGGCAGACAGCGGGCCGCTGGCCGCCGACCACCCCGCACCGGGGCCGGACGACACCGCGCTGTTGCAGTACACCGGCGGCACCACCGGCACCCCGAAGGGCGCGATCCTCACCCACCGCAACCTGCGCGTCAACGCGGCGCAGGGCCGCGCGTGGGTGCCGGGCCTCCGCGACGGCGCCGAGACCGTGTACGGCGTGCTACCACTGTTCCACGCGTATGGGCTGACGCTCTGCCTGACCTTCTCGGTCAACATCGGCGCGACCCTGGTGCTGCTGCCCCGCTTCGACGTGGACGAGACCCTCAAGGCGATGCGTCGCCGCCCACCGACATTCCTGCCGGCGGTGCCACCGATCTACGAGAAGCTCGCCGTCGCCGCCCGGGAACGTGGGGTCGAGCTGACCTCCATCCGGTACGCCATCTCCGGGGCGATGTCACTGCCCCCGGCCATTGTGGGGCTGTGGGAGTCGGTGACCGGCGGGCTGCTGGTCGAGGGGTACGGGCTGACCGAGACCTCCCCGGTGGCGTTGGGGAACCCGGTGTCCACGGCCCGGCAACCCGGCACGGTGGGCATCCCGTTCCCCGCCACCAACATCCGTATCGTCGACCCGGAGGACCCGGCCCGGGACCGCGCCCCCGGCGAGGCGGGCGAGTTGCTGATCAGCGGGCCGCAGGTCTTCGCCGGGTACTGGTGCCGGCCGGAGGAGACAGCGGCGGTGCTACTGCCCGGCGGTTGGCTTCGGACCGGGGACATCGTGGAGATGAACTCGGACGGCTTCGTACGGGTCGTTGACCGGATCAAAGAACTGATCATTACTGGTGGGTTCAACGTCTACCCGTCCGAGGTGGAGGAGGTGCTGCGGCAGATCCCCGGGGTCCGCGACGCCGCGGCGGTCGGTCTACCCGGCACCGCTGGGCGCGAGGAGGTTGTCGCCGCGGTGGTACTGCACTCGGACTGCACCATCGACGAGGCGGGCATCCGGGCCAGGTGCCGGGAGCAGCTGACCGCGTACAAGGTGCCGCGCCGGGTGGTGGTGGTCGACGACCTGCCCCGCTCACAGATCGGCAAGGTGCTGCGGCGGGAGGTCCGCGACCGGCTGCTCGCCGTCTGACCGGACGCCGGCCGACCGACCCGATGCCCGGTTGACCCCGCTGTAGCCGCATCGGCAGGGGCAGGGCCCCGGGGACCCTGCCCTAACGCCGACGCAGCAGCCGCCGAAGCTGGGCGGCGACCCGATGCCGCGTCACCGGCACCACGGAGATCATCAACCGGCCGGAGTCGTCAAGGACCGGCGTCACCACGTAGGGTCGGGCGCCACGGCGGCGCAGCAGTGGTGCGGTGACCCGCAACCGGGGCGCGCGCAGCGCCATCGAGCCGGCTGCGCCGGTCGCCTGGTTGAGGCCCTGTGCCCGTCCGGGATCGAAGGTGCCGACCTGAGCCGACACCGCCCGGCGGCGGCCGGCGGTTCCGGTGGCGGCGAGCAGGTCAGCTGCGCGGAACCGAATCCGCAGCGCGGTCCCGTTGGAATCGGAGGCGACCAGTTCTGTGGTGGCGCGGATCTCCTCGGCGCTCACCGTGATCGGCGGTAGCTGTGGGGCGGGCGTCCAGGCGGTCAACGTCAGCACGCCGCCGGTTTCCCAGGAAACGGCGGTAACGGCGAGCTTCGCGCTCCAGTCCGGGTTGGCGGTCACGTCGAAGCAGGCATCGGGTACGCCAGCACGAAAGCCCGGGTACGCGGCGTATCGCCGGCCGTCCGCCACGATGGTGGGCGGTATCCCGCCGCGGGCGTCCTGCCGAATGACGGCCAGCAGGTCGTCGAGGGTTGCGTCGCGGGTCAACGCCAGCCGGATCTGGGTCTCGGCGTTCAGCTCGGCGGCGATCTCCTTGGTCAGGTGCTTGGCGACCAGGCGCCCGACGCCGTCATGCACCTGCTGCTGGACGCCGCGGTCCAGCCGTAACAGGTCGTCCTCGAGCAGCTTGGCGATCTCGTGGTCGAAACGCCGGGCCAGGACCACGTCGCGTTGCTTGCCGGGGCCGATGAGGTCGACGACGAAGCCAGTGGTCTTCTCGACAGCCCGCAACCGGTCCAGGTGCCGGCTCAGATAGGTGATATTGGTGGCGCTCATCCGGCGGACGGCATAGTAGAACTCGTAGTCGGCCAGCACCGAGATGCGCCGTGCCCGGTAGCAGGCCGCCAGGGTGAAGGGCAGATCGCTGGCGATCGGCAGGTCCTCCGGGTAGCGGATCCGATGCCGTTCCAGCAGCTCGCGACGAAACAGTTTGGTGTTGGCCAACGATCGCGGCAGGGGCGAGTCGAACAGGTCGACATCGACCTGGTTCGCCACGAAGATGTCCTGGTAGATGTGGCGACTGTTGACGCCGACCACCTTGCCCAGCACGACATCGGAGCCCCACTCGTCGGCGGACCGGACCAGCCGGTCGAGGGCCTCCGGGCCGAGTCGGTCGTCCGCGCCGACGAAGAACACGTAGCGCCCGGTGGCGACGTCGAGCGCCCGGTTGCAGGGGCTGGCGGGTCCGCCGGAGTTGGCCTGGTGGATCGTGGTGAACACGCCGGGGTAGCGGGCGGCGTACCGGTCCAGTACGGCGCCACTCCCGTCGGTGGAACCGTCGTCCACGGCCACGATCTGCAACCGGTCCAGCCCGATCGTCTGGGCGACGATCGAGTCCAGGCACGAGGTCAGGTAGGGCATGGTGTTGAAGACCGGGACCACCACGCTCACGTCCGGCGTACTCACGACGTCTCCACGGACTCGACGGTCGGGCTCAGCAACCGGCGGTAGAGGGCGTCGAGGCGGTCTACTTGCGCCTCCCAGGTCCAGTCAACCAGGGGCGAGTCCGGCCCGTCGTAGCTTCGGCGATACCGTTGCGGTTCGGCGAGCACCGCCTGCACGGCGCGGACGAGGTCACCGACGTCCCGCGCCCGGAACACCTCGCCCTGGCCGGTAGCGCGGACGGTGTCGGCCATCGTCTGCACGTCGCTGACCACAATGGGCAGCCGGGCGTGGGCGTACTCGAAGAACTTTGTGATCAAGGCGATCTCGTGGTTCGGCCAGTGGTGCAGCGGGATCAGCCCCACGTCGGCGGCGCTGAGGAAGGCGCTCACCTGCTGGTGCGGCACGTACGGCTGGGGGTGCACCCGGTCGGCCACGCCCAGCCGCGCAGCGACATCCAACAGCTGCCGCAGGTACGGCGCGCTCACGTCACCGACCACCAGCGCAAGGTGGACATCGGGAAGACGCGGCAACGCCTCGATCACCGTTCCCACTCCCCGTTGCTCGGCAAGTGCCCCGCTGTACACCAGCAGGGGGGTCTCCGGCCCGACTCCGCACCGGGCCCGCAGGTCCGGCACGTCCGGCGGTGGCGGGTCCGCCACCGCCGGGGCGTTGAGCAGTACGGTCGGTTCCTCGGCCAGCCGGTACTCGCTGCGGAGCAGGTCGGCCAGGGCAGCCGAGACGGTGACCACGCCGTCAACGCGTGGCACGTACTCCCGCAGGTACGCGAGATGGGCCGGCAGCCACCGCACGTTGTCGCGGCGTGGTCGAGCACCGGCCAACCACTCGTGCGCGTCCCACACCAGCCTCACCTGCCGGCCCACCGCCTCCGCCCGCTCCACGGCCCGGGCGGCGACGCCGAGCATCCGGAAGTCGTGGGCGTGGATCAGGTCCGGCGCCACCGCGTCAACCACCGGACCGAACACCCGTTCGTACGTCCACAGCCCCGGCTCGAGCCGCCGCCACGCCCGGTCGCCGGAGATCGCGTGCCAGAGCAGCACCTGGACGTACTCCGACGGCCGACGAAGCAGTCGCGCCACCCGCAGTAGCGCTCCACCGCGGGCGACGAGGCGCTGCCGGACCCCGGACCGCGCGGCGGGGCGGGGCATCGCCAGCACGCGGACGGTAGCGGTACCAAGTTGTCCCTCCCGCGCGGTGTCGCCACAGCCCAGCAGGGTGACGTCCCAGCCCGCGTCAGCTGCCGAGCGGGCAGCCTTCTGCACACGGGAGTCGCCGTCGATGCTGTTGTCCACGAGCATGACCACCCGACCACGGCCAGCCGCGGCGACACCGTCGCAATGCACGAATGATTCTCCGATTCTTTCCGGTCGGCAGACGCCCGGAGAGCGTACGGCATCTTGACCGGCGAACTCGGCGCGGCACAACCTATTCCCCGCCGTATACCTGCTGGCCATGCTGAATGCAGCTGTGGTTTCCCCGGAGCCGTTTAGGTCATGCACAAGGCCCCACCGGATACCCGGGCCGGCTTTCCGCTGGCCCGTGATGAAAAGCCGTTATCGATACGTAGGCGGTACTTAATGTCGCGTACACCTGATGTCAGCGTGGTCATCCCGACGTGCGACCGGCCGGCCTTGGTGACTCGGGCGGTCCAGAGCGCCCTCAATCAGTCCGTCACCACCATCGAGGTCATCGTCGTGGTCGACGGTGCGGACGCCGGAACGCTCGCCGCGCTCGCCGCGCTGCGGGACCCGCGCCTACATGTCCTTCCGCTGACTGAGCGGGCCGGCGCGCCGAACGCGCGCAACGTCGGCGTCGCGGCGGCCCGCGCCGAGTGGACGGCGTTCCTTGACGACGACGACGAGTGGCTGCCCCACAAGCTCGAGGTCCAGCTCCGGCTCGCCAGGACCGCCACGGTACCCGCGCCGATCGTCGCGAGCCGGCTGGTCAACCGCACCCCCCGAGCCGAGTTCGTCCTGCCACGGCGCCTCCCGGAGCCGGACGAGCCGATCTGCGAGTACCTGACCGTACGCCGGGGCCTCTTTCACGGCGACGGATTCATCCAGACCTCGACGATCCTGGCTTCGACCGCGTTGCTGCGACGCGTGCCGTTCACGGTGGGCCTCCGCCGTCAGCAGGAGCTGGACTGGACGCTGCGCGCCCTCGCGCACGACGACGTACGCCTCGTCATGGCCACTGAGCCACTGGTGCTCTGGCACCAGGATGAGGACCGGCCCCGAATCAGCCTCTCCTCCCCGTGGAAGGCACAGCTCGACTGGTTGCGCTCGATCCGCACCCTGGTGACCCCTCGGGCGTACGCGGCGATCGCGCTCAGTATCATCGGCTCGATGGCGGCCACCACCCGCGATCCGCACGTGTTTCGCACTGTTCTTGCCGATGCTCGGCGACATGGTCGGCCGGGTCTTCTCGACTACCTGACGTACCTGCAGATCTGGCTTATCCCACCCCAGCTTCGGCACACTCTGCGCGACCACATCCTGGCTCGGCGACGGGTGTCGGCGCCCGCCCAGACCCCAGCCGCCGATACCGCGCCCAGACCAGCCGAGCCCAACCGGACCGGCGCCGCCGCGTCCCAGAACCCCTGAGCCGTGCCGTCAGCCCAGCCCTCGCCCCACGTCGTGATCTGGCGCAGCCACCTGCTACCGGGCTCGGAGACGTTCATTCGGAACCAGGCCGACGCGCTGACCACCTGGCGGCCCAGCTACCTCGGCGCGGTGCGAGTCCCCTCGGCGTTGTCCCGCGACACCGACACGGTGGCGTACGGCAGTGCGCGGCGAGACCGGCGGGACCTACTCGCGCTGAAGGTGTCCGGCCGGTCACCCCGACTCACCCACTTGCTGCGGCAGCTACGCCCGGCGCTGGTACACGCCCACTTCGGCGGGGACGGGTGGCTGATCAGCCGAACGACCGCTGAACTCGGCATTCCCCTGGTCATTACCGTGCACGGTCAGGATGTCACCCGCCAGCCCGCGCTCCCCGGCCTACGTGGAGCCCGTCAGCGACGCAACCTCCGGGCGGCGTTTGACCGGGCGGCCCTGGTCGTCGCCGTCAGTGGGTTCATCCGGGACCGCGCCGTCAGCCTCGGGGCTGACCCGGCGAAGGTCCACGTGCACCACATCGGCGTACCGATCCCGCCCCCGCCCGCGGCGACCAGGCGGGAGTGGGATGTCGCCTTCGTCGGACGACTCGTCGCGAAGAAGGGGGTCGACGACCTGGTCGAGGCGCTGGGGCTGCTCCGCCCCCGACGACCCCGCGCGCTGTTCATCGGCGATGGGCCACTCGCGGCACCGTTGCGGACGCGCGCCGCCGAACTCGGCCTCAACGCCACGTTCTGTGGATCGCAGCCACCGGCGGTGGTGCGCCGGCACCTGGCCGCCGCGCGGCTGCTGGCCGCACCGTCCCGGACGGCGCCAGACGGCGATTCGGAAGGGCTGCCCACCACCATTCTGGAGGCGGCGAGCGCCGGTCTGCCGGTGGTGGCGACGTACCACAGCGGCATCCCGGAAGCGGTCGTCCACGGCACGACCGGGCTACTCGGCGCCGAGGGCGACCGCGTGGCGCTGGCGGCGAACATCGGCCGGCTGCTCGACAACGACACGCTGCGCGAGCAGCTCGGTCAGGCGGGCCGCCGACACGTTGTGGAGCACTTCGACCTGCGCCGGCAGACCCAGCGGCTGGAACAGCTCTACGCCCAGGTCGCGGGAGCTCCTCCGCCCCCGTGACCATCGACGGTCCGGCCTGACCAAGGCCAGCTCAGGCACCAGACGTACGCAGCGCCGGTGCCGGCCGGTTGCTGGCCCGGTCGCGCGGCCGGCGGTCGGGCAGCGACAGCCGGACGACCTTCTTCCAGGCGGAGAAGACCTGCCGGGGCAGCGATCCCGTGGTGTACTTCAGGCCGTACCGGTCGAACAACGCCCGAACCTCCGGGACGACCTCCCGGTAGCGGTTGCTCGGCAGATCCGGGAAGAGGTGGTGCTCGATCTGGTGGGAGAGGTTACCGGACATGATGTGCAGCAACCGGCTACCGCTGATGTTCGCCGAGCCGAGCATCTGTCGCAGGTACCACTCGCCGCGGGTCTCCCCCTCGATTGAGGTCTTCTCGAAGGTCTCCACGCCCTCCGGGAAGTGCCCACACATGATCACGGAGTGGCTCCACAGGTTACGGACCAGGTTCGCGGTGAAGGTCGCGGCGAGCGTGCTCAGAAACGACGGCCCGGACAGCAGCGGGTGCAGCACGTAGTCCTTCAGGACCTGCCGGCGGATCTTGCGGCCGACCGCCCGGGCCCGGGCCCGGAACGCCGGATCCCGGTGCCGGCCCTTCTTCAGGTTGCGCCCCAGTTCCAGGTCGTACGCGGCGATGCCGTACTCGAAGAAGCAGGCGTTGATCAGGTTCCACAACGGCTGCCCCAGGTAGAGCGGGTACCACCGCTGGTCCTCGTCGACCCGCATGATGCCGTACCCGAGGTCGTTGTCCTTGCCGATCACGTTGGTGTAGCGATGGTGCAGCTCGTTGTGGGAGTGCTTCCACTGCTCGGCCGGGGAGACGTGGTCCCACTCCCAGGTCGTGGAGTGAATCTTCGGGTCCCGCATCCAGTCCCACTGACCGTGCAGGATGTTGTGCCCGATCTCCATGTTCTCCAGGATCTTGGCGACCGACAGGCCGGCCGTTCCGACAATCCACGCCGGCGGGAACAGCGAGAAGAGCAGCACCGCCCGACTGCCCAGTTCCAGGCCCCGCTGCGTCCGAATGAGCCGGCGAATGTAGCGGGCGTCCCGCTCCCCCAGGTCGGCCATCACCCGGTCCCGGATCGCGTCGAGTTCCTTCCCGATCACCTCGATGTCTTCAGCAGTGAGGTGAGCGATCGGGTTGACGGGCTTGCGTTGTATGACGGTCACGTCGGTACTCCGGAATCAGTGGTCGAGGTCGCAGGGGCCGGCGGCGGCCGACACGCAGGTCTGGACGAGAACACCGTCGCCGGGAACCGCCGTGGTGAGCGACCCGTTGCGCAGGTCACGGACGGCGCCCTGGCGCAGTGGCAGGACGCAGCCGTAGCAGATGCCCATGCGGCAGCCCGACGGCATGAGCACCCCAGCCGCCTCCCCCGCCTCCAGCAGCGGGGTACTGCCGTCGGCGGCGACGGTCACACCGCTGCGGCCGAAGGTGACGGTGCCGCCCTCGCCCGGTGAGATGGTGGTCGGCCGGAACTGCTCGGTGTGCAGTCGCTCGCCCCGGCCGACCGCGGTCCAGTGCGCGGTCAGGGCGTCGAGGAGCCCGGCCGGGCCGCACGCCCAGGTTTCCCGCTCGAGATGGTCCGGCACCAGCGCGGCCAGGTCGGCGAGGCTGAGCTGGCCGTCATCCCTGGTGTGCCGCTCCACCAGCCGGAGCGCGCCGGCGCCGGCCAGCTCCCGCAGCGCCCCACCGAAGATCACATCCGCCGCGGTGGGCGCCGAATGCACCAGGGTGACATCCGACCCCGTGAGGGCCCCGCTGCGCAGCATCCCCATGACCGGGGTGATTCCGCTGCCCGCGGTCACCAACAACACCCGCGCCGGCGGTGTGGCCGGCAGCACGAAGTCGCCCTGTGCCTGGTCAAGCTGCACAATCGTGCCGGGCTGAGCGTGCCGCACCAGATGGTTGCTGACCAGGCCGTCCGGGATCGCCTTGACGGTGATCGTGATCGGGTCGTGGCGGTCTCCCGGAGCGGAGGTCACCGAGTAGGCCCGCCACTGCCGCACGCCGTTGACATCCACGCCGAGCCGGACGTACTGGCCGGGGCGGTGCCCCTGCCAGTCTCGTCCCGGCTGGATCACGACGGTGGCGGCGTCCGGGGTCTCCGGACGCACCTCAACGATCCGGCCCCGCAGGTCGGTGCCGGCGCGCAGCGGGGCGATCAGGTCGAGGTAGTCGTCGGGCAGCAACGGGGTGGTGACCGCCGCGGCGAGCCGCAGAAACCCGCGACGCAGGGACGCCGGCGCGGACGGGCGCTGGACGGTGGTGGTCATAACCCGATCGTCGCGGCACACTGGCATAAAATCTTGACTTGGGAAGGTGAACCCGAGCCGCGAATTTATACGAAGGGAACAAGGTTGTGGCCGAGCGGTCCGAGGCAACCCGGCGTGCGGCCGGGCTGGACCTGGACGATCGGGTTGCCGCGGAGCTCCGCGACCGACTCGCCCTGCTCGCCGAGCGCACCGTCACCGCGATCACCGCCGAGGTACCCAGCTACTCCGGCACCCTCACCGGGCAGATGCGGGACAAGATCGAAAATGCCGTACGGATCGCCCTCGGCACCTTTCTACAACTCGTCGAACGCTCCTATGGAGCCGACCCGAGCACCCCACTCGTCCCCGCCGTCGAGGCCGCGTACGCGCTCGGCAGTGGCGAGGCCCGCTCCGGCCGCAGCGTGGACGCGCTACTCGCCGCATACCGGGTGGGTGCCCGGGTTTCCTGGCGGGAGATGTCCACCATCGCCGTGCGCGGACAGCTTCCGGCCGCCACGGTAGCCGAGTTCGCCGAGCTGATGTTCGCCTACATCGATGAGCTCTCCGCCGCCAGCGTCGCCGGACACGCCGACGAGCTGGCCAGTACCAGACTGATCCGCCGCCGCAATCTGGAACGACTCACCCAGCAGCTGATCACCGGAGCCGACGAAGAAGTACTGCTGCGCAGCGCGGAACGGGCTGACTGGCCACCGCCGCAGACCCTCACCGCCGTGCTGCTGCCCCGGTCGAACCTACGCCCGGCACTCAAGCTACTGCCCGCGCAGACCCTGGAGAGCGCCGACGACCTGCCCGGCCGCGGGCCCGACGACGAGACCGCCGGACTTCTCGTCCCGGATGCCCACGGCGACCGGCGGCGGCAGCTTGCCCGGCTGCTACGCGGCCGACGGGCGGTACTCGGCCCGGCCCGGCCCTGGACCCAGGTCGCCCACTCCTGGCAGCGGACCACCCGGGCGCTCGCCCTGGGTCTGCGTCCGGACGACGTCGGCGCGCCTCTGGACACCGAAGCCCACCTCGCCGAGCTGCTACTCAGCCACGACCCGGAGGGCCTGGCGGACCTGCGCGCGCAGGTGCTGGCGCCGCTGGCGGCACTGCCACCCACCACCGCCGACCGGTTGACCGAGACCCTGCGCTCCTGGCTGCTGCACCACGGCCGGCGCGACGATGTCGCCGCCGACCTCTTCGTGCACCCGCAGACCGTGCGCTACCGAATGGGCCAGCTGCGCGAACTGTACGGGGACCGGCTCACCGATCCGGCCACCGTGCTCGACCTGACCCTGGCCCTGGCCTTCCCACGCCGCAGCAGCGTCAAGGAGCTGCCGCCGCAGGACTGACCGGCACCGGGTACGCGGCCACCGCGTACCCGGTGCCGGTCAGCCCAGTATCGTCATCGTCATCGTCACCGACGGCGGGGGCGCCGGGTCAGACCGAAACCGACGACACCAGCCACCGCGGCGAGGATGCCGCCGACCGTGCTCCAGACCCAGCGCGAGCCGAGCTCGGGCAGCCAACCGAAGAAGCCGTCGTCGTCGCCCTCGGCCGGCTCCGTCGGAGCGGCCTCGAGTAGGGTGCCGGCCTCGGTGGGCAGCACCAACGGCTCCGCCAGTACGCCGTCGTCGCGGGACCCCTCACCCAGCGCGCCGACCAGTAGCTCCACCTCGATCGGGAGGCCAAGATCTTCCTCCGGCAGCTCGGCCACCGAGAGCCGGACGTAGTACGTCCCCGGCAGCGGATCGGCCGACCACGGCTCAGCCCAGGAGCGCACCTGCCGCAGGGTGCAACCGAGCGAGACGCTCTCGGCCTCGGCGGTAGCCGTCGGCGTCTGGGCTCCGGCGGTGCAGGCCTGACGTCGCCGCAGCCCGTCGAAGACCTCCACGGTCCACGTCGACTCGCCACTACGCTGCTTGGGCAACGACACGGTCGCGGTGATCTCATGACGCTCGCCGGCCACGGCCGGGAACGACCAGTACAGGTAGTCGCCGGTAGCGGCGTCCACCCGCACCGGCTGCCCGGCGGCGATATCGGTGGCGGTCAAAAAGGAGGTCCCTGCTCGGGTGACCGGTGTCGCCCCCGGTGATGGCGTCGGGGTGGCCCAGGCCGCCCCGGGTGAGACCAGCAGGGCCAGGCCGACAGCGGCCAGGACAGACCCACCCTGGATTGACCGGACCCGCATCACTTCTCCCTCCAGGTCGTTACCCACCACCGGGTGAGCACCCCGGACGCCAGTCCTGCCAGCAGACCAACCCCGGTCAGCAGGACGAGCAGCACCCAGCCACGACCGAGATCCGGGGCAGCCGGAGCAGGCGAGGACACGACCATGTCCACGGTCAACTCAACCGGCATACCCGGCGACATCTGGGTCCCCGGCTGGGGTGCGAAGGCGTTACTCACCACGAGACAGACGATGGTGGCTTCGGCGTCGGTGGTAGTCGACGGGGTTGGGGAGGGCCCATCCTCCGGCTGCTCCCCCGCCGACCAACGCAGACCGGCGGAGACGACATCGGTCCGGCCGCTACCGGCGTCCACGCCACGCACCAGTTCCCGACCGTCGGTGGCCACCGCCCGCAGCAGCACCGCATGGTCGGGGTTGACCGGCCGGTCCAACGCCACACTGACAGAGGCGCGCAGCTCCTGCCCGGGATACACCGGCACCCGATACCAGCGGTGCTCCGAGAACTTCTCCCGGTCGCTGTAGACGCCGGCGCCGAGTAGCGGGGCGTCGGCACAGACCGAGGTACCGGCGACCACGGCCGGCGTGGCCGTGTGCGTGTCCCGGGCCCGGTCGACCAGTTGCTTGATCCGCCCGGTCAGTTCGTCCGCGCTCTGCGCCGCGGTGTACGTGCCACCAGTGGCCCCGGCGATGCAGAGCAGTTGCTGACGCACCTTCTCGTCCGGGGCCAGGCCGAGGGTGTCCACGACCAGCTTCGTCCCCTGCGCAGCCAGCTCTCGGGCCACCTCACAGGGGTCTGGTGGGGCGCAGGTGTCCTCGCCGTCGGTAATCAGCACGATCCGCCGGGCGGTGCTACCCGTACCGAGATCCTCGGCGGCCGAGCGCAGCGCCAGTCCGACCGGCGTGTAACCCGTCGGACGAAGCGTCGCCACCGCTGCCTTTGCCTGCACCCGATCGACCGGTCCGACCGGCACGATCTGTTGGGTGTCCTGGCAGCCCTGCTCCTTGTCGTCACCCGGATAGGTGGCACCGAGGACCCGGATTCCCAGTTCAGTCTCATCCGGCAGCGCGTCCACCACCTCGTTGAACGCCTGCTGGGCGACCGAGATTCGGCTCCGCCCGTCGATGTCGGTGGCCCGCATCGATCCGCTGACGTCGAGGACCAGCTCGACCTTCGGCGGCTCGACCGGGGTCTCCCAGTCCGCGAGGGCCGGCACCGGACCAGTCATCACGCTCGCTGCCAGCAGCCCGACGAGGGCTGCCGCCAATCGTCTCGTCTTGATCATCGACGGCAGTCTAGGACAGCTCCACATCGGACAATGAGGGGGGTTACGTGATACAGATCACGCATGCGTCCAATCAGGCCTGTGCCTAGCGTCGGGTGACGTGATTGATCCATCGCTCGGTCGAAAGCACCACAAGCCGACCTGCGCTCCGCCGGTACGCCCGCTCTCCCAAAACCGTGACTTCGTCATCCTCTGGGTGAGCCAGTCAATCTCCGCTCTGGGTAGTGCCGTCTCCTCGGTGGGCTTCGTCCTGCTGACGCTGACCATCACCGGATCGGCAGCACACGCGGGAGCCGTCGCGTCAATCGCTGCCATCACCGCTGTGGTGTGTCGACTCCCGGCAGGATCCCTGGCAGATCGACGCGACCGACGACTTCTCATGATCGCGGCAGATCTGGGACGCGCGCTGGCACTGAGCAGCCTGGTCATCGCTGGCACTATCGACCAGATCACCTTCATCCACATCGCCATTGTGGCGATCGTGGAAGCGGCCCTGAGTAGTTGCTTTCAACCCGCCGAGACGGCAGCACTACGGTTCGTCGTGGCGAGCGAGCAGGTGACCCAGGCCGCCGCCCGGTACGAATCCCGCACGCATCTCGCGACGCTGATCGGACCTGCCCTCGGGGGCATACTCTTCAGTGCCGGCCGCGTGGTGCCGTTCCTGATCGATGCCGTGTCCTACCTCGCCTCCGCGGTAGGGCTGACCCTGATCCGACGCCCCCTCAGCACCACCGGTGGGAATCGTGCCCCGCACCCAAGCCGTGGCTTCGTAAGCGCCGGTCTGCGATGGCTGTGGCAGGAGCGGTTCGTTCGGGGCGCGGTGCTCTGGTTCGCCGGTGTCACCTTCGTCTTTCAGTCGATCGGCCTGGTCTGTCTCCTACTGGCGGAGCGCCACGGTGCGGGTCCGGCCGCCACGGGACTGCTGTTCTCGATAACGAGCACGGGTGGGCTGATAGGCGCGCTGGCGGCGCCCCGACTGGTCGCGCGTTTCCAGCCACGGACGCTGATCACCGCGTTCGGGTGGGTTGCGGCGATGGTGACTCCGCTGCTGGCCGTGGTCCACTCCGCGTATCTCATCGGTGTCATCGGCGCGCTGGCCTTCTTCCTCGGACCCGCAGCCAACGCTTCGATCATCGGCTACATACTCACGCACGTCGATTCAACCCTCCAGGGAAGGGCGAGCGCCGCCGTGCACTTCCTCAGTGGGATCCTGCTACCGACAGCCCCCGCTCTCGCCGGGGTGTTGGTCCAGTGGCTGGGTGCCGTCCCGACCGTGCTGCTATACTCGTCGGTCCTATTCGCCCTCGCGATCGTCACGACGACGGCGCGTAGCCTCGGCGTACGTCAACGTTGAACGGAGGTCACGGCCAGCCAGATCAGGCCAGGTGCGCGGCCGTCCCCCCGGATCCGGTAGAGCGCAGGCGCGCACACGCCTGCTCACACGCCCGTTGGAGCCGTTCGGTGGCGTCTCGGGACAGGCCGCGTTCGGCCGCGGTCCAGGCAGCCCACGCCTGGACAACATCCAGAAGAATGTCACTGACATCCGGATCACCGATGGCGTCTCGCGTCAGACCTGGCAGGCCCAAGGCGGCCATAACCCGGCGCGGGCCGAGTCGCATCGGATGGCAGCAAGCCCGATCGGTGAGCTGCTCGACGAAGAGGTCCACCGCCTGGCTCGTCGCGTCGCCCCCGGGCAGCTTGGCGCCGAAACTGGAGGCGAGGAACGCTCGCTTCATGAGTTCGACATCCACGCTGTCGGGCAGCGGGTCCGGTGGCGCGGCGGCGATGCTCAACGCCCGGGCCCGGGCCAGGGTCAGCGCCCGCATCTTCCGGTACACGGCCGGCGCCGGATTCGGCTGGTAGTCCCGATCTTCCAGCACCTCGTCCGAGGTGACGACCGCGTCTTCGAACAAACGCCGGGCATACGCCGGGTCAACCGGCTCGGTGACCAGACCATCGACACCGTCAGCGCGGCGCAGGACATCCCGCAGCACCTCAACGTCCATGCCGAGGGTCAGCTCCCGAAACAGGCCACCGTCCACCGCGAGGTCGATCATTGCCAGAATGCCGTGCTCATCGTCGCCGTCGTAGGAGAAGACGCACAGCACGAAGGCGGTCTCGTCGAAGGGGTCGTGCGCCCACCAGCAGCCCTCCACCCGCACCCGGCCGATCGTGGACGCCCAGGACGGGTCCGGGACGCCCTGTCGAACAAGCCGGTCGGCGTGCAGCCCGGCCAGTTCCCGCTGAGTGTCGACCGGACTCATCGCCTGGAACGCCCGCAGCGCCGCCATCGCCGTCGGCGTCTTTCGCCGACCCAACTCCTGGATGACCCGGGCATCCTCGCGCGCCGCGACAGCCAGGGACGGCCCGAACCCCTCCGCACCCTGATGGGCGAGCAGTTGCGTCATCCCCTCCTCAATGCGCCACGGCGAACCACTCGCCATGATCGAGAAGTTCCACTCCACGAAGTCAGCGCCCGCTACGGCACGATCGATGCCCTGATCGCTGTCATCCATCCCCGGATTGTCGCAGCCGATCGGTAACCAGACGACTACCCGCGCCGCACGCAGCGAACCACTGCCACCCCGGAGGGCGCGGACCACGGGCCGCTACCCGCGGCGGTCAGTCCTCGACCCAGCCATACTGGCGCGCCATGGCGACCAGCGCCCGACGGGCCTCGACGATCTGCGCACCGGTCATCGTGGGCACGTTCGCCAGCAGCAGCTCAGTCACCGCGCTGTCGAACTGCTCCACCGCCAACACGTCACACTCACCGTCCTCGTCGGACAGGGGCTGCGGACGACTCGGCACACTACGGTTCGGTGCGGCCGGAGCCGTCTCCAGCACCACACTCGCGACTTTCAGACCCCGTTCGGACTGCACCACTTCATAGCTCACCCGCATGCCGGCAGCGACTGCGTGCCGCTGATCACCGAAGTCGTTCGCGTGCACAAAGACGTCGTCACCACCCCCGAACGGTGCGATAAACCCGTAGCCGCGAACATCATCAAACCGAACAATTGTCCCTTTTTCCACCAGAAACCCCCAACAAGGACCAACCACCAACACCCGAAACGCGCAACCCGCGGATGGGTCCCACGCGCTGCCAGCCTAGCGACCCTGCCGCCGAGACGGGACCGGGACGTCAGCGGAGCGCTCCGGCGACACCGGAGACGCCAGCAGCGGCAGCGCTGACCCACGGGTACGATCGGCTCCCTGTTGACGGGAACCGGCAGAACATGGTGGTCGCTGCCACACCGGGGCAGGTATCGCTCGGTCACACAGGCCCGGTACGCCATGGTCACCGGCGCCCGTCCGAACACGGCTCGCGGAGATCCGGTACCGGTCGAGAGGAGCGTCCTAGTGGGATGCGATCCGGTACGCAATGCCTGGTCGCGACGGGACCGGCTACTGCCGGGTGTCGAGCACCGGAGTTGCCGAGCCTCCGTACGGCGCCGGAGTCATCCCACGTTTCGCGTGGACGAGGTGGGTTTGCCGGTCGCACGTTCCGTTCACCCCGAGTCGGACGGAACTGTCGCTGAAAAGGCCCCCGAGGCAATCGACGGTGATCGTCATGACCGTCTTGGCGGGCCGCCGGTGGAGCAACCGCCGCGTCGTCTCCGCACCCCACCTCACGCCGCGGCGTAGACCTCGGAGATCGCGGCGAGCACCTGATCCCGGGCGGCCTCGGCCGGACAGACGCCGATAAGCACGTAGTAGGCCAGCCCTTCGGCGAGCGCCACCAGGGTTACGGCCCCCTCCTCGGGGTCGGTCCGGGCACGGAGGTGGCCAGCGGCTTGGTCGCCGCGGAGCAGGTTGGCGAGTTGGCCGTGGAGATTGGCGTAGTCGACGCGCAGGCGGGCGGCGATGGCCTCGTCAGCCAGCGCCGCCGCGGTGAATGACTGGCGTACCCGCAGGTGGGCCCGGGTAGTGGCGTCGTACGGAATAAGCTCGGTGAGCACCACGGTGAGCAGGCGCCGTCGGCTGACGTCCCGGTCGTCGGGGCTGGCCTTGGCGGTAATCCGACCGCTGGACAGGGCGTTACCCCGCTCGAAGGCGGCCTCGATCAGCCCTCGCTTGGTGGGGAAGTAGTGCTGGACCCGGCCCGGCGATACGCCGGCCTGAGCGGCCACCGCGGCCAGGGACACGGCCGCCAGCCCACGTTCGGCGACAACGGCCAGCACCGCATCGGCGATCTCGTTGCGCCGATGCGCGTGCTCGGAGCCCACCCCTCGAGTTCGACCGGTCGCCAACCGCTTCCCTTTCCCACTCAGGTTGCCCAGACCTTGATTCGAGACTACTTTATGCATCATAGCAATGTGATCTCATTGATTTGAGGGTATCGTGGGGTGGCGGGACGGGGGCAAGCTGTACACACAGCACGTCCGACGCCTCGCCCCGCACGCGGCCTCCTCCGGCCGGGCGGCGCTCCTGCTGGCCTGCACCGCGCAGTTCCTGGTGGTGCTCGACGTATCAGTGGTCAACATCGCACTTCCGTCCATCCAACGGACCCTCTCCCTGTCACCGTCCGGCCTGCTGTGGGTGACCAACGCCTACGCGTTGGTGTTCGGAGGCTTTCTCTTGTTGGGCGGCCGACTATCCGATGTGTATGGACGCAAGCTGGTCTTCATCGCCGGACTGGGGCTGTTCACCGCCGCGAGTCTCGTCGGCGGGATCGCCTCCACCGCCGGCGTGCTGGTCGGTGCCCGCGCGTTCCAGGGCCTCGGTGCCGCCGCGCTGGCACCCGCCACCCTGACGATCCTCACCACGACGTTTCCGCATGGGCCCGCCCGTAACCGTGCGTTGGCGGTCTGGACCGCGGTCAGCCTGGCCGGCGGCGCGGTCGGCAACCTTGTCAGCGGTGCCCTCACCGAGTACCTGACCTGGCGGTCAACCCTGCTGATCAACGTACCGATCGGCATGTTCTGCATTGTCGTAACAGCTGCCGCGCTGGCCGAAGGGAGGCCACGTGACCGGGTCGTCCGTCTCGACGTCACGGGTGCCGCCCTGGTCACCACCGCCCTGATCGCGGTGACCTACGCCGTCACGGCCAGCTACTCACACGGCCGACGAGATCCGACCGCCGTAGCGGCGTTGGTAGCCGGCCTGGTCTGCCTGGCCGCCTTCGTCGTGGTCGAGGCACGCGGCGCCGAACCGCGGCTCCTGCCGCTGCGGCTGCTGCGAACCAGGGCGATCTGGCTGGGCAACCTGCTGATGCTGTTGGTCGGGGCAGGCTTCCAGATCCCGCTGTGGTACTTCCTGACCCTGTACCTGCAGCAGGTACTCGAACTCACCCCGCTACAGACCGGGGCCGGGTTCGTGCCACACACCCTGCTGATGATGCTGGTCGGAATGCGCGTGGCCCCATGGCTGATGCGGCACGTCCCCGCCCGGACCCTGGTCATCGTCGGAACCGCCATCGCCGCGGCAGGTTTCTGGTGGCAGAGCCAGATCACCGTCCACAGCACCTATCTGTCCGGCGTACTCGGCCCCGCCGTCGTCATCTCGATCGGCGGCGGGCTACTCATCGTGCCGCTGACCGCGGTGGTGACCTCTGGTGTCTCCGGCCCCGATGCCGGGGCAGTCTCTGGGCTGACGAACACCGCCAAACAGTTTGGTGGCGCCCTTGGTCTGACCGCCTTAGTCGCATTGACCAGCCGGCATTCGTCAGCCAAGACCGATCTCGTCAGCGGCTACGCGCAGGCGTTCGCGTTCACCGCCCTCATCCTGACCCTCGTCGCCGTCGTGGCGTTCGCACTACCGGCCCAGGATTCCGCTAGGCCAGTTCCCGGGTCTCGCCGGACCAACGCCGGCGCAACCGGCGGTCATGACTGACACCACCGCGGTGCCCCGGTCCTCCTCGAGGACCGCCTCCAACTCCTCGACCAGGCCACGCGAGAGGTGAAGGGTGCGCTCGTGCAGGCTGGATCTGCTCCTCGACTGAACCCGGGCCGCCCATTCGCGAAGCCGGCCACGACGGGTCAGTTGGCCGCCAGCGGGGGGCGAGGTCACTGGCGAGGACCCGCAGCAGCGTGCTCTTCCCGGCGCCGTTCGGCCCGCAGATCAGCAGGCATTGTCCCGTCTCGACGGTCAGTGTGGTGGGCTTCAGCCGACCGGGGAACGGTGCAGTGCTTGCTCCGCGTTACGGACGCGGCTCGCGACCGACTGCTTGGTCACGTGGTGAATGCTGATCATGGACGCCGTGGCCGACCGGTCGGGCGTACACCGGACCACGGTCTACCGACGCGGGCGGGACGTCGGCGGCCTATTGGCCGATGTCCTGGCGAGCGCGACCAGCGACGACTGGAGCCGCCCGCTCTATCACGCCCTCGTCCTGCGCCGATCCCCCGCCGACGCCGACCTCGCCGACGCCGACCTCGCCGCACGCTCGGCCCACCAGGTGAGCGTCGCCGCCCGGGCGGGTGCCTTCGCCCGACCCGGCAGCGAGCTCTGCACCACCGACGTACCGGCCCACCAGCCCACCGGCCAGACCATGAGCTCTCGCCAACCTGACCCTTCTGGTGCGGCTGTGAAAAATGTAACCTACATGAGGCTGCGCGCCGGCAAGTCCTGTTAGGATTCCGCAATTCTTCATGTCGCCGCCATTGAAGAAGGGAATCGCCTAAATGCATGACGTGGACACCGCGCGTTATCCACTGGCCGCCCCCGGAAGCGACGCATGGGAACGCGTCGTCACCAAAACCCGCACCGACCTGCGCACCCACGGTTGCAGTGTGCTGCCGGAGTTCATTCGGCCGAGTAGCTGGGAGACGCTACGACGGGAAGGCACCACAGTTGCCCCGTCGGCGTACTACGACGTTACGGAAACCAACGTCTACAACATAAAACTCGATGCCGATCTGCCAGCTGAGCACCCAGGCCGCATCATCATGCGACGTGGCAACGCGTTCGTCCCGCGCGATCTGATCCCCACCGACAGTCTCATCCACCGGCTCTACCGCGATCCGTCGTTCGTACGCTTCGTCGCCGCCTGCTTCGAGCTCCCGGCGCTCCACGAGCTCGCCGACCCGCTCTCCGGCCTGGTACTCAACGTCGTACAACCCGGTATGGAGCATCCGTGGCACTTCGACCTCAACGAGTTCACCGTCAGTCTGCTGACCCAGGAGCCGGAGGAGGGGGGTGTCTTCGAATACTGCCCGAACATCCGTTCAGCGGGCGCGGAAAACTTCGACGCCGTCCGTTCGGTGCTCACCGGCACAGATCGGGCACCGGTACGGGCCCAGACCCTGCGCCCCGGTGACCTCCAACTGTTCAAGGGACGATACGCGCTACACCGGGTGAGCGCGGTACACGGGGACACCGCCCGGCACACAGCGATCTTCGCCTACTCCCAGCGCCCCGGCGTGACGGGCAGTGTCACCCGTACGCGACAGCTCTTCGGCCGAGTCCTGCCCACGCACCGCGACGCCGAGCGTCATGCCGTTCGCGTCGACCAGCTGCTGGACTAGCACTCGTCAACACCACCCAGTGCGTTTCGGTCAGCCCGGAAGACCTGCGACGGCATACCCTTTGACCTCAACCAATGGCCCCGAAAGCGGCCCGACGAGCAGCACACTTCCAGGAGGCCGAGTGAGTACGTTCGACAACGAGGACAAACTATCCTCGGTACCGCTACCCGCGCTGGAGGACACTTGCGCCCGGTTCCTCGAGTGGTCCAAGCCGCTCCTGACGGAGCAGGAATTCGCCGACACCGAGGCCGCGGTGCAGGAGTTCGGGCAGGCCGATGGTCCGGGGCCGAAGCTCCACGCCGACCTGGTGCGGTACAACGAGGACGCCGCTACCCACAGCTGGCTGGACGACTTCTGGCCAGCCCGCTATCTCGGCAGGCGTGACCGCATCGCGTTGAACGCCAACTTCTTCTTCCTGTTCCGCGACACGCCGCTGCGCGGGTTCACCGACCCGCAGGTAGAACGCGCGGTGCGGCTCATCGCCGCCACCGTCAACTACAAAATCCAGCTCGACGCGGAGCGCATCCCGGCAGCCGTCACGCGCGGGCAGCCACTGTCAATGGAGCAGAACAAATTTCTCTTCTCGACCACCCGCATCCCGGGGCCGGTTCAGGACAGCGTCCGCGCGCCGTACAGCGACGAGATGCCGGGCCCCGCAACCGCGCGACACATCGTGGTGTTCTGCCACGGCAACGCCTTCCGAATGGACGTGATCGGTCCGGACGGACGCCCGTACTCCCTCGACGACCTGACCGCGGGCCTACGGGGGTTGCAGAAGACCGGTCTCGTGCCAGCGGCGATGACCACCGCGACCGGCCATCTCACCACCATGGCCCGAGCCGAGTGGGCGGCGGCCCGACGGCGATTGATAGCACGTGACACCAGCAACGCCGTGGCACTGGAGACCATCGAGACAGCGCTGTTCTGCGTCTGCCTGGAGGACCTGGACCCGGCCGACGACCTGGCGGCCTGCGACCAACTGCTCCACGGCGACAGCGGCAACCGGTGGTTCGACAAGGCGGTGTCGCTTATCGTCTTCGCGGACGGCACGGCCGGCATCAACGTCGAACACTGCGAGCTGGACGGCACCACCATTCTCAGCTTCGTCGACGCAATTCTCACCGGCACGCCGGAGGAGCACGCCACGCACTCAGGTGCGGTGGCACAGGGCGTGCCAGCGATCGAGCCGGTCACCTTCGTGCTCGACGACGGGCTGCAAGCCGAGATCGCCACCGCGGCACAGTCCTTCGCCCGATTCGCCGCGGACACCGCCACCGCGACCCTGTCCATCGACGAGTTCGGGGTGGACGAGGTCAAGCGGCTACGGATGTCACCAGACGCCTTCGTGCAGTTGGGGTACCAGCTCGCACACAAGCGCGCCAAGGGGTTCACCGGAGCCACGTACGAATCCATCGCCACCCGCCAGTACTCGCGCGGACGAACGGAGGCGATGCGCGTCGTCACGCCGGAGGTGCTGCGGTTCGTCGCGGTCATGGACGATCCCACCGCAGCTCCGAACGAACGACGGGCGGCGTTCCGTGCCGCGGCCACCAAACATGTCGAACGGGCGAAGCAGTGTCAGGCCGGCGCCGCACCGGAGCAGCACCTCTGGGAGCTACAGCTCATCCAGCAGCGGCGGGGGGCTGCACTCGGCGTGCCCGAATCGCCCCGACTCTATGAGACGCCGGGGTGGCACACGATGCGCGACGACTACCTGAGCACCAGCTCGGCACCGTCGACCACTATCCGCTACTTCGGGTTCGGGGCCACCAGCAGCCGTTGTATCGGCATCGCCTACGTGCTGCTGCCGGACCGGTTCCACCTGTACCTCAGCACCCCACGCCCGGTCGCCGAGATGATGCACACGTTCGCCGACCGGCTCCGCGAGGCGATGCATGAACTGCGCGCCCTACTCGACGAGCAGTAGCCGATCGCGGGCTACCCTCCTCACCTGCCTCCGGGGCTCGGTGAGGTGGACCTGCCGGCGTTTCCCGCCGGCAGGTCCACCTCACCGAGAAGTTTCACCTACTCGACAACCCGCAGTTCGGCGATGGACCACCAGTTTGCCGTCCCGCCCGTCTACCGGATCCACAGGTACCGGGCTTGGGTGATGGGGACGTTGACGGTGGTCACCTGGTCCGTCCCGTACCCGGTGGCAACGGTCGTCCAGCTCGAACCGTCGTTCGAGGTTTCCACGTTGAACCAGCGTGGCTGGTCCCCAGGGTTGTCGGCCCCACGTCGATCACGACACGGTTGAACCAGCTACCCGCACCGAGGTCGACCCGGTACCACTCTCCGGCGGCCTGTGCCGCACCGGTGGTCCACCGGGTGCCGGGATCGCCGTCCACCGCCTCGAGGCAGCCGCGGGCACCGAAGCTTTGTCCTATGAGGACGATTATGCTGTGGCTCTGACCGACTGCCGCACCGAACCAGGTCTCGGCCATAGCCAGGGTCTTGGCGCCATTGTCGGCGAAGATCGACACATCAGTGGAGCCAACCACCTCGTCCAGCGTGGTCGGCTCCCACCCGAGACTCTGGGCATGGATGATATTCGTGCCGTCGTCGGCTGCGCCGACGATGCCCGGCAGCCCCAGGCCGATACCGACAAGCGTTTCGTCCGACTCAGGGTTGGCCGCACGGAGCTGAACGAAGGCCGCACCCAAGGTGCTAGCGTCCCGACCGGGACTGGTGACACGGGTGGGCAGTCGGCGGAAGACCCGGTCCGCCCTGCGCAGCGACAGATCGAACAGTTCGGCGGTCACGCCACGCTCGCCGACATCAACGCCGATCAGGTGGGCCCCAGCACCGACCGGACGAAGCCGGGCGATCGGCCTCCCCCCATCGGAGCACCGCAGCCCGATTACGGACCCGTATGTCTTTTACGCTATTTCACCCCTTCATGTCACCCTTAAAGTCGAGTCTTAATCTAAGTTCTGAAGTAACCCCAAGCAATAGATCTGAGCAAGATTATTTCGAGAGCCGACGATCATCGCTCGGCATAAATCAGCACCTACACCGCTGATCAACATGGTCAATATTCACGCCGACGCTCTTACCGGTTCAACCACTGACTTCCGACACTCCGGCACCAACCGGAGTCGCTCGGCGGGCGCCCTCGTTCTCGCGCGCAGCACCACCAGCCGAATGCCTCCAGGATTCGTGGGCGATCCAGACTACGCATGATGCGGATCATCGCAGCGACGGGCGTTGTACCAGCTCGGCGGGATCAAGATATTACGTGCCGCATAATGGACAATCCACCGCCTGGGGTGCGAATCTCCAGGGGCCACGGGAGACACCGCGTGGCTTCCGAGACCAGAGGAGCCGCAGTCATGAGTGACCTTGCCAACGCCATCGAACGCTACATCGACATGTGGAACGAGACAGACGCCACGCGCCGGTCCGAAAAGGTTCGCACCATCTGTGCGGAGAATGCGACCTATACGGACCCGATGACCGACGTCAGTGGACATGAGGCAATCAACACGCTGATCAGCGCCGCCCGGGAGCGGTTCGCGGGCATGACCTTCACCCTGGCCGGGCCGGTTGACGCCCACCACGGCGTTGCCCGCTTCACCTGGCACCTCGCCCCAGCTGGGGCAGCAGAGCCCGTGGTCGTTGGCTTCGACGTGGTGACGGCCGACGACGACGGACGACTCTCCGCGGTGTACGGCTTCCTCGACAAGGTGCCCGCCACCCGCTGACCGCGCAGCTACCGCACGGCTGGCGCTCGGAGGGCCAGGCATATCCGGATTCGGGGCGACGCCGTTCTCGGCGTCGCCCGCCGGGGCACTGCCACGAGGCCTCGCAGAGACACGTCACGACGGGGAGCCCACGAGGAGGACGATCTTCCCCCTCCCGTGCCCAGTCTCGATCAAGCGGTGTGCCCCAGTAGCCTCCGCAAGCGGGAATGCCTGTCGGATGTGCAGCTTGAGCTTGCCCTGTGCGTGGGCTCGGCCAGCTCGGCGAGCTGGCCGTTGAACCGCTTCGGCGTCACGGTCGGAACGCGGAGTTCTACAGCGAGTTCGTCGGAAGCCATGATGCGAACCCGGTTCGCGTCCTTGGCCAGCTCTACCGAGGCACGCAGCGCGTCTTCGCCGGCGATGTCCAGGGCGGCGTCCACACCGTCGGGCGCCAGGGCGCGCACCCGCTCGACCAGTCCGTCGCCGTAGGTCACCGGCGCCACACCCATCGAACGCAGGTATTCATAGTTGGCCCGCCGTGCCGATGACGGTGCTCGCGCCCCAGGCCAGGGCCAGCTGGACCGCGACGGTGCCCAGGGCACCCGCCGCCGCGTGGATCAGGACCGGGTCGCCGGGGCCGACCTTCATCTCGCGCCGGCACATGTACGCGCCGACTCCGTTGGCGGAGAGTCCGTTAGCGGAGAATCCGCCCGCGATGCCCCAGGGCAGCTCTTCGGCTTCACGGTGACCTGCTCGGGGGAGACCACCACGTACCCGCCGTAGGCGCCCAGCGTGCAGTAGCCGAGGACCTCGTCTCCCACCGAGTGTCCGGTAACGCCTTCGCCCACCTGGTCGACGACACCCGCGTACTCGTTGCCGGGTACGACGGGGAAGGAGTTGTCCACCGTCGGCGGCGCCCCACCCTTCCTGATGGCGGTGTCGAAATGGTTGACCCCGGCCGACCGCACGCGGACGCGGAGCTGACCAGGACCGGCCTGAGGGGTGGCGACCTCGGTCAACGTCAGAACGTCCGGCCCGCCGAAGGACGCCAAGGCGGCAGCCTTTCATAAGACTCACATCTCGCTTCTCTGTTTCATGGATCTGGGCGCTTCGACCCGGGTGCTCTTACCAGGCCAGCCCGGCGAACCCGGTAGCTGAGGACAGGGTCAAACCTCAAGTCCACTTCAGGTCAAGGCCGGGCGGGCGGAATGCCAGGCCTACCGGAGGGCGGCCTGCCGCGGTGTTCGGCCGTATACCTGACGGTCGCGTGCCACAAAAACCGACCAGCCGGGCAACCACGCAACCGTGTCGATGACGGTGTGGCAGGTCCAGGGTGGTCAGTAGAACACCGACATCCGCGGCCTGGCGGTCGACACAACCCAGACATCGATCAAGCCGGTGAAGCCGAAACCACAGATTGGGTAGGCGCGGCTGGAGTACTACCGCTTTGGGCCAACCGAGCAGCCACTTTAGGTACCCCAAAACCTAACATAAAGTAGATACGAACCGAGCACAGCATCGCAACAGCTTGGGGGAGACATGAGCCGGACCGAGATTGACCCCCACATTCAGATCCTCGGTCCCGTCCAAGCGACGATCCGCGGTAGAGAGATCGACCTAGGACCCCCGAAACAGCGAGCAATTCTCGCCCTTTTGGCGTTACGGGCAGGACGACACGTGCCACTCGATGATGTGGTCGCCGCGCTCTGGACGGGACAGTCACCGACCCGCGCCGCCAACCTTGTGCACACCTACGTCGCCCGACTGCGCCATGTGCTGGAGCCGGACACACCACGCCATCAACGAACAAACGTTATCGGCTCCGTATCCGGCGGGTACCGGCTGGCTGTCGGTGTGAGGCAGCTCGACCTGCACGCATTTCGTGCCGAAGTCCGGGAGGCCACGGACCTTCACGAGCGCGGCGAGCCGACTGGCGCCTTCGCCCGCTTCGCCGAGAGCATTGGCCGGTGGCGAGATCCCCAGGTCAGCGATCTGGCCGCTCTCCTGATCGAGCAGGACGACATTCGCCCGCTGCGGCAAGAGTTCCTGGCCGCAGCGCTCAGCTATGTCGGCCTCGGTCTGGAGCTGGGCCGGCCGGAGGCAGTCCTGCCGGTTGCCGAGCGACTGGCGCTGACGGAGCCACTCAACGAGCGGGTGCAGGCCCGGCTGTTGCAGACGCTGGCCCGAATCGGCCAGCGGGCTCGGGCCATTGAGCGGTACGCCGAGGTACGCGGGCGGCTTCGGCGTGACCTCGGTGTAGACCCGGGGCCCGACCTGTCTACGGCGTACCGCGAGGTGTTGGACGCCAGGCTGACCTCGTCGTACACCCACCGAAAGGGCCCGGCTCACGCCCCACCATGGCGAGGGGCGGCACCCCTGATCGACGAGCTGACCGGGCGTACGGCCGATCTTGCGGCAGTCAACGATCTGCTTGACGGATATCGCCTGGTAAGCCTCACCGGTCCGGCCGGCGTAGGCAAGTCCGCGCTTGGCCTGACCGTCGCCGAGCAGCAGCGGGAGCGGCACGCCGACGGGGTCGCGGTCGTCGACCTGACGGACGTACGCACCGGGCTCGCTCTCGAACGGGCGGTGAACGCGGTGGTCGCCCCCCACCCGCCGCGAACGACGGGACCACCAGTGCCCCTGGTACGTCAGCTGGATGGCCGGCGGCTGCTGCTCGTGATCGACAACGCCGAATTCGTCACCGATGCGGCAGCCGATTTGGCAGACGAACTGCTCCGCGGTTGTCCCGGCCTCACCGTCCTGTTGACCTCGCGCGAGTTGCTCGGGATGCGGTACGAGGCGGTGCATCCGGTCCGGCCACTGCGCACCGAGCCAGAGCCGGGGTCGTCGGCGCCTCCACCCGCACAACAACTGTTCACCCGACGGGCCATGCAGGTGCAGCCGAGCTTCCGACTCGACGAGTCCACCGTGGCAGGGGTCACCACGGTGTGCCGGGCCCTCGACGGCCTCCCCCTCGCCATCGAGCTGGCCGCAGCGTCGCTGCGGACGCAACGGTTGGAATCCCTGGTTGAGGTCGTTGCCAATCCGCTGCATTGGCTCCGGCCGCCGCGGCGTGGGGTGCCGAGTCACCATCGGTCGCTACACGCTGCCGTGCATCGCAGTATCGAATTGCTCGACGCGGCGGAGCTGCGCTGCTTCACCGGTCTCGGGGCGATGCCCGCCGACTTCGACCTGGCGGCCGCCGCCGGTGTCGGCGAGGCGCTGATCGGTGATCTCCGCGCCGTGCAGGTGCTGTTGGATCGACTGGTCGACAAATCGGTGTTGGAAGTTCGGCACGGTCCCGCCGGCCGGACTTACCACATGCTCAGCACGGTTCATGCATTGGCCCGACAGCTCTTTCAGGAGGGTGTTTGCACAGCAGCACCCTCCTCGGCCCGGTGCACATGCGGCTGCCACCCCGGTGATTGAGTCAGAGACAGTCGCAAATCTTACTGTTTTGTGCACCACTTCCCTGCAGGCCATAGATCACGAGTGGAGCGACACCACCTGCTCCCGCACCAGACGATGCGCGTTGACGGTTTCAAGAAAAGTTCAAGGAGGTGTCAGCAGAATTCTCGGTGGGTGCCCGAACAACCGTACAGGGGGCTCGCATGAGTTCGACCTCAGGTGGCTCGCCGTACCTGGTGGACCAGGTCCGAAAGGCAGCCGCGGCGCAGGCGATCGACTACATGCGCCAGCATCTGGCGGAGCCGTTGCAGCTGGCCGACCTGGCTCGGGTAGCGCCCTTCAGTCCCTTTTACTTCCACCGGCTGTTCCGAGACGTGACCACGATGACTCCGGCCCGCTTCCTCGCCGCACTGCGCATGGCGGAGGCGCGGCGGCTCCTGCTGCACACGAACCGGACCGTCACCGCGATCAGCCGGTGCGTCGGCTACACCAGCACCGCCACCTTCACCACCCAGTTCTCCCGGCTGGTCGGTACCACGCCGGGATACTTCCGGCAGGTCGCACGCCTACTCGAGGGGCACTGCTGCCACGTCCTGGCGGAGCGGCTCCACCGCACGGCCGCAGGAGTCAGCCGCCCCCGACTGACCCTGCTCGTGCCCGAGAGCCAACCAGGCGACCTGGTGCTGGTGGGCCTACGTGGAAAGGAGCGGGGCACCGACGTACCGACCGCGTGGACGGTGGCCGCCGGCAGTTCGGCCGTTCCGGTCGTCGCCCGACCCAGTGCCTACCACGCCCAGATCGTGCTGGCACGGGCGCACAGCACGCTGCTCAGTGCCCTGGTCGACGAGGAGCCGGCGGGCTACCTGGTCGGTACCGCCGAGGTGGAGCTGACCCAGCGCGGCGCGACGATCGGCCGAGTCCTGGTGCGACCGCCGCGGCCAACCGACCCGCCGGCGCTGGCGATCGGCCCGATCGGCCGGATCATCGAGACGCTTGCCTGCCTGTCCGAGCCGCCGCGGTGGCCGGGCTCGGCCCCACTGGCTACCGATGCAGCGCTCACCCCGGTGGCCATCGCATGAGTTTTGCCGTGTGAAAGAAGATGACGCGGCGAGGTGACCCGAAATTCAGCAGTTGAACGCGGCGCGGAGCCCGAGAACGCACCATTCACCCCCCAGCCTGCCGGCTCACCTCGAAAAGTGCCGCCGGGCCCGCGCCAAAACGCACTTTCGGATCGAGGCCCTCACCCGGGAACCGTTGTGCCGCCGGCTGCCCTCCCCTACGCTTTCGCCCATCACGTCACCCTGATGGCGGGAGGTCGGGAATGGACAAGGACGACAGCTCGGATCTGCGAGCATTCGCACACGACTCACCTACCGAGACGGAGACGGCGCTACGGCTGACGAAACTGTTGGCCACCTCGCCCATCCCGACCGAGGAAATGATCAACAATTTACCGCTCTTCCTCCGCCGACATCAGCTGACCGACCTGCTCTCCATGGACGCGCTGTACCGGCAGGTCCTCGACGTGCCCGGCGTGATCATGGAATTCGGGGTCCGGTACGGCCGCCACCTCGCCACCTTTGCCGCCTTACGCGGAGTCTACGAGCCGTACAACCCGCTGCGACGCATCGTTGGATTCGACACCTTCACCGGCTTTCCCGACCTCAACGATGTCGACCGGGTGGGCCCGACCGCGTACGAGGGTCGCTTCGCCACACCGCAGGGCTACCCGGCGTACCTACGGGAGATCTTGGACGCACACGAACGCAGTGAATTCTTCGGTCACGTCACCCAACGCAGTGTGCTGGTCCAGGGAGACGTACGGGAGACAGTGCCGCGCTACCTGGAGGAGAACCCACAGACCGTCATCGCCCTGGCCTACCTCGACCTGGATCTGTACGAACCGACGAGGGCGGTCTTGGAGGCCATTCGGCCGCGGCTGACCAGGGGCAGCATTGTCGCCTTCGACGAGTTGGACAACCCGAAGTGGCCGGGCGAAAACGTCGCCGTGCGGGAAGTGTTCGGGCTGGACCACGCGCCGCTGCGGCTCCTGCCCGGCCGACCGGCCCCGGCCTACCTACGCTGGGGGGACTGAGTGGCTCGGCGGTAGGTGCCCGAGCCACCGATCAATCTCCGGGAGCGGTTCCGGGTACCCAGCGCCGCCGCCGTCACGCTACGTCATTCGGGTAGCGCCCCAGGCCGGCCAGCAGCTCGGCCGGTCGGATGCGGACAGGGCCTGAGAGTCCGGCTCATCAGCGTCAACCTCAGCCCTGCCCTGTTCGAGCTCGCCGGTCATGTCCGAGCCGGAGTAGGTAGTGACGGCCCGGTCACGCACCGGTCGAATCAGCGCCGGGTAGCCGGGAACAGGTCACGACGCTCGCTGGGCGGCGCCCCAGGCCGACAGGGCCCGGTCCAGGTCGGGCCCGGTGGAGCCAGCCCAGGCAACATACCCGTCGGGCCGCACCAACATCGGTGTGGTCGGCTCCACTGGCCGTAACGTCACCAGGTGGTCGTAGCCCGGTCCGCTCGGATCCGGATCCACCAGGACGAAGCCGCCCCCTCGCAGCGCCGTGTACAGCCGGCTCCCGTCCTGGGCCGCGAGGTCGGGGGCGCGCTGGCCGACCAGTGGATGCGCGCCGCGGGAGGCCGGATAGCGTACGCCGATCCCGCTGAGCCGCATTCGCAGCTGGTCGCCCAGCGGTCGCACGGCGATGCCGGCGCGGAAGATCCCGTTGCGGGCTGCCCGCGCGAGCGAGGAACGGAGGATCACCGCCCGGATCAGCCCTCCACTCGTGCGCAGCACCATTCGACCGACCGGCCGGCGCTCCGCCTCGTACGTGTCGAGCAGACTGTCGCCAGCCCGACCGTGCAGCACGGCAGCGAGCTTCCACCCCAGGTTGGCCGCGTCCTGCAAACCGGTGTTCATACCCATACCGCCGGCTGGCGAGTGGACGTGGGCGGCATCGCCGGCGAGCAACACCCGCCCCTGCCGGTAGGCGGTGGCCTGCCGCTCGTCGCTGTGGAAGCGGGACATCCAGCGGGGGCTGTGCATGCCGTAGTCAGTGCCGGCGATCCGGCGCACAAGAGTGGCGATCTCCTCAAGGGTGACCGGCGTACTGTCGGGCGGCTCCCAGTCCGGGTTCCGCGCCATAACCCGGTACCAACCATCACCGAACGGGACGATGAGACAGAAGCCGTGCTGGTTGCCCAGGACCGTGAGCACCTCCGGCGGCGACTCGGTGAACTGGACGTCAGCCAAGATCAGTGAACGCAGTACGGAGTGGCCCGGGAAGTCCAGACCGAGCTGGTCTCGTACCGTGGAGTGACGTCCGTCGGCGCCGACGACGTACCGGCCGGTGAACGTGTGAATGTCCCCATCGCGGTCAACGGTCAGCTGCACCTCATCCTGACCTGACTCAATCTTGACTACCCGGGCACCACGGATCAGATCGACCCCACCCGCGACGGCGCGCTCCAGCAACAGGCGCTCCACCTGGTACTGGGGTGTGACGAGCAGGAACGGGAAGCGGGTCGGCAGCGATGCGAGGGACACCGACACCGTGCCGAACAACCGGAGCCGGCCCAGCGTTTTGCCGGTGTCGACCAGTCGGTCGGCGAGCCCACGGGCGTCGAACTGCTCAAGGGTTCGCGCATGCACCCCGAATGCTCGAGTCAGGTTCGACTCGTCGCGGCGCTTCTCCAGAACAGCGACCCGAACCCCGGCCGCCGCGAGATCACCGGCGAGCAGCAGCCCGGTTGGCCCGGCTCCAACAATCACGACATCGTATGTGGTTTCGTCCATCGGATCAGCCCGCCTCCACCAGTCCATTGCTCGGATGGCCCTAGGTCAAGAACACGCGACAGGTCGTTCCACTCTCACCGGCGAGCCTACGCAGATGGATGTCACCACCACCAGAGAGTGACGACTGTGGCTTCGATGACAATAAAACTATGGCGACGGATCGAATCCAGTGCTAGCCAGACACCGTCAATCGGGGTTGGTGCTGGCCCGATGACCCGTACCCGGTTCAGCCAGATTCGCCACTGCGACGCTGGGGCGGGACAGCGACGAGCCCGGCCAACCCTCGTCGGGTCGACCGGGCTCGTCGTGGGGTCCGATCAGGCGAGGTCGAACCGGTCGAGCTCCATGACCTTGGTCCAGGCCGCGACGAAGTCCTGCACGAACTTCTCCCGCGCGTCCTCGCTGGCGTACACCTCGGCCAGGGCCCGCAGCTGCGAGTTCGAGCCGAAGATGAGGTCGACCGCGCTGGCGGTCCACTTCACCTTGTCGGTGGCCACATCCCGGATCTCGTAGGCGTGCTCAGTGGACTCCGATGCCTTCCACCGCGCGCCCGAGGCGAGCAGGTTGGTAAAGAAGTCGTTGGTGAGCACACCGGGACGGTCGGTGAGAACGCCGTGCCGGCTGCCGCCGGCGTTGGCCTCGAGCGCCCGCAGGCCGCCGATGAGGACGGTCATCTCGGGTGCGGTCAGGTTGAGCAGGTAGGCACGGTCAACGAGCAGCACCTCCGGCTGGGTCTTCTCACCCGGACGCAGGTAGTTACGGAACGCGTCAGCCCGCGGTTCGAGCACCCGGAAGGAGTCGACATCGGTCTGCTCCTGGGTGGCGTCGGTGCGACCTGGCCGGAACGGCACGGTCACCTCGACGCCGGCGTCCCGCGCCGCCTTCTCGACCGCGGCTGAGCCGGCCAGCACGATCAGATCTGCGAGCGAGATCTTCGCGCCACCAGCGGCGTTGAACTCCCGCTGGATCTCCTCCAGCGCCGGCAGGACGGTGGCGAGTTGCTCGGGCTGGTTGACCTCCCAGCTGCGCTGCGGCTCGAGGCGGATCCGGGCACCGTTGGCGCCACCGCGCTTGTCGGTGTGGCGGAAGCTGGCCGCGGAGGCCCACGCGGTGGAGACCAACTGGGTGGTCGTCAGGCCGGACTCAAGCACCTTCGCCTTGAGGGCGGCGATGTCGGCTGCGCCGACGAGCTCGTGGTCAACGGCGGGTACCGGGTCCTGCCACAGCTGCGTCTGCGGCACCCACGGCCCGAGGAACCGGCTGACCGGGCCCATGTCGCGGTGCAGCAACTTGTACCAGGCCTTGGCGAAGGCCAGCGCGAACTCGTCCGGGTTCTCCAGGAAGCGACGCGAGATCCGCTCGTACGCCGGGTCAACGCGCAGCGACAGGTCGGTCGTGAGCATGGTCGGCTTGTGCTTCTTGGTCGAGTCGTACGCGTCGGGGATGATCGCCTCGGCGTCCTTGGCGACCCACTGCTTCGCGCCACCGGGGCTGGTGGTGAGTTCCCACTCGTAGCCGAACAGGATCTCAAAGAAGCGGTTGCTCCACTGCGTCGGCCGGTCGGTCCACGTCACCTCGAGGCCGCTGGAGATCGTGTCTGCACCCACTCCGCTGGCGTGGCTGCTCATCCAGCCCAGGCCCTGCGCCTCCAGGGGGGCGCCCTCGGGCTCGGGACCCACATGATCGTCGGCGACCCCGGCACCGTGGGTCTTGCCAAAGGTGTGGCCACCGGCGATGAGGGCCACGGTCTCCTCGTCGTTCATCGCCATCCGGCGGAAGGTCTCCCGGATGAAGTGCGCCGCCGAGGCCGGGTCCGCGTTGCCGCGCGGGCCCTCCGGGTTGACGTAGATCAGACCCATCTCGGTCGCCCCGACGCCCGCCGAGAACTCCTTCTCAGAGACGTAGCGCTCGTCGCCGAGCCAGGTGTCCTCCGGGCCCCAGAAGATCTCCTCGGGCTCCCAGACGTCCTCCCGGCCGAAACCGAACCCGAACGTCTTGAAGCCCATCGACTCCAGGGCGACGTTGCCGGCGAGCACGAGCAGGTCAGCCCAGGAGATCTTCTGACCGTACTTCTGCTTGACCGGCCACAACAGCCGCCGGGCCTTGTCCAGATTGACGTTGTCCGGCCAGCTGTTCAGCGGCGCGAACCGCTGGCCGCCGTCACCGGCGCCACCGCGGCCGTCGTGGATGCGGTAGGTGCCGGCAGCGTGCCAGCTCAGCCGGATCATCAGACCGCCGTAGTGGCCGAAGTCGGCCGGCCACCAGTCCTGCGAGGTGGTGAGCACCTCGGTGATGTCCCGCTTGAGGGCCTCGACGTCGAGCTTGGCGAACTCCTTGGCGTAGGAGAAGTCCTCGCCCAACGGGTTGACCTTCGCCGAGTTGGTGGAGAGCACCGACAGGTCAAGCTGGTTGGGCCACCAGTCCCGGTTGGTACGTGGGCGGCCACCACCGACCGCGCTGGGAGAGTCGATCGCCGGGCTCTCGCTCTCGCTGCCGTGCGCGGTGACTGAGTCGTGCGCGACCGGACAGCCGGCCGCCGCCTTCTGATCCACGCCCTGCGCGCTGACGGGGGCGTTGTCCTGAGTGTCGCTCATCTACTTCCCTTCACGTGGTGGAGCGCGGAAGGCGCGTCCGATTTCTTGCAGTCGGGGCAGGTACCCCGGTAGACAACCTCCGCCTCGTCCACCACGAAACCGTGGTCGTCGGAGGCGGTGAGGCAGGGAGCGCGGCCAACCGCGCAGTCGACGTCGGCGATCGCTCCACAGGACCGACACACGATGTGGTGATGGTTGTCCCCCACCCGGGACTCGTACCGAGCCGGGCCGCCGGTTGGTTGAATGCGTCGCACCAGGCCGGCAGTGGTGAGCGCGCGGAGCACGTCATACACCGTCTGATGCGACACGGTCGGATTATCCATCCGAACCAGGGCGATAACCTCATCGGTGTCGACATGCGGATGGTCACGCAGCGCGGCGAGCACCGCCATCCGGGGTCGGGTCACGCGCAACGAGACCGACCGCAGCTGCGTCTCGAAGTCGGGCGTCACGCGACGACGATAGCCGCTCTTCTGGAATGAATCAAGTTTTGTGGCGGGGTGAATCCGACCGATCAGGGCAGGTCGACGCCGCACCTGAGCGGCGGCGAGCGGCCGCCCTTCGCCAGGGTGGCCGCTCGACCTCGCGCGACGGCTCCGCACAATCAGCGGCTCCGCAAAGTCAGCGGTTCAGCGGGTCTCCGTGCTGGACGCGGTCGAACTGGAAGTAGTCGATGTTGAAGTTCTGGTACGCCGCGTCGTCCATCCGCACCTCGAACTCGTGCGTACCCCGACGCAGGAACTGGGTCCCCTCGATCTCCTGCAACACGAAGGCACTGTGTGAGGTCGTGCCGACCACATCCACCGGACCCGTCGTCGACCGGCCGTCGACGGTCATCGTGAACCGACCCGCCGGGAAGTACGGCGACGACATCCGCACGCTCGCCCGGTAGTGACCCGACTTCGGCACCTCAACGGTGTACTTCACCCACTCGCCGCCACGAATCCAACACATCACCACCGCGCCGGACTGGTCGCAGATGTCCACACCCTCGTACTCACGGGCCACCGTGCCACCCCGGTTCTCGTCATCCAGGTCGTGGTAACCGATCCCCTTACCCTCCAGCGAGTAGTCCTCGGCCTGCACCCGCACCGAACCCTTCGGCAACGACGGCCACTCCCCCCGACCGCCGTGCTTGTTGTCCCGACTCGCCAACCAGCTCACCAGCTGCTCCGGGTTGTCGGTCTGGATCATGTCCGCCTGGTGCCGATCCACCACCGCACCCCACCCCAGCGCCGGATCCCGCAACGACGTCTCATCGGTGTAGCCAGCGGCCTGGCCGTACCACAACGTGTTCATCCACACCCGGGCGTGCGACTGAACTGCTGCCAACGCCGCCGGCTGCACCTGCGGATCCGTGAGCCGGTCAAAACCGATCTCGTACGCCTGCGGAGCACGACCGGTGAACGCGCCGATCTCGTCCACGTTGTCGTCGTTGATCTTGTGCATGTAGAGAATCTCCGGGTCGAAGTTGAGAAACTCCTGGGCGTCCGCCAGCGTCGCCGGCCCCTTGAAGATCCCGTGATCAAGCGTGTCCGTCTCGACCAGGACGTCGTACACCTCGTCCCGAATCTCCCACGCCTTGTCCAGGTTGACCATGGCACGACCCCGCACCACCGCCATCGCCTCCGCCAACGTCGGCACCCGCGCATCGGTCAACGGCGCCTGATCACCACCCAGGCCCACCTTCAACCGCAACTGCTTCACCTCGGCCAACGTCAACTCCGACACCGCACCGCTACCGTCCGTCGTCCGATCCACCGTGCCGTCATGCATCAACACCAGATGCCCATCAGCCGTACGCCGCACATCGATCTCCACCACATGCGCGCCCGACTCCACCGCCGAGTCGATCGCCGCCAGCGAAAGCTCCGGCGCAGCCCGCCAGTGACCACGGTGCGCCACCACCAGCACCCCAGCACCCGGACCGTGCCGCAGGAACTGCTCCCGCACCTGCTCAATGGCGTGGTTAGGCGCCGCCGCAACAACCGGCGCAGGCGCGACCGAGGTCATCGCCCCCGCCACCCGCGGCACCGCACCAACCACCGCACCCGCCACCACCACGGCCAGCGCTCCACTCAACCACTTCGTACGCACAAGCAACCCCCGGCAGAGATACCAGACTGATCAACGGCCCGCACCGCTTCCGGCGCAGCCACCGCCTCAACCTGCCCGACCGACTTGTCCGCATAGTCAAAACTTCCCTACAAACCTCCTACCACAAGACGAATAGCTCTTCGCCGAACGTGCACCGAGTGTTCCTCTTCACCATGGTCCGATCCGCTCCGTCGCGCCTGCCGACGCAGCGAGAAGGGCAGTGTCACCGGTGCCGGCGTACGCGTCGAACGCAGCGTCGACGAACTTGATGGCGTGCGGTCCGGCGGAATCCACCGCGAGCTGCATGACATCGGCAGCATCCCGTGCGCCCACGACCAGCGGCCTGGGTTCTCCGGTCGCCGGGGCGTACACGGCAGTGATGGCTGCCGTGGCTGCCCAGCCGGCCGTTCCGGGCCGAACTGCTGTATCCGTTGATAGGCCTCGTCGAGTACATCCATGCGGGGACGGTAGAAGTTCAGGTGAGGTTGACGTCAACTGCCCGCGAGATCTGAGCTCACTGGTCTGCCCGCATTCGACCAGGTTCGACTGGACAGGACCACGCGGAAGGAGAGGGGGCTCCCAGTCATCTCGGGCGACCAGTTCGATGAGGCAGTCAGCCGCACTTACGGCGAACCCGCCTCGTTACGGAGGTAGGATTCCGGCGGCCACCGCCGTCAAGTCCGCAACTGGCACCTCACCATTCCCGCCAACGCTGATCACCACACCGCCTGGTGCCGTGATCACGACGTGGTGGGCGGTACCCTCGGAGCCAACGAATCTGGCAAGCTGGGCTCGGCCCACCGGAACCGAAAAGATGTCAATCACGTCGGCGCCTTTGATGGACCATCCCGTCAGCCACTCGGTGACCTGCGCCCGATCAACGTCCACCGTCGTCCGTTCCGGGCGCAGTACCGAAATCCAAAGCCAGTTTCCCCCGTCGGGGCGCACATACGTACGGAGCGTTGTCGCGGCGGTCGGATGACCGGAGGCGGAGTCTCCTGGGCCAGATCTTCCGCAGCGGCGCGGTCCAGCGTCAGAATGTTGCCTAGGCGCAGCAACTCGGGGCGCTCTGTCGCACAAACGCGTCGAACCCGGACTCGTCCGGTGGGAGTGCGGACACCTTCACACTATGACTACCCCGTACTCCCTGGAAATGTTGCACGGGTCCCCTGATTCAGGTGATCGAGCGCCCCACCTTTCATCGGCGGATCCTGACGTTCGAGCCACCGTCTGCTGCCGTCAGCCAGCCCCACCCCACTGCTCAGCTGCCGTACCGTTCGGCCGCACGGGCCTTGGCCTTCGCGGCCTCGACCGCGCGGTCACGGGGAGGCGCCTTCGTCACCAGGTCGCCCAGGAGGGTCTGAGTGGCCTTGGCAACCGCACGAACAGCCTCGTTGAACGCCTCCTCGTTGGCCGCTGATGGCCTCGTCGTGCCACTGACCTTGCGCACGTACTGAACCGCGGCGGCCTCGATCTCGTCGTTGGTGGCGGGCGGTTCGAAGTTGTGAAGTACGCGAATGTTCCGACACATGACTCTACGATGCCAGGCTCAAGCCCCACACCGGGACCGACCCCGCCTAACCGCGGGACGAAATCTGTTGCACCGTCCAATGGTTGCCGTCCGGGTCGTCGAAAACGACGAAGCCCACGTTGTCCAGGCTGTCGCCGTCCTGGGCCGGGCGAAAGCCCTCCGGCCCGGCCACTCGGACCTCGCTGACCCCGACCCCCCGCTCCACCAACTGCTGATGGGCCTTCCGCACGTCCGCGACCACGAACTGCACCCCCTTCAGCGAGCCCGGCTCCATGGAACTGATGCCCTTCCCGATAATGATCGAGCACCCGGAACCCGGTGGGGTCAGCTGCACCGGACCGAACTCGCCATCGCCACGAGAATCAAAATCCAGGTGGAAACCCAGCTTCTCGGTGAAGAAATCCTTGGCGCGGTCGACGTCCGCCACCGGCACCAGCACCACTTCCAAAGTCCAGTTCATTTCTCCCGCTCTCGCTCGTGCTATCCCTAGCTGGGCGGACTCGCTCTCCGGCCGCCGACATGTTGTTGGTGGCACCCCAACGGGCCCACATCACCGCGACGCGAACACCTCGTCAAGCCGGTCGTAGCTCTCCCCCACGCCACGCTCCATCGGAGTGGCCAGTACGAGATCGCGCACCTCCTGCGACGAGTAGCGCAGGGTGGTCTTCAGCGTGGTCAGCCCAGCGTGCTCCGTGAGTACGGCGGTGACGACCGACTCGCCCGGCACCCACTGGTCGTCGTAGGACTCGGTGTAGGCGAGACGCTCCGGGGCCTGGACCTCGCGGTACACCCCGCCCTGGGCCATCTTCAGGCCACCCGGCCCCACCGAGACGAAGCGCCAGCTACCACCGATCTGAAGATCGACCTCGCATTCGACCAGCCGCCAACCGCGAGCACCGAACCATCGTCTGAGCAGTTCCGGCCGGGTCAACGTGTCGAACACGAGGTGACGTGGCGCGTTGAACACCCGAGTCAGGACGATGTCGGTCGGCGCTGGTGTGGTCACCCGCAGGGCTCTTGCCATCATGCCGCCTGGCCCTCCCGGCCATTCGTCGACTGGGGAGTGTCGTCACCGGCCTGGAGTTCGTCGAGTAGTTGGTCAAGGCGCCCGTACGCCTCCGCCCAGTAGCTGCGGTAGTTCTCCAGCCAGTCCACGACCATCCTGAGCTGGCGCCCCTCGAGGTGACACGGCCGGCGCTGGGCGACACGCCCGCGGGAAATCAGCCCTGCGCGCTCCAAGACCTTCAGGTGCCGAGAGATCGCCGGTTGACTCACCGGGAACGGGGCGGCGATCTCCTTCACCGTCGCGTCACCCTGAGCAAGCCGGGCGAGGATCGCTCGCCGGATCGGGTCCGCCAAGGCCGCGAAGGTGGCGTCGAGACGCTCGGGCTCATCGAGTGCATAACTAACTTGTTTCATAACGAGTTGGTTATATCCTTCCTCTGCTGCCCCCGTCAAGCCCGAACCCGGCATGTCTTCGCAGGTAAAGGGCGCTCCGGCGAGGTGACGCGAGCTGAACGGCCGCCCAACAAGCGCACCCGTTCTGCAGGTACGCGGCAGTCCGGCTCCCCGGGACACGCGTGGTCGAGCGGCACCGGGTGGCGCAGGGATCGGTACGATCGCCTATCGATCGGAGGGCCACCATGCCGGATGTCAGCGCCGAGCAGCTCGTCGAAAGGTTGCAGACGTACCAGTCGGATGAGGAGCTCCGCAAGATCCAGCGCTACTTCAGGCACGCCGAGGGCGACACGTTCCTGGGCGTCCGGATGGGGCAGGTATTCGCACTGGCCAAAGAATTCATCGACCTGGCGCCCGGCGAGATCGAAACCCTACTCGACAGCCCGATCCACGAGGTACGCGCCGGCGCGGTAAGCATCATGTCCAAGCAGGCCGCGCGGAAAAGGACCACCGACGCGCGCCGGGCGGAGCTGTACGACCTCTACCTGCGCCGGCACGACCGGATCGACAACTGGGACCTGGTCGACCTCGGTGCCGCGAACGTGGTGGGGGCGTATCTGGTCGACAAGCCCCGCGACGTGCTGTACGAGTTGGCCCGCTCGGACGACCCGTGGCAGCGACGAACCGCGATCGTCAGCACCATGGCGTTCCTACGTGCCGGTGACCTCGACGACACGTTCCGGATCGCCGAGATGTTCGTTGCTGATCCACATGATCTGATCCACAAGGCCACCGGCTGGCTGCTGCGCAGTGCCGGGGACCAGGACCGGGCGCGGCTGCTCGACTTCCTCGACCGACACGCGGCCACCCTGCCCCGGACACTACTGCGCGCAGCCATCGAGCACCTCGACAGGGAGCAGCGGACCTACTACCTGGGCCGGAAAAGACCGAGCAGGGAGCCTCGGTTCGCCGCTAGCGTGCGACGCATGGCCAAGCTGCTGACCGGTAAAGTGGCGCTCGTCGCTGGAGGAACCCGGGGCGCCGGGCGAGGAACTGCCATCCAGCTCGGAGCGGCTGGGGCTACGGTCTACGTCACCGGCAGATCAACTCGTGCCCAACGTTCCGAGATGAACCGGCCAGAGACCATTGAGGAGACCGCGGAGTTGGTCAGCGCCGCTGGCGGAGTCGGCATCGCGGTGCGGGTCGACCATCTGATCCCCGACGAGGTACGCGAGCTGATCGCACGGATCGATTCCGAGCAGGGCGCCCTCCACGTACTGGTCAACGACATCTGGGGCACCTCCCAGGTGGAGTGGAACAAAGCGGTCTGGGAGTCGGACCTACACGCCGGACTGCACACGCTTCGTCTCGCCGTGGACACCCACGCCATCACCAGCCACTTCGCGCTGCCACTGCTCATCAGGAGCCCGGGTGGGCTGGTTGTCGAAATGACCGACGGGACAGACGACTACAACGCGGCTACCTACCGCAATTCGTTCTTCTACGACCTCGCCAAGGGCGCCGTGAGTCGGATGGCGTTCGCGCTGGCGCATGAACTCCGGTCACACGACACGACGTCGGTGCTGCTCACGCCGGGATGGTTGCGCTCTGAGGAGATGCTGGACTCCCTCGGTGTGACCGAGGAAAACTGGCGCGACGCTCTCCCGATCGAGCCCCACTTCGCAATCTCCGAGAGCCCGGCGTACGTTGGCCGCGCCGTGGCGGCACTGGCACAGGATCCTGACGTATCCCGATGGCACGGCAGGTCGCTCTCCAGCGGGGAGCTGGCGAAGGTCTACGGGTTCACCGACCTTGATGGGAGTAGACCCGACGCCTGGCGATACCTGGTCGAGGTGCAGGACATCGGCAAGCCCGCTGACGCGACCGGATATCGCTGAACTCCCCAAGGCCACTCGCTGCACGATGGAAGCATGTTCATCCACTGGACATCCTCGAACGATTGAGTCCTGCTGAGCCCAACGACCACCATGGATAGCCATGAAGAGACCGCAGACTCTACTGCTTGCCGTCGTTCTGACCGCGACGGGGCTGCTCGCCCCCGCCGCCCCTGCTGCGGCTGCCCCAGTGCCGCTGAAGGTACTGACCCACAACGTCATGTTTCTACCCCAGTCCCTCTTCCCCAACTGGGGCCAGGTCACCCGGGCCAACCTGATCAGTGAGGCCGACTACATCGCCGGCCAGGACATCGTCGTACTGCAGGAGCTGTTCGACAACGAGGCATCCGACCGGCTCAAAGACCAGCTCGCTGCGCAGTATCCCTACCAAACCCCAGTCCTCGGCCGGTCGAAGTCCGGCTGGGACGCCACCCTGGGCTCATACTCCCACGCAACCCCGGAGGACGGCGGAGTCACCATCCTGAGCAGGTGGCCGATCCTGGAGAAGGTCCAGTACGTCTACGCGGACGGCTGCGGGGCAGACTGGTTCTCCAACAAGGGCTTTGTCTACGCACAGCTTGACATCAACAACACGCCCGTACATGTGGTGGGCACTCATGCTCAAGCAGCCGACACCGGCTGCGCCGACGGCACCGGGGCCCGGGTACGGGCAGCTCAGTTCGACGAGCTCGACGCCTTCCTGGACGCTCGTCAGATCCCGACGGACGAACAGGTCATCGTCGCTGGCGACCTCAACGTTGACCGCTACTCCACCGAGTACGACAGCATGCTGACTCGACTCGATGTCAGCGACGCCACATTCACCGGCCATCCGTACTCGTGGGACGCGCAGCGCAACGACATGGCCGACTACAACGACGACCAGGACAGTCGCCAGCAGCTCGACTACGTACTGCAGCGCAACGGCCACGCGCGCCACGGCTCAGGCGACAACGAGACGCTAGCTGTCGAGGCACCGCAGTGGTGCGTGACAAGCTGGTTCGTCCGCTACTGCTACACCGACTACGCCGACCACTACCCAGTAGCGGCGAACATCTGACGCACACATTGGGAAAGCACACGTGTGTTCCAGCGCTGCGGCTGGACTGGGCGGCAGGGGACGGTCAGTCCGGGTCGAGGTGCTCCCTGTTAGCTTTGATCATCGCGCACCGAAGAGAAGAGTCCATTCCCGGCAGCGCGGCTTCGTGTCGTATTGCGGCTGTCAGATCACGTCCAATCTCCGCGTTGGATAGCTCCCGGTACCCAAGCCTCCGGTAGTAGGGGCCGTTCCAGGGCACATCGCGAAAGGTTGTCAGGGTGGTCGCCGGACGACCGTTGCGCCTCCCCCACCGCTCGACGTGCGAGATGAGCCGCCGACCAACTCCTCGTCGAGCGTGTGTGGGAGCTACCGACACCTGCTCGATGTGGGCATTGCCGTCCAGCACGGCCGCCATGACGTAACCGACAGTCCGATCACCTTCCTCGGCAACCCAGATCAACCCCTGCCGCTGACTTCGTCTCAGGGCCTGCTGATCCACGTCATGATCAGCTATCTCTGACATGCCAACCGAATGAAAGAGCTGGCCAGCCTGGACCTCAAGCCAAGCCAGGTCACCAAGCTCCAACTGTCTTGCCGATCGAATCAGCAGGGAGTCCTCCTCACTCTCACAGCGGCAGGGCCGCCTGTCATCCCCCATACGACTCTCCCACCCTGCGAAGGTCAGAGCGCCGCGACCGCTGCGTCGTTGCCCGGCATTCGGGTCACACTGGGCAGCTGCACGGACCCTGCCGCGCGGCTGCTTGTCTCGCTGGTCGGGCACATCGCAGTCATGTGGAACGACTGCCAGGCGACATCGATCGGATGCGCATCAGGCAGGCCGGTCCGGTAGTGACTGATGTTGATCCCGGACGACACCTGACGTGCACCATCCCGGCTGTGCATCGAAAACATCAGATGACCGAACACCACACCGTCATGGCCCCAGAACTCACCGCAAGGGGTGGGCAGGGAAAGGATGCCGAGACCATAGCTACCAGCTTCGGGGAGATCTGGCAGCATCGGCACCCCGGTGAGCATCTCACTGAGGGCGGACGGGCTGAGCAGATCACCGCCGAGCAACGCCCGGAAGAACGTGTTCAGATCCGCCGTGGTACCGATCATCTCGCCTGCCGTCCACCCCCAGCTCATGTTGAACTCGCTGAGGTCACGAACCCCTAACGGGGCGAAGTAGGCACCGCTGTGTGGGCCATGAATAGTCGGATCAGTACCAGGGAACGATGTCCCCCGGAGCTTCAGTGGCCGCAGAATGCGCTGCTGTACCTCTGCCGCCGCCGGGTTTCCAGTGATCGACTCGATCAGTAAGCCCGCCAGGATGTAGTTCGTGTTCGAGTAGCTGAACTCAGCCCCGGGTGCGTTGGTCGGCGGCATGGCCAGGCCCATCGCAACCAGCTCCACCGGAGCGTACGTCGTGACCTGCATCTGGTTGATCGCAGCATACGAGTCGAGCATCGCGTTGGTGTAGTTGCCGATGCCGCTGGTGTGGTTCAACAGCATCCTGACGGTGACTTCGGCGCCACGTTCACCCGACACGATCTCCGGCAGCAGCTCCCCGATCGGATCGTCGAGGCCCAGCCGGCCCTCGTCAACGAGCTGCAGCACAGTGGTGGCGACGAACGTCTTGGTAATGCTGCCGATGCGGTGCCGCAGCTGCGGCTGCATCGGTCGAGGGCTGGTCAGGTGCGCCTGGCCGGCGCTGCCGCGCCAGTCGTGCCGGCCATCGCGCACGGCCGCCAACGCACCGGGAACACCGGCCTCGGGCACCGCGGCGAGTGCGGTGCGCAACGCACCCCGATCCAGCCCGCCGGAGGAGCCTCCACCAGCACTCTGAGTGGGTAGCGCGGCAGCAGATGTGGGCACCACAAAGGCCGTGGCGGTCAGCGCCGCACTGGCGATCATGATCTTCAACGCCCGAGGAATGCTAGACATATCGCGATCCTAGGTGGCGCCTGCAACCAGGATTTCGCTTCCACTCCGATGGTGGACATCGAAGCGACGCAGTTCGGAATCCCCGTCACCGGGTGTCCGTTCGACTCTCGTGTGGCTCAGTATCTATGCTCGCCCACGTCGCACCTCCCGGAAGACCACAATGAGGGAAGCCGATGCGGTACGGGCCGAGTCTGTACGTTGTGTGATAGCCGAACGTGAAATCTTCGCCGACGTTACGTTTGACGTGCCCGTCACGGAGCTCCTTGGCCGGGACGCCCAGACGTGGCTGTTGGCCGGCACCCGGGTCGGGTGCCGGCCAACAGTTTCTTTCCCTCTTGGAGGGTTAGGTCTATGTGGTGGGGGGTCAGCTGGTCCAGTGTTCGGCCACGAGGTCGGCGGCCTGGGTCTCCCACTGGGCGTAGTGGAACGGGTACGCCGACACCTGCACCGTCTGGGCGGCCTCGGTCAACGGCATCTCCTGCCAACCCTCAACCTGCTTCAACCCGTCCAGGAACGCGGTCGTGGAGTAGGCGGGGTCGGTGATCTGCTCGACCGTGCCCCAGCCGGAGGAGGGGCGCTGCTGGAACAGGCCCTGCGAGTCGTGGTCGTTGCGGTCACCCAGGTGACCCAGGTTCTCCAGCTTCGACTCCTGCAAGCTGGTCGCGATCGCCACGACGGCGGCCCGCTCGTCCATGCCGGCGGCCTTCGTGGCCTCGATGATGGCCTTCACGTTCCCGGTCTGCTCATCACCGAGAGTGATGCGTGACTGCTTGCCCTGGGTGCCGTGCGGGATCAGGGTGTCCAGGTCCGGCTTCGCGACCTGCACCGCCGCGGCCGAAGCCGAGGCCGGGGTGCTGTCGGTGTAGGTGGTCAGGGGGCCGGCGACGACACCGGTGGACAGGGCCAGACCAGCGATACCCAGGACGCTACGACGCAGAATCGTGTTCATCAGGTGTGCTCCATTCGGGGGTCGACACCCACACACATCCCGAAAAGGGGGTCGGGAGCGGGGTGCAAGCACCGTCCGGCGCTCAACAGAACAGGGAAAAGTCGGCGACCGCGGGTCTCACGGGGACGCGCACGGCGCCGGGTCCAGATGTAACGACCGGCCGGCCCCCATCATTCCCGGGGCACACGCACGGGCGACACCCGCCGGAGCGGGGCGCTTCCTCGGCCGTACGCAGGGTGTAACGCCCCGACGGCCGCCGAGATTCCACCACCACCGCACCCCCAACCACACCTCCACTGCACCCAAACCGGCACAGACAGACCATTCGTGACGCCGACGCACACACGAGATGACCGGCGGCTACCTGTCATCCCACCCGGTGTCGGTGAATACCGGTAACCAGCGCCGCACCCCGTAGAGCATCCTAGGAAAATGGTATGCCCGCGACCTTTACCAACCAGCTGGCCGTCGCGGTCTATCCGGATGCGCCGGCCCACGCCGAGACGTTCTTGCTGGCCTACTCCGGCGGCGTGGTGACCCACCTGTGCCGGCGGGGTCCGAAAGTCGGTTGTCGGCGACGGTGTTCTACGGGACGCTTGGCGGCATGTCGTTGTGAGGGCAGCACCTTCGTCGCCGCCACGCCATCGCGATCGGCGGCCGTCCACCCAAACCTTGGCGAGAAGTGAGCGTCCTTGTCCGTTCCACCGTTCCGGCAGGAGCCCCGGCCGGCACCCGCCCCTGCCACCGTTACCGTTTTCACGTCCCCGACCAGCTGGGTCGAGTCCGACGCCGTTGACCAGTGCCGCCAGGTGGCCGCCCTCGACGGCATGGTTCATGTCGCCGGCATGCCGGACCTGCATCCCGGCAAAGGCGCCCCGATCGGCGCCGCGATGACCTCAACCCTGCTCTACCCCCACCTCGTCGGCTCGGACATCGGCTGCGGCATCGCCGTCTTCCCGATCGTGCTGAAACGGGTCGTGCCGGAGCGGCTCGCCGCCCGCTTCCCTGACCTGGACCGCCCGCTCGACCCGGACCGAGACGCCGACGACCCGGCCTGGTCCGTGTTGGACGGTGAGGTCCCCGCAGGTCACCTCGACGGTCTCGGTACCGTCGGGCGCGGCAACCACTTCGTCGAGCTGGCCCGCGTCGGCGATGTCCTCGACCCAGGCCACGCCGCGCGGCTCCAGCTCACCACCGGCGACATGGTCCTCGTCGTACACAGTGGGTCGCGCGGCCTGGGCGAGCGGATTCTGCGTGAGCACACCGAGCTGCGGGGCGCCGGGCCCGCCGGGGACCCGGCCGCGTACCTGGCGCGGCATGACGACGCGGTGCGCTGGGGTTCACTCAACCGGCGGCTGTTGGCCGCCCGGGCCGCGATCGCGCTGGGTGCCGAGCCGACGGCGCCGATCGTGGACCAGTGCCACAACCTGGTCGAGGTACGCGACGGGCACTACCTGCATCGTAAGGGCGCGGCGCCGGGCGACGGCCGAGACGTGCTCGTCGCCGGCACCCGCGGCACCCCGTCGTACCTGGTGGCCGCGCACGCGGACGCGCAGGCCAACCATTCGGTGGCGCACGGAGCGGGCCGCAAGATGTCCCGGGCAGACGCACTACGCCGGAGCCGGGCCAAGCACACCGTCAAGGAACTGCGCCGTACTCCGCTCGGTTCGCTGGTGGTCTGTGGCGACCGGCAACTGCTGTTCGAGGAGGCGCCGACCGCGTACAAACGGATCGAGCAGGTGATCGGCGACCTGGTAGACCACGGGCTCGCCACCCCGGTGGCGACCACCGTCCCACTGGTCACCTACAAGACCCCGGACGTGGGGGTCGCTTCCCGCGGTGACCGACGACCCGGGCACCGACGGCGGGGGCAGAGGTGAACCTGCACCTGCTGCTGTCAGCCGGCCGGGGTCCCCAGGAGTGTGCCTGGGCGCTGGCCCGGCTGCTGAGCCGGCTGGAGGCCGACGCCGTCCGCAACGACGTGGACGTGGTACGGCTGGACAGCGTCGTCGGCGACCGACCCGGCACCTATCGGTCGGTGTTGGTCCGACTGACCGGTACGGGTGTGGAGGCGTTCGCCGCCAGGTGGACCGGGACGTTGTGCTGGCAGGCCCCCAGCCCCTACCGCACCGGCCACGGCAGAAAGAACTGGTACGTCGCAGCCCGGCAGTGCGAGGTCGACGTCCCGGTCACCCCGTTCACCGAGGCGGACGTGGAGGTGCTTGCCGTACGTACGGGTGGGCCGGGCGGCCAGCACCGCAACAAGGCCAGCACCGCCGTACGGGCAACCCACCGCCCGACCGGCACCGTCGTCGTGGTCGACACCGAGCGACAGCTCAGCCTCAACCGCAGCATTGCCCTACGGCTGTTACGCCAACGGATCACGGCCGGTGACGAGGCGGCCCGGCGGGCGCTGGTGGCCATCCGAAGACGCGCCCACGACGAGGTGGTCCGGGGCGGTCCGACGCGGACCGAACGTCCCTGACCAGCCTCCTCAGCCATGGCGGCTCAACCCGTTTGCCAGCCCCGCCGGGCCAGCTGGTCTCACTGGTATGAAAGCGGCCGGCGCGAGGCCCATGAGTAGTGGGCTCGCGCCGGCCGGTTCAGCCCCTTACCACAGATTCCCGTACCTTGTGGGCGTCTGTGGTTGACGACCCGGGGGAAAGGGCATCAGGGAAGGACTTCGAAGGTCCAGGTATTGGCACCGGAGCTGATGGTGGTGCCGTTGGCAGCGAGCACGCCGGTGACCTCGAAGGTGACGTCGTAGGTTCCGGCGGCGTCGAAGCCCCAGTTGACGTGGGCGTGGGTGTTGTAGTTGACATTCAGGCTGTCGGGGAGCCCGTCACCGCTGTCGAAGAGCACCGTTGGGGTGCCGCCGGAAACAGTGTAGGCACTGAAGCCGGCCGGCCCGGTGACGTTCGTGAGCTTGAAGGTGACCCGGTTGTTCTGGAACACGCCACTGGGCACCTCTTCCGTGTTCCAGCCTGCCCACAGCAGCTCGGAGCTGCTGGACTGCGGTAGCACCCACGCTTGATTGTCGGTGCCGAGGAACGACCACTCACTCCGGCTGGGCACGGTGACCTTGGCGGCGTTGGGGACGCGCAGGATGACATCGGCGGGGTTGCGCTCCACCGAGTCGTCGAGCAGGTTGACGGTCAGTGCGCCGCCGGCGTAGTCGACGTCGATGACGTCGACGTGGCCGCTGGACAACACGATCGGCGTTGCGGCAGCGGGAGTGGCGGTGCCGGCGAGCAGCGCGGCGGTGAGGGCGAGGCCGGTGAGAATTCGGCTACGGACGTGCATGGTGCTCACCCCCTGACCACGACACGCAGGGTAACCGTCTCGCTGCTGACCTGCTGCCCGGTGTCGGCGAGGGTGCCGGTGGCGTGGAACGTGATGCAGTAGGTGCCGGCGCGGTCGAAGGCCCAGTTGGCGTGCTGGTGGTCGCCGGCGGTCAGGGCGATGGTGTCGGGCAGACCGTCACCACTGTCGACGATAACGTTGGGCTGCCCGACCGCGTTTTCGGTGTAGAGGGCAAGTTCCCCGGGACCGTGGACCGACTGCATCGTGAGGGTGAGCTCGTCGTCGGTGAAGACGCCGGCCTCGACCTCTTCGGTGGCGACGCCAGGCCACACGAGGTCGGTGTTCTGGATCTCGGGCAGGATCCACACCGTCGACACACCGGGGGTGCCGAGGAATCCGAAGGCGGGGTCGTTCGGGACCGTCACCTCAGCCTGCCGCTTGACGATGACCCTGACGTCGTCGGTGGCGTACTCGACGTCGTTGTCCTCGTCGTGGACACCGAGCTCCAGCTCGCCGTCCTCGTAGGCGATGTCGACCAGATCGATGTGTCCGGAGCTGAACGTCACCGGTGAGGCCTGCGCTGGTGGCGCTGCCACGAGCATTGCCGCGGTCACCGCCCCGGAGGTGAGCAGCAGGCGGATGGGCTTACGCACGAAGGAACTCCTTCCCCGCAGTCCCCGTTGGACCACGGATATTGGAAATGATAGTCGTTTTCTTTTATGGAAGGAAGGGACTGTCGGGTGAAGTCAGTCACTGCAATGCGTCCTCAGCGGAGTGTCGTGCGGTGATCGGACAGCAACCGCCGAACCCGGTCGATCGGATGCCCACAGTGGCCAACATCGCGAGTCGGTGAGGAGAACATCCCAGGGGAACTGATGACTGCTCGCCCCTCCCCACCTGTCCGGGTGGTCTACCGCGAAGCCGGTGATGGCTCCTGGCGAGAACTGGGGTTGGACAGCGACGAAGGGCGGGCACTACCAGCGAGATCCTTCCCACTCACCCGCCGCCATCGCTTGGTCAAGAGGCCGTGTCGAGGGGCAAGCAACCAGGCAGCGAGGAAGACGGCCGTGGCAATCAGAACGATCGTGCCACCAACCGGCGTGTCGTAGCTCCAGGACAGATACAGGCCAACGACCGCTGCCGAGCCGCCGATCACCGGGGCGAGCAGCATCATCACGCCGAGTCGGTCGGTGAGTAGACGAGCCGCCGCCGCAGGGGTGATCAACAAAGCGAGGACGAGGATGGTTCCGATCGTCTGCAGAGAGATCACCACGGCGAGGGTGACCAAAACGTAGAGCACGATGTCGAGCCAGAAGACCGAAAGCCCCATCGAGCGCGACATCTCGCGGTCGAGGCAGACTGCGACGAATTCCTTGTGCAGAGCGAGTACCAGGCCGAGAATGACCAGGCCGGCACCACCGACGACGTAGAGGTCCCGGTCGGCAATGCCGGTGATCGAGCCAAACAGGAACTGTTGCAGGGATCCGGCGTACCCCGGAGCCTGTGAGATGATCACAATGCCGAGGGCGAACGCGCCAACCAGGAAGACACCGATGATCGAGTCTTCCTTGACGCGTCGATTCTGCGAAAAGATCGCGATCAGCAGTGCGGTGGCGACCCCGGCGACCGCTCCGCCCAGGACCAGACTGCCCTGCAGGACGAAGGCGACCGCGATTCCCGGGAAGACCGCGTGGGCCACGGCGTCGCCGATGAAGGCCATGCCCCGCAGGACCACATAGCAGCCCACGACACCGCAGACAATGCTTGACATGACCGCGATCGCCAAGGCCTTCGGCAGGAACGCAAGGTTGGGGTTGAACAGGTCGGTGAGGAAATCAGTGATCGACATCAGATCGCCTTCACGAGCTTCAGTAGCGGGGAGGTGTCACTCACGCCGAAAGTCGTCGTCCACAGCGCGGCGTCTTGCAGGTCCGCCGGGTGTCCGTCGGCGATGATCCGACCGTTGAGCAGGACCAGGCGGCTACAGGTGTCCACCGCGGCTACGAGGTCATGGGTGGTCATCAGTACCGCGTGCTCCTCACCGGCCAGACTCGTGAACAAGTCACCCAGTAGTTCCTGGGTGGGCATGTCCAGCCCGGTAAACGGCTCATCGAGCAGGAGGACCCGCGGCGCGAGCGCGAGAGCGCGAGCGACCAGGACGCGTTGGCGTTGCCCACCAGACAACTCGCCGACCGGTCGGCGACGCAGCTCAGTGAGCTGTACCCGGTCCAGAGCGTCACCGACGGCCCGCCAGTCGGCGACGCCAGGGCGGCGGAACAGCCCCATGCGGCCGGTCCGGCCACTCATCACGGCCTGCTCGACAGAGATGGGAAAGTCCCAGGTGAACTCGTGGCGCTGGGGGACGTAGCCGATCTCGCAGCGGCCGGGACGCGACGGCTTGCCCCCCACCAGCACCCGGCCGGCGCGGACAGCGGTCAGCGCCAAGATCGCGCGGAGCAGGGTGGTCTTACCGGCACCGTTCGGACCGAGGAGGCCGACCAGCTCACCCCGGTCCAGGCGCAGGTGGATGTCCCGCAGGACCGGTCGACCACCAAGGTCCACGTCCAGCTGATCAACCTCGAGCTCGCTCAACGGTCACCTCCGGACAGCGAGGTCCCGCCTTCTCGCTCAGCCTGCCGCTTGGCCCTGCGTCCCCGCAGCAGCAGAAGCACCAGGCCGGTGGCGAGCAGGACCGTTAGCGCCACCATCACGGCGAGGAGCAGAGTCGTGGACTCGCCGGCCGGCTTGCCATCCTCGGCACGGTCGCTGGCCGGCGACGCCTGTTCCGCCGACCCGGGGACGTCCGCGGTGGCGGCATACGCCTCGTCGACGCTGGTGCCGTCGCCCACGGCGAAGCGCAACATGCGGGTTGCTGACACTGTCTCACCGCCAATCAGGTTGGCGGATACCTGCACCGCGATCAGGTAGACGCCTGGTGCGGTGAAAACCCAGTTGGCGTGGGTATGGGTGTTGACCTCGGCCCAGAAAGGCTGTGCCTTCGGCTCGACGGAGCGCCACAGCGGTTCTGGGGCCGCGAAGTTCCCCGACTGCAGGTACGTCGTGAGGGTTCCCGGGCCATCCACGCCCAGCAAGGAGAGGGTGACCCCACGGTCGATGCTCTGCATCACCCGGGGGTCCTGGGTGTTCCAGCCGAGCCAGACGACGTCGGGGTTCTGGACCTGCGGCACCACGTACACCTGCTTGCCGGCGTCAACGCCGAGGAACGCGTACGCCGGATCGTCCGGAACGGTCTGAAGCGCGGCGTCGGACACCCGCAACACCGTCTCGTCGGGGTCACGCCACACCGGCTGCGCCTGTGTGCCGTCGTGGATCAGTAGCGTCCACCGGTCATTGACGTAGCGAGGGCCGAGGTCGATGTGTCCGGCACCGAGTTCTGCCCGACCGGTGGCGAGCGGCTGGTCGGCGGCGATCGACTGGCTGAGCCCCGGGGTGGGCTCCTTCGCCGCAGCGGCAGCCGGCGCCGTCGTCAGCGCGACCAGCACCGCGAGCGCGCAGCGTGGAAGTAGTCCGCGTACGCGGGTGCGGCGTCGTGCCCATCCAGATGTCACTGAGGCCTCCCCTGTTTGGTAGTAGTCAGGCAGTCACGCAGCGAGTCGGCGTTGAACCGCATCATCTGCACGTAGTTGGTGATGTCACGGTCGAAGGTGTCGCCGTAGATCGCACACACCCGAAGCCCCTCCTCGCGGGCGACCTCGTTGAGGGTGGTAGACCGGGCTGCCAGGTTCGGCTCCAGGAACACCGCGGGGATCTTCAGGTTGCGGATCGTCTCGGTAAGACGGCGACGGTCGGCCAGGCTCGGTTCGACGGCCGGGTTCGGGGCGACGAACCCGGAGATGTTCACCCCGTACGCCTGACCCAGATAGCTGAACGCGTCATGAGTGGTGATCAGGTGCCGTTGCGACGGCGGTATGTCGGCGATGGTGTTCCGCATGTAGGTGTCGAGCTGCTCCAACCTGTGGATGTAGGCCGAGGCGTTCGACCGGTAGGCCGCCGCACCTCGGGGATCAACCTCGATGAGGGTGTCGCGGATGAGTTCGGTGTAGGAGATCGCGTTGCGCACGTTCTGCCACAGGTGCGGGTCAATCTCCCCATGCACGTGCTTGCCAAGGACCGCCTGCGGAAGCTGATACACCCGACTACCGGGCCGACCAAGGAACCGGAGCCTGCGATCACCGGGCACCTCCAGCAGTGCCTTACTCGGCACCTCGATAACCGTGCGGGCCGGGTCATAGACCTGTTGTTTCGCCTCACCGCTGCCCTCCGGGTCGGCGAACAGGTAGAGCCGTTGCTGGTCAAGGTCGACGGTGAGATCAGCATGGCCGGCACTCAGGACCGTGGCCGCGGGCATACCCGGCACCGAGTGCGGATCCACCCCGACGGCGAACGTGAACACCTGCTCGCCCATGGGAACCGATGGTGCCTGCGGGTCGACGGACAGCTGTGCCCGCATGCTCAGCCGATAGATACCGGGCTTGGTAAAGGCCCAGCTCATGTGCGTGTGCGCGTCGGGTGGGAGCATGGCGGTATCGGCACGGAAGCCATTGGCCGGATCGAACCCGTCGGTGGAGTCAATGTAGACCGACGGGTTGCCAAAGGACCCGGTGAGGTAGGCGACCACATCACCAGGACCGTCGGCCGAGGTTGCGCTGAGCAACACGTCCGAGGCGCGATTCGCGCCGTGCACCGCACCGGTCCCGCGTACCCGCATGCCCAACCAAATGGTGTCCAGCGACACGTCCTCGACCAGCGGGATGATCTCCGCGGCGTACTTCACCGCTCCCTCTGCCAACGAGATGTTCGGCACGCCCTCGCGCAGGTTGGCATCCAGCGCCTTGATGATGGCCTGCTCTTCGAGCAGCAGATAGTTACTGAAGGCGACGTCGGCATAGACCACGTCCCGGATGTCGCGCAGCGACGGCTCGTAGCTGTGTGGATCGGCACCGTCGCGCACCAACGAGCTGACCGCTACCTGGTCACCGCCGACGTTGCTCACCAGATCACGCAGGATCCCAGTGGTCGTGATGACCTGCAGGCGCTCGTCGTTCGCGCTTAACGCCACCTCGGACCGACAGCCCGCGACCAGCCCCACGATCAGCAGCGACAGGGCCGTGCTCCGCAGCAAGGACCGGGCCGCCGGAATCACGAGCTCTCCCAGGTGGGGCCAGCACGGCGACGGGCGAGCAGCACCAGCAACGCTCCAGCGACGACAAGGACGACGCCAACCGTGACGGCCAGCAGCACCCAACCCGCGCCGGTACGCGGCAGCGGGCCACCACTACCCTGGTCCTTTCCGTCGCCGTCGGAGCCACTGCCCGATCCCAAGCCGTCGGTCGGGTCAGTGCTGTCGCCGACGGCGATGGTCAGCGTCTTCGTGTCGGTGACCGCCTTGCCGGCGGTGGTGGTACCGCTCATCTGCACCGCGAGGCGATACAGGCCGGGCTTGCTGAACGCCCAGTTGCCGTGCGCGTGCGTGTTCAGCGGAACGGTCAGCTGCTGTGGGAACGACGCGGCGGAGTCGAACAGCACGTCGGCCTTGCCGAACGAGCCGGTCAGGAAGAGAGCGAACCGCCCGGGCCCGTCGACGCCCTTCAGCGTCCAGGTGACGTTGCCCTTGACGCCGGAGACGACAGACTCGTGCTGAGTGTTCCAGCCCGGCCAGACGATGCCGGGCTGCTGGGACTGGGGCAGTAGCCAGACTGGATCGCCCTGGTCACCGAGGAAGTCGGCACCGGCTGGCACAGTGATCTTCGCATTGTCCTTGATCCATAGAACCACGTCGGCGGTCTCTCGCCACACAGCCGGGCTGGAACGATCGTCCTTGATCCGAATTGTCCACTCGTCTCCGGACAGTTGCGGTCCCATGTCGACGTGTCCGTCGGCGATGACCTGTTGAGCACCCGTCGCCGTGGTCATGCCCGTTGCCGGGGCAGCCTTTGCCATCGGCGCGGCGAGCGGTTTCGGTGCCGCGATTGGCCTCGGTTCTGCCGCAGCCGACCGGCTGTCAGGCTGCGACTGCATCGGCAGCGCAGCCGGCGGCAGCGCAGCCGGCGGCAGTACCTGCCCAGCCGGAACGATCGCTGGTACGCGAACCCGATACGTCGCCTCAGCGCTGACCGCTTTACCGGAGCGCAGGTCCGCCGATGCGGTCAGCGTGAGCCGATAGTCACCGGCGGTGTCGAAGGCCCACACCACGCCGTCGGTACGCGTAGCCGCTGGCAGTCGCAGAGACCGCGGCAGATTCGTGCCGCTGCCGAACAGCGCGGTCGCCCGTTCGACGCCCGCCAGTCGGTAGGCGGTGAAGGTGCCCGGCCCCTCGACCGAGCGCAGGCTGAGCGTCACTGTGTCCTCGGTGACAGAGCCCACAGGTACGCCGGTGGTGTCCAGGGCGGGGAACCCGGTGTCACCGGCGGACAGCGACCACACCGGCTGACCTGCCGGTCCCAGAAAGGCGAGGGCCGACGTAGCCGGAACCCGGCCCGACAAGCCCCCGTTGGGGCCGAGCACCACCTCGGCCGGGTCATACCCCGGCGCGTCGCGGGCCACCTGACCGGCGTCTCGGATCCGCAGTGACATCGCGTCACCGTCGAGCGTCACCGAGACCAGGTCCGCATCGGTCGCGCTCATCGCGGCCGTTTCCGCAACGGCGGGCGCGGCTCCTACGGCCAGTGCCAGGATGGCCAGGGCAAGGCCGGTCGCGCCGGCACACCTGCTTCTCATCGTCATTGTTCGCTCCCCAGGCGACGTGATGGTGTTGTCTCGTACGGTCTCGGAACGGCACCGTTGGTGGCGGCACGCCGCGGCGTCGTCGCAGGACCGGTGTGACGGCTGAGGTACGGCCGCCGGGTCACTGTTCGTCCTTCCGGTCGGTCCGGCTCCCCTCCATTCGGCCCTGTTCACGGGCGGCGGCCACCGCCTGCGCCATCCCTCGGAGCCGCCGGCGTCGGGCAACGATCAGCAGCCAGACTGCGAGGGAGAATGGGACAAGTAGGGCTAGCTGCAACCAGGGCACCGCCCAGACGGTGACGTGCGTCGTGTCGCCCTGCGGTGGTGGGTCGAGGACCTGGTCGCCGACGGCAGCGGGGCTGATGGTGAGCTTCGTGGTCAGCCGGAACAACGGTGGCGCACCCGTCATTCGTACGGTGGTGGTCACTTCGCCGCCAGGCAGGATCTCCGGCAGGTCCCCCGCCTCCACGGAACGCCGGCCGAGGCCGAGCGGGCCGGCGACGTCGAGCGTAGGTCGGCCGGTGAGCCGAACGTTGCCGGTGTTGCGGACGGTGACGGTGGCGGTGAGCGTGCCTCCAACCAGGGGGTTGAGCGACCCGGCGTGCCGTACCCGAAGGTTCTCGACGGTCAACGCAGGTTGCAGCTCACCGGTGACCCGCAGGTAGATCCGGGTACCGACGCGGTGGTCGACGGCGACCTGGTTTCCCTGTGCGTCGGCCGCCGAGGTGGCGAGTGACGCGACGACCCCTCCGGCGTGGTCGCCCGGTGTGGCGTTCTCCGGCACGGCAAGGGTGAACGGAACATTCAGGCGGGACGTGGACGGGATGGTCACACTGCGTTGGGTGAAGCGGACCCAGGCGCCGACATCAGTGGGTTGCTGACCGCCGGCCAACAGGTCAAAGCCGCCGTCTCGGGTGGTGAAGGCGTCGCTGGCGTAGAGGTTCAGGGTGAGCGGACGCGTCGAGTGGTTGGTGACCGCGACGTAGTCGGTCAGCGTCGCGCCGGGGTCAAGCTTGTAGGTGAACGCCGGACGGCCGTTCGGGCCGTCCGGGCTCGACGGTGCCACGCCCCAGGTCACGGCGGACGGAGCCGACGACGGGCCCGGCGATGGCGCGGGTGGTGCCGGGGCAGCGCCGAGCAGGGCGATACCAGTGGCCATGGCGGCGAGCAGGCGCATGGGGCGACGGTTTCCGTTCCGTGGGGCGAGGGATGAGGCGGGGTGGGCGGGCGCGGCAACGCTCCGCCCACCCCGCAGCCGTCCGGGGGCGAGAGTCAGTGCCGGACCGCCGGAGCGGTCGGCACGGTTAGATCGCGGTAAGGGTGAGGGTCGCGGTGTAGGTTCCCGCGGCCGTCTCGGTGGGCAGGCTGAGCCGCAGCCCGGCACCCAGCTGGGCGGTGCCCCGCCCGGCGTCGTTCGGCGCCGAACCCAGAACCGCGCTGCTGCCGAGGCCGCCGCCGCTGCCGACGACGTACGGTGCCACCTCGGGACCGGCGATGACCCCCTGCCCGGCGCCCTGGGCCAGGACCCGGGGGGTCCAGCCGAGGTAGCCGGCGCTGAAGGTGGCGTCGTCGGGCCCGGCGAAGTCATCCGGGATCTGCCCGGACGCGCTCCAGCCCGGCTGACCGGCGCGGGTGTCGGTCACCGTGACCGGCCGAAGCTCACCGCTGCTCTCCCACCGGTCACCGGCGCTGTTGAGCTGGGCGGGTGGCAGCACCACGGCCCGGTCGTCCGGGTCGACGCTGATGACCAGGGAGCCCTGTGTCTCGTCGATCGACGCGGTGATCGTCTGCGAGCTCCCTGGCTCCGCGGGCGCGAACGCCACCCAGAGAATCACCGCCTCGCTGACAGCGGAAACCACGTCATCGTCGTCGTAGAGCTTGGCCACGTACTCGCAGGCGTTCAGCTCCCGGGTCGCGGTGAACGAGTAGCTGGCACCCGCTTCGCCCGTGATAATCGTCCAGTCAGACGCACCCGGGCACTTGCTGAACCAGTGGTACGAATCCAGCTCGGTCTGCGGCGTCTGCACGGCGGTGAGCGTGACGGTGTCGTTGGGCTGGTACTCGTCGGCCATGCCGCTGATCGACAGGCTGACCTCCGAGCCGTTACCGGGCAGTTCGCCGACGAGGAACGAATAGTCCACCGGCCCGGTGCTGATCGTGGTGCCGTCGGTCAGCCTCGCGTCGGCCTGGAACGTCAGCGTGTAGTCACCCAACGCGCTGAACGCCCAGTTCGAGTGCGCATGGGTGTGCACCGGCACGTCGATCGCGTCCGGGAGCCCGTCGTCCCCGCGGAATTTGATGATCGGACCGCCGAACGAATCCTGCGTGAACAGCGTGACGTTGCCCGGCCCCTGCGCCTCGACCAGGCTCAGTCGAACCGTGTCCCCCTCGAACACATCGGACTCGAGCGTCGTGGTGTTCCAACCCGGCCAGAGCAGGTCCGGGTCCTGGGTCATCGGCAGCAGCCAGATCTGGCTACCCGCCGGTCCGAGGAAGGCGAACCGGGAATCGTCCGGAACGGCCATCGCCGCCTCCGGCAGGACCTGGAACGTGACGTCCGCTGGATCCCTGACCACGGCCGGGCTGACCGTGTCGTCGTTGACCTTCAACGACAGCTCGCCGTCGCTGTAACGCACGTCGATCGCATCGGCGTGTCCTTTGGACAACACCGTCCTTTCTGCCGCTGACGCAGCAGTGGGTGCCAGCACCGTACCGAAGATCACCATCACCCCGGTTAGTAGGGCCGCGAAGCCGCGAGCCCTCATCGTCGCATTCATACCTCCCCTTTCACACCGCGCCCGAGCTGGACAACAGTAACGACAACGGTTTTCATTATTGCATCGTTGGTCGGCCAGTTCCATGCGGGGTTGGCGACGATCTCGACGGCACCCTGAACACGCGCGCAGGAGTCGTCGCGTGGGGCCGCGGTGCACCTCGCGCACCAGCGGTCAGGCCATCTCGGTGCGGGTCAGGCACTGCCGTCTACAGCTGGCTCACCACCGGCCAGGTACCCGCCACCTCGCCGAGCTCCGCTCGACGCTTGACCTTGCCCCTTGGGGAAGCAGCACCGTGGTCCGCGCCGGCACCGGGCCGGCACGAGGAGGATGGCACCGTGGGGCTGTTGACGATCGGCGCGTTCGCCCGAGCGGCGCGGCTGACACGAAGGCGCTGCGCCGGTACGACAAGGTGGGGCTGTTGCCGCCCACGGCGGTCGATTCCGAGTCCGGCTACCGGTTCTACGACCCGGAACAGTTGGCTCACGCCTGGCTGATCGCCCAGTTACGCCGCATCGGCATGCCGCTGGCCGAGATTCGTACCGTGTGCGACCTGAGGCCCGACGCGGCGGCCCGAGCGGTCAGCACCTACTGGCAACAGGCCACCGCCGACACCGCGACCCGCGCCCACCACGTCGCCAGACTCATCGAGCACCTGTCCCGACCGCCCTTGCCGGAGACCCGCTACCTGCTCTGCTCCGACGGCCTGTCCGCCGTCGTCAGCCGCGGCGATCTACACACCGCCCTCGCCGAAGCCGGCGAACCCGAGCCGACCGCGCAACGCCCGGCGCGGCCTGCTCCTGTTGCCCAACGGCGGGGCGGTGCGCAGTGACGGGGCGAGAACCCGATCCAGGCCCTGCCACAAGTGGAACTGGCGCAGGGCATGGAGCCGGGCTTCGTCGATGCCGTGGCCGAGGAATTCCTGCGGACAAAGAAGATCACCCACCTTTCTGCATCCATAAACATCGACCCGCGACGAGGCCGTCGACGTCTTCCAGTCGGACATACGACAAAGATCAACCAGAATGCCCTCGACCTGCCCATTGATAAGGGACGGTTTCTAGCTATCGGCAATCCGCGATCAAGCTACTGGTTGACGAACCCGGCCATCGACCCACCATCGGGCTCTACCGCCCATTGCCGATGCAACCGACACACCTCTACACTTCACCCTTTATCGATATCTGTCGACAGTCAGGACCATGAACATGCGCAAGCGAAGTCTCGCCCTGGCCTCCGTCATGACGGTACTCGGCCTGACGCTACCTAGTACGACCACAGTCGACAGTGCGGCTGGGCGCACCCTGCCCATCCCCGTCGATCCCCGCGGCGTCGGACTACGGCCGTTCACGGGTCAGCCGGCCACAGCCCACCCGATTGACACCGCGGAGGTACCGCAACATCCCTTCATGGCCGCCAACGGCACCAGCAACATGCATGGCGACGCCTACCAGACCGACGCATACCACAACCCTGGCCCTTCCGGGCCCGACCTGACGGTAAGCAGCCGATTGCAGGGCGGAGTGTGTCTCACGGTCACCTTCGACTCCAGGGGCCGGATCGTCACGGTCTGCATCACCCCGGGCCAGGCACCTCGGCTTCTCCTCCTGGATCCGGACACCCTCGACCCCATCACCACCCTGAGCCTGCCTGGCGCCGCCAGCGCCAGCCCCACCGATGCCGTCGGCGGCGCGTACTTCTACCTCGACAACCACGACCAGGCGATCATCCCCACCAACACCGGCGAGATCCTGGTCGTCGCCGTCCAGGGCGACCGCCTCGTGCCCCAGCGCAGCTACGACCTCACCCCCGCCATCGGCACCAGCGGCATCGTGTCGGCCCTGCCGGACTGGTCGGGACTGCTCTGGTTCGCCGCCGAGGACGGTACCGTCGGCACCCTTGACATGGCCAACGGTCGGATCGAAACACACGAATTCAATGGTGAGCAGATCACCAACAGCTTCGCCGTGGACGAGTCGGGCGGAGTCTTTGTCGTCAGCGACCACGCGCTCTACCGGTTCGACGCCACACCGAGCGGACGGCCCGAGGTCACCTGGCGCGCCCCCTACGACCGAGGAAGCCGACAGAAGCCGGGCCAGTTCAGCCACAGTAGCGGTACCACCCCCACCCTGATCGGCCCGGCGTCTGGCCCGGATGGGGGCTACGTGGCCATCACCGACAACGCCGATCCGGCCATGCGGGTTCTCGTGTTCGCCCGCGGCAAGAACGGGCCGACCGAAGTGTGCGCCCACCCGGTCTTTCCCGCCAACACCAGCGCCACCGAGAACAGCCTCGTCGCCGTCGGTGGTGACATCATCGTCGAGAACAACTACGGATACGAGTTCGACGGACGGGCGCTGCTCAAAGGGCTGGCCGGGGCCAGGCAGCCCGACACGGTGCCGGGTCTGACCCGGATACACGTCGACTACCCCGGCCGAAACTGCTCCGTCGACTGGTCCAACACGGTCGAGCGGATCCCGAGTGTGGTCAGTAAGGTCTCGCTGGCCAACGGGCTGCTGTACACCTACACCCACCCCTCCGCCGACGAGCTGGCGACCCGCCCCGGCGGCCAGTTGCTTGGACATCCGGACGCGTGGTACCTCACCGCGATCGACGTACGGTCCGGTGAACGGGTGTGGAGCCGGCTGGCCGGAGCCGGACCACTTGTCAACAACCACTACGCCCCGATCTCCATCGGACCCGACGGCGCCGCGTACATCGGTGCCGTCGGTGGCCTCATCCGCATCGCTGACAACTAACCCGGACGATTCGTGGTAGTCGCCGAGACCTGCTGTTCACCGGCGTGTGGATGAGCGGAAGTGCCTGACCTGCACGGGACACCTGTGATTGCGACATCTACAGGTTTCTCTTCAAGGGAGGGCACTTCCAAGTCACCGCGTAGGGCGTGGTCACGGGACCTGCGGGGGTCACCGCGGGCATCGGGGTTACGTCAGGTCGCGCCGAGGAGGTCCCACCGGTTGCCGGCGATGTCGAGAAAGACCGCGACTCGGCCATAGGGCTCGGTCCGCGGTTCCCGGACGAAGGTGACACCGGCCTCGGTCATCCGCCGGTAGGCAGCGTCGAAGTCGTCCACACGGAGGAAGAACCCGACCCGGCCGGCTACCTGGCTTCCGACAGCGGCACGCTGGTGTTCTCCGTCGGCGCGAGCGAGCAGAATCCCGGTCTGGGCACCTGGAGGCCGGACGACGACCCACCGCTTGGGTCGCCCGTCACTGGTCAGCGATGGCGAGTCCTCGACGAGGTCGAAGCCGAGCGCGACGGTGAAAAACGCGATCGCCGGATCGTACTCCGCGACGAGCAGGGTAACCACGTCAATCTGCACCATGGCAGCGTACGCGGGTCGTGTCCGCTCGCCACTCGAGTGCGCCGACAGCGGCTACTTCGTCAGTTTGACGGCGTCGGCTGTCTGGAGATCCTCGCGGCTGGCCGCCGTTCACCGACCGGGTCCGGGCGATTGAAGGCTGCGGCGGAGTCGATCGGTACCATCGCTCAGCGCCTGGTCGCCGACGGTTAGCCGATCCTGGACGTGCCCGCGAAGCTGTCCGCGCGAGTGCGGGTATTCGACACCGGTGGAGCCGCGAGACCGGACCGGTCGACGTGCACAGCATCGCGGTAGCCGGGCTGCGCAGTCCGGGGCAGGCATCAATTACCGCGATCACGGTGGTGCGCAGCTGCTCGTTGATCTCGCCGACGCAGTTCCGTGACACCGTTCACATGGTGCGCGCGGTTTCCTCGCCGGCTTCCAGGAACGGAGCGGGAGCCCGTAGGCGAAATTCGGTGGACAGCATCTGGATGTCCTGGACTCGGTCGATGCGGAAGGAACGGATGTCGCGCCGAAGCAGGTCCCATCCCAGCACGTACCAGACCGGCAGGTTGTAGTAGAGGAACTGGAGCTCGATCTCCCGCTCGGTGACGACGCCGTACCGGTCCTCGTAGCGCATCAGGGCGGTGCGGCACCGCGCGAATGCGTCGAGCAGCGCCTTCGTCACCGTTGACCGGGGCGCGGTGTAGCCGGCGACTACCTGCACGGACGCGGCCTGGCCGATCAGGATCCGCTGACGCAGCGCGAGGATCCGGCGGGCTTGCGCCGGTGCGAACGCCGCTGCGACCTTGCGAGTGATCGAGCGTAGGTCGTCCAACAACAGCGGAGAGCCGACCTTCTCGGCGATGGTGAGGCTGAGGAGCAGACCGAGCGCCTCAGACTCGTTGAGGTGCACCCGGCCAAGCGACCAACCGGGTTCGAGGCGCAGCCCGCCACCGGTCCCCCGGTCGCCCTCGACGGGAACTCCCATCTCCCGCAACAGCGCAAGGTCGCGGTGCAAGGTGCGCGTGCTGACCCCGAGCTCTCCTGCGAGGTCGGCGGCTGTCGTGCAGGCGCGCTCTGCCAGCAACGCCTTGAGCTTGTCGAGGCGCAGGACCCGGCTCTCCCGAGTCTGATCGTCGCTCATCCCCCAAATATGCCAGCCAGTGACATGTTGCTTCCTACCGTGGGTTCCACATGAAGGGAGAAGGACGGACATGCACATCGCACTGGCACCGTTCGGGCTCAAGACCGGGGTCTCCGAGGACGCTCTACTCGGCGCCTCCGACCGGTTCGAAGAGGAGTTCGTCAGCAAGCAGGACGGGATCATCAGGCGGGTCCTCGTCAAGGACAACGAAGGCGGCGGCTACGCCGACCTCGTGTTCTTTCGGGACCTGGAGTCGATCGCCCAGGTCGTCGAGGCAGAGCAGAACAGCGACGTCTGCTCCGCGTTCTTTTCGATCATGGACCACGACGGCTCACACCACACCTACGAGGTACTGAAAAGCTACGAACAATAGCGGCGGGGCGTCCCCTCAAGGACCAGCCCCTCACACGCAAGAAGTCGAGCTGCGGCTGCCGGCGACCCTGGTGTTCGACTACCCGGGCGGGCCGGCAGCCCCGCGTCCAGTGCGGCTGGCGCGGAGTGCTCGTTGTAATAGATCGCAACGTCGACCTCGCAGAACGCGTCAGCGAGTTCGCGCGGTGGCGCATCGGCCTTGCCGAAGTGAATGTCGAGGATGGCGGCACCTTCGACGCCGCGGAGGCACTGATCCTTCCGGTTCTGCGGGCGCTGCCGCCGGTAGCGATGGCATTCGTCGTCCGGATAGGGCTCGCCATCACCGCGGCAGGGGCGAGTCCGGCTCTTACCGCAGGGGGAGCAGCACGTTCTGCCATCCCGTCTGCCATCGACCCGCCTCCGGGGAGCAGGCCGGCGTGACCTCGCCCGGCATCCGACTGGCCATTGAGGGTCGGGTTCGGGGTGAGGTGGTCAGCCGGGCGGAGGCTAGTCCTGCCTCGATGGGGCGATTCGCGACCGTGCCGACAGGAGGTCGGCCACGGCTACCGCGCTGTCCGGGTGTTGGGTGAGAAGTGCCGCTACCTCGGTGCCGGCACGTTGGTCGTGTCGTCGCCATGGGTTGGAGCAGCCGAGCAGTGCGGCGATCGCATCGACGGAATCGGGATGGTCGGTCAGCAGGCCGACAACCGGCCCCGCCGGCACGACCGGCGGGGCCGGTGCCGGGGTGGTTGTGGCCCAGGGCGGCACCCAGGTGTCCAGCGCGGGCAGGGTGCCGGGGAAGGTGTTTGCCGCCTCGCGGATCAGCAGTGGTACCAGCTCCGAGCCGTGCTCGCGCAGCGTATTGATGAGAGTGGGCAGCCAGGGCAGCAGGATCGGGTCGGGCAGCTGAGCGAACGCGGTCGACATCAGCTCGACCACAAACGACGCCAGCCCGGGTACCGAGTCGAGGGCCTGCACGAAGCCGGAGAGGTACCGCGGAAAGATCGGCACCACCAGCGGGTTGGCCAGCAGATCGGCGCAGCGGGCGCGCAGTTCGGCGAGGGGCAGCAGGCCCAGCTGGTGTCGGGCCGACCAGTGCAGAGCCACCTTTGCGGGTGCCTCCGGGTGTGCCTGCGCAACGGCGAGTTCGAGCTGCGTGCGGTCGCAGCCGAGGGACAGCGCCAGGTTCTCCATGCTGAACAGGAAGCCGAGCATGGCACCGACCTGCCGGACCCCGGCCTGCTCGTCGACGAACGCGCTCGGCAGCAGGGTGCAGTAGTGCGTGTAGCCGGCGGCCACGAACGCCTCGCACCAGGCCGGTAGAGCCGTCGCAGTGGCGCGGTAGTGGGCCAGTAGCCGGCGGATGCGGCGCAGCACGTTCGGGGCGTCGTCGACAGTGCGTTCGGCGGCGAGTAGCTCCACGGCCCGAGCGCCGAGTTCGTCGACCAGACGAGGACTATCGAGCAGTCGGATGGCGTCCTCGATCGCCGCCAGAGCTCCGGCAGCAGTCGCCTGCGCCCCGCGTACCACGCGACGCAGCCGCTGCTCCAGCACCTGCTCCACGGTGACGCCCTCGTAGCCCAGCTCGATCAGGGCCCGTTGGTTACGGCCGAGAGCGACATCCCAACTCTCCTGGATGGAGCGGTGACCCAGCCGCCGCTCCCCCATGATCGGACGAAGGGCATCGTGCGGGAGCAGGTACCGCAGCATCCAGAGCAGATCGGAGCAGGGCGCCAGTCGCGAGTCGGCGTGCAGGTCGAGCAGGGCCCGCTGGATGGTGCGCTTCTCCAGGTCCAAACCGAGCGGGCGGAGACGTTCGAGGACATCGCGGGCCAGCGGTGGGAGGGCCTCGTAGCCGACCTGGCCGACTCGGTCGCCGCCGAGCAGGATCTCGCAGAGCCGGCGGACGTCCCGCCGGCCGGGGACGACGTCCTTCTCGATGCAGGTGACCGCGGCGTCGGCAAAGTCGTACGGGGTGGGACGGGTCCGACTGCGTAGGCCGGCGAGGAGGATGGAGGTCTCGTAGACGGCGATCGCGTCGGCGGTGCTGGCAAGGTAGCCGTTGCGTCGGGCGAGCCGAACGATGTCAACGCACCAGCCGCGGAGCTCCGTCTCGTCGAGGCCGTTGAGCTCGGGTGGTGCGGCGAGAAATCCGGAGAGCCGGTCGGGGAGACCGGTGGCAGGCGCGGCGATGCCCCGCCCGCCACGGCCGCGAGTACGGGTACCGCGCTGCGCGTCCAGCCGGTACGGGGTGAGCCCCGAGCGCTTCAGCGCCTTCGTCCAGGTCGCCGCGGCGATGGAGACCGAGCCGGGGGCCAGGCCGAACTGCGCCTCGATGGCGGAATGGCTAGTGCAGCCCCGCATAAGTTCTTGACGGGTCGTGCGGGGTTGGTTGTCAGTCGTCTTCGTCGTTGAGGGGCTGATCGGCGATGCCGGTCAGGTGCAGTCGTATGGCGCAGTCGAGGGCGTCTTGTGGGCTGCCTTCGGGGTGTCCGTCGGGGAGCAGGCTGTGGGTGTAGGTGTCGGTGGCCGGGTCGTGGAGGGCGAAGCCGTAGACGTCGTCGAAGCCGAGGTATTCGAGGCGGCAGACGGGTACGCCGTCGTCTTCACTGGTCCAGGCGGTGACGTAGCCGTGGCTGCCGCGCCAGCGGATGGTGACTTCTTCCAGGCCGGGCCAGACCTGTGAGGCGTGGTGGTCGAGGTCGGCGGCGAGGTCGTCCTTGACGCGTTTGCTGGGTACGGGCACGGCGTCCAGTGTGATCAACTCCGGGCGTGTCGTCACCTGCCGACACGCCCGTTCCTGCGGCATCGTCCATGATCGTCACCTTCGTCGATCATGGAATGAGGGCTTGCCGCTGATGGCCAGGCTGCAACCTGTCGACCGGGTCCAGCTGACCCGGCGCCGCCGCAAGGCCCTGACCCGAATCGCCGGGCAGTCCAGCGCACAGTTCCGGCAGGTCCGCCGGGCCCGGATCCTGCTCGCCGCCGCGAACCGGGTCCCGAACGCGCAGATCGCCCGGCAGGTCGGCTGCACGGTGGCCACCGTGCGTAAGACCCGCCGCGACTACCGCACCCGGGGCATGCGCGCCCTTAACGACCGGCCCCGCCCGGGACGCCCGCCGCTCTACGACATCGACGTACACCTGCTGATCATCGCGACCGCGACCAGTGAGCCACCCGACACCGACGCCCAATGGACCCACCCGCTGATCGCCGGGCACCTGCGGCAGCGGCACGGCATCGCGATCTCCGCCAGCCAGGTCGGGCGGATCCTGGCCGGTGTCGACATCAAACCGCACCGAGTCCGGGGCTGGCTCAACCGGCCCGACGATCCCGGCTTCTTCGCCCGTGCCGAGCAGATCTGCACTCTCTACCAGCATGTTCCCGCCGGCACGGTACTGCTCAGCGTGGACGAGAAGACCGGTATTCAGGCCAAGTCACGCCGATACCGGACCCGCCGCGCGGGGCACCGCCGCCCGGAACGCCGCGAGTTCGAGTACCGCCGACACGGCACCGTCTCACTGATGGCCGCCCTCGACGTCTCCGACGGCACCGTCCGGCCGAAGATCATCGACCGCAACAACTCCGACGCCTTCCTCGACTTCCTCACCGAGATCGACCTCGAAACCCCTGCCCACCTGCGGATTCACCTGGTCCTGGACAACGGGTCCAGTCACACCTCGAAAGCCACCCGGGCCTGGCTGGCCGCACGCCCGAGGTTCAGCGTGACCTACACCCCGAAACACGCGTCCTGGCTGAACATAGTGGAACTGGTCTTCTCGATCCTGACCCGCAGGCTACTGCGTCGCGGCGAGTTCACCTCCCGCGAGCACCTCGCCAACAAGATCCTCAAGTTCTTCACCCACTACAACCGGACCGCGAAACCCTTCCGCTGGACCTACGACGGCCGCCCCCTCAAGGCCGCATGACCCGTCAAGAACTTATGCGGGGCTGCACTAGACGGGATGAGCCCGTACCGCCAGCGGGTGCCGGTGCGGGGGCTGATTTCGTAGGCGGGGGCGTCGGAGGTGAGGCCAAACTGCTCGACCTGACTGGCCGCGTGGAAGGCGCCGCAGACGTAGAGGCAGTGGCCGGGGTCGACATCGGAGGCGGCGAGGTGTTCGCGCATCCGCGTCCACATGTACCGCTCACGCTCCTCGTCGCGGTCCAGCCGCTCGGGACGGGCCGGGCGTAGCCGACGGAACAGGCTGCCGATGAGGACCATCACCTGCCGGTAGGTGTCATGGTCGGCATCGGCGAGGGGCTGCTCGACGTACTGGTCCCACCACTCCGACCAGTGCCGCACCTTGCCGTGGTGCAGCAGGTGCGCCTCTAGCTCCGCGAATCCGGGGCGCAAGTCACCGATCTCCACGCCCACCGCGTCACCGTGCAGGGCAGCGTCGTCGCCGGGCCGGCCTGCCTCCTCGCTTGCCGGAAGAGCGCCATCCGGCCGGGCTTCCGGGGTGTGGGGCAGCCACTGGAAGACGTGGTCGGTGGACCGGTCCACCAACACCAGCTCCACCCCGGGTGTTTCGAGGGCGTACACGATGGCCTGGTATTCGGCGGAGGCCTCGGTGATCGGTGCGACGACGCTGAGCGGGCCCCACTCGCGCGGGTGGCCGTCCAACTCGGAGGCGAACGCCTGCACCGCCACCGGAAGCCGGCAGTTGCCCAGTTCACCCAGCAGTGGTTGCAGGTCCTCGCAGAGTTCCAGATAGATCACCCGGGGCTGCTTCTCGCGCAGCCTGCGCACCATGGCCAGCGCGGAGGCCGGCGAGTGGTGGCACACCGGGAAGATCTCCAGCGGCACAGCGAGGGCCCGGTCGACGTCGTCGACCATGCCCGTGAGGATGCCGGCGAGCGCGTCCGGGGAGTCGGCGAAGGCAGCGGCGGCGGCGGTGAGCTGTTGGCGCAGACCCGTGAAGGAGCCACCTGCGGTGGGCGCGGTCACGACAGAGCGGCAATCGCTTGGCGGCCGCCGTCGAGGAAGTCCTCCCACCCACCGCCGTCTTGCTTGGCCCGAGGCTCCACCACCCCGTGCAGGTACTTGTTGAGGATCGCCAGGTCCTCCGGGCTTCGCCGGGCCAACGACCCCATCAGCGACCCGGCCAGGGTTTCGGCACGCAACGCCCGGTCGCCGAAGAACTGGCTGTGCAGGATGGCGTCCTCCAGCACGCCGATCTGCTCCGCCGTGGACAGCGCCGACTCGAGCTTCTCGTCGTCGCTGGTCGCCCCCGCAGCAGCCGTACGTAGATCGGCGAAGCTCTGCAGCAAGATGTCCAGCAGGGTGGGCGGAACCTCCACCTCGATGCGGTGCCGACGCAGCAGCTCCTCGGTGCGAAACCGGACGATCTCGGCCTCGCTACGTTTGTTGGTCACCACCGGGATCCGGACGAAGTTGAACCGTCGCTTCAACGCCGAGGACAGGTCGTTGACCCCGCGGTCACGGCTGTTCGCGGTCGCGATGATGGAAAAGCCCGGCTTGGCGAAGACGATGTTGTCATGGTCCAGCTCGGGAATCGAGACGTACTTCTCCGACAGGATGGAGATGAGCGCGTCCTGTACGTCGCTGGTGGAGCGGGTCAGCTCCTCGAAGCGGCCGATGACGCCCTGCTCCATCGCCGTCATGATCGGTGACGGGATCATCGACTCTCGGGACTGCCCCCGGCCGATGACCATGGACACGTTCCACGAGTACTTGACGTGGTCCTCCGTGGTGCCGGCGGTACCCTGCACGACCAGCGTCGAGTTGCGGCAGATCGCCGCGGCCAGCAGCTCGGCCAGCCAGCTCTTGCCGGTGCCGGGATCACCGATAAGCAGCAGACCCCGGTCGGAGGCCAGGGTGACGATGCTGCGCTCGACGAAGCTGCGGTCGCCGAACCACTTCTGCGGGATCACCCGGTCCAGCCCGTCGGCGCGTTCGGAGCCGAGGACGAATAGCCGGACCATACGTGGGCTGAGCCGCCAGGAAAACGGCTTCGAATCGGTGTCGACCGACGCCAGGTAGTCGAGTTCATCGGCGTACTTGACCTCAACGGGGGCACGCAGCATCTCGGACATGAGGGGTTGGACTCCTAGGTGAGAAAGCTCTTGAGCTCGAAGACGAGTTTGCGGATGTGACCCGAGATCACGGGGGTGCCCAGGTCCTTGAAGCGTTGCCGGAACCAGGGATTGACGCTCTGCTGCCCGGAGCTGTTGACTGAGCCGACCGGGATGAATCGCACGCCGGAACGGTGCACGGCTTCGATGCCGTCGAACAAGGGCTGCGATCGGTCGAACTCGTAGAAGTCCGAAATCCACACCATGACGGTGTTCCGCGGTTCGGCGATCTTGGGCCGGGCCATCGCCATGGCGACCGGACCGTCGTTGCCGCCACCCAGTTTGGTGCGCAGCAGAACCTCGAACGGGTCGCGCACCCACGGGGTCAGGTCCAACGCCTGTGTGTCGTACGCGATCAGATGCACATCCACCTTGGGTAGCCCGGCGAAGATCGACGCCAGGATCGTACAGTTGACCATCGAGTCGACCATCGAGCCTGACTGGTCCACCACCACGATCAGCCGAGCCGGTGTCGTACGGCGGGCCGTACGCCGGTAGTAGAGGCGATCGACGTAGAGCCGCTGGTCCTCGGGGCTCCAGTTGGTCAGGTTCTGCCAGATGGTGCGATCCAGGTCGAGGTTACGGAACACCCGCTTCGGCGGCACCGACCTGTCGATGGTTCCGACGCTGGTCTGCTCCACCTGCGTGCGCAGCACCTCGGCAACCTCGTCGACAAACCGGCGGATCAGCGCCTTGGCGTTGGCCAGCGCTACCCCGGACAGGTTCGCCTTGTCCCGCAACAACTGCTCGATCAGCGACATGCTCGGCGTGAGCCGGCTGGCCAGCGCCGGGTCGGCGAGCACCTCGCGCAGATGCATCCGGCGTACCAGGTCGCCCTCCAGCGCGGCGAGAGCACCACCCAGCCCCGTCCCGCCCTGCCGGCGCAGCTCGCCCGGCTCGGCACCGAGCGCCTGCTCAAACCAGCCGGCGTCGGACTGCCACCGGGCCAGCTCGCTGGCGCTGACCGGCCCGGTGCCGGCGGCGAACACGTTGAGCAGCACCTTCGACACCAGCGCGGCCCGCCGCACCTCGGCTGGGCCGGGTTCCGGTGTGGCGGTGCCGTCGGCCACTGGTGCGTGCTCGGCAGGGGTGAGCAGGCCGCGCAGCTCCGCGGCGAGCGACGGGTAGCGCTGGACCACAGTGTCCACCGAGACGGCCGGGTCCAGCAGCGCGGCGGGCAGCCCCAGGTCCTCGACCACGGCCAGGCTCGCCGCTTCCAGCGTAGGCTGCTCGGTCGGGTCGAAGAGCCGGGCCAGTAACCGCCAGTAGAGCACCTGCCGCCGATTCTCGTCGGCACGATCGTGATGGTCGAGGGTCATCGGCGCAGCAACCGTCCCGCCCGTTCCCGCAACACCATCACGGCGTCGCCCGCCTTCGCGTCGGCCTTCGCGACCTTTGCGTCGGTGACCCCGCACGCCCAGTCGCCGGTGTACACGGCGACGACCTTGCGCTTGACGGTGGCCTGCACCGCCACCGGCTGCAACAGCCAACGACCGGCGTCCCACCGCAGCAGCCCGAGACACGCCGACGAGGCGGCGACCAACTCCGGGGTGAGCGGACCGCAGGAGGGCAGTCGGTCGACCGCCACAGCGAGCTGGTGGCCGTCCTGCTCCATCGTGAGCCCGCCCTCCCGGTCGCTGACCGCATACCCTTCAATCAAGACAGGCTCGGCGATCGCAGCCGGGTGCCGGTCCACCGGATGCGATGCCGCCGCCAAGGCACCCGGCAGCAGGACCCGCGCCGCGGCGAATGGATCGACCGGCTCGTCGAGCCGCGCCCGATCGTCCTGCCAGTGCACGTCCGCACCCCGCATCGGCAGATCCGTCACCATGACAGCGCACCGCTGCGCCAGCGCCGCCAGCAGGACGGGTTGCGCCGACAGCAGCCGCCACAGCGCCGGACCGACGATGCTGTCCACCTTCGCGGCGCCCACCGCCGTACGGACCAGCCGGGGCGACCCGCCGCCGGCCGGCTCGAGAAGTGCGTGCACCTGGATCTGCACCGCGGTGTCGTGTTCGTGCACGTCCACCGCCAGCGGCAGCAGCCGCCCCGAAGCCCGTTCGGCGACGCCGAGGGCAGCATCGCCGGCGGCGGTGTCCTGGGCGAGCAGCACACCACGGGCCCATAGGTCGGCCCAGCGGCGCTGTGGCACCTGCGACATCATGGCAACCGGCACGCAGGCCCGCAGCTCAGCGGCGAGGCCGTCGAGCAGCACCGCGAGCCGCCGCAGTTCAGGCACGGCCAGCACCGCCTCAACCGCCGTCCCGGCCCCGGCCACCAACTCGTGGTCAACGCCGCGCCACCCGGTCACCGCCACCTCGGACAACCATGCGCGTACCCCGGCCAGGGCCGGCGACGCCTCGACGGGTACGGCGGCCGGGACCGGCGCCCACGGCGCGCGACTGCGGCCCAACGCGACGTCGACCTGCTCAAGCAGCGCATCGTGCACCGCTCCGAGCACCGCCGACCGCGCTCCAGCAAGCGCAGCGACATACTCCTGGGTTCCCGAACCAGCGATGATCTTGTCGACCGCCTCGCCGACCAGGTTCGCCAACGGGGTGGTCGCCAGCGCGCCGGCCAGGCCGGCCAGCGCCGTCGCGTCCTCCTCGCCGACCCGGGCCAGGCCTCGGGTCAGGGCGGCATCAACGCCTGCCACCAGGTTGAGGGCGTCGGTCAGCCCGGCCGGATGACCAGCGGTGAGGGCGGCGATCTGCGTTCCGCGCATCAGCGAGCCACCCTGGTCGACGGGAACCAGTGCAGCTCGGGCAGCGGCGTGGTGCTGCCCGGCACCTCCAGGTAGGACAGGTGACGTAGAAACCGGCTGAATACCACCGCTGCCGAGCTCGGCTCGTGCCGCGAGTCCAGGCCGTGCAGCAGCTCCGCGCCGGTGTTCACCTCAGCGTCGGGCTCGACTCGCAGGTAGCGGGCCACCCGATCGAGCCCGTACTGCAACACCGCCTCATTGGCCAGAGTCTCCAGGTGCTTGCACGGCGCGCCGCGGAGGCCCCCGCATGGCCGGTTGTTGTTGGTGCTGCAGTGGTAGGCATGGGTGCTGGCTGTGATCGACGAAACGTACACCCGCCCGATATCTGACCCGCTGGACACCACGCCCTGCAGCCGCCCATCGGCCAGCTCCACGAACGGCACCTTCACCAGCTTGCGGGGCCGGGCGGGAGCCACCACCCGCACCATACTTCGCCGCGCCCACCCAACATCGTCAACATCCGCCACCTTTCGACCTCCCCGCCCGCCGTGCACCGAACTCTCCCATGACCATTCCGACGCCGGAGTCAGCCCGCCGCCGTACGGCACGACAGGGACTATGGATTCCGGGTACGACAAGATCCGGCGGACGTCGACACACCAGGCAGGGACGCCGGGAGGAGATGGGAGGAACCGACCAGGCCACCTGGCGGCTCGACGACCGCGTCCACGCCGAACGTGACCGCCGCGCCGCGCCGTCGCCCGATGGGCCAACAACACCGCCGACCTACGCCGGCACGCCGGCCCGATCACCGCCCATACTGAGCTCCCTTGCGGCTCGCACCACCGGTGGATGATCCGATAGTGGTCACCATGGTTTCGCTCGGTGGGTCGGTTGCCGCACTCCGCCGGTGTACCGCTTAGCAGCGCAGTCGATCGGCCCCGACAACTGCTCGGTCAACATGGCCTACTACGGCCGAGCCACGGTGCGTGTACCATCAATGGCGTATCTGTTGTCGCCGTTGGGAGAGGCAAGTGCTCCTCTGAGGTCTGAGACACCAAGCGCCCGAGACGTGGCGTCTACGAGTGTGACCTCGGAAGCGAGCTGCCCATAGGCCCGGCATTTCTGCCTGGCTTGACCATCTATCTGGCGCTTGTCTTCACGACGTCCGCAGTTCTCCACGGGTGTGGTGTCTCCACATGCTGGCCCCTCTTACCAGTACGTACACGGGAGACCCTCTGATGAGCACCCACACCACCGCACCCGTCCTGTGCACCGGCCTGTCGTTCGCCTGGCCGGACGGCACGCACGTTCTGGACGATCTTTCCTGGGCAGCCCGGGAGGGCAGTACCGGCCTGATCGGGCGTAACGGCAGCGGGAAGTCCACCCTCCTGCGATTGATCGCCGGTCGGCTCCGTCCCTCATCGGGGACCGTCCATGTCGCCGGCAGTCCCGGCTACCTGCCCCAGGACCTCACCTTTGATCCCGCCATGCGTGTGGAAGAGGTGCTGGGTGTCGCCTCCGTACGCGCCGCCCTGCACGCGATCGAAGCCGGCGATGCCAGCGAGGACCACTTCACCGCTTTGGGTGACCAGTGGGACGTGGAGGAACGCACCCAGGCTGCCCTGGCTCGCGTGGGCCTGGGTCACATCAGGCTGGACCGGACCGTCGGCGAGATCTCCGGCGGCGAAGCAGTCCTGCTGCGTCTGGCCGCCCTGCTGCTGGCCCGCCCTGTCGTCCTGCTGCTGGACGAGCCGACCAACAACCTCGACCGCCATGCTCGCCACCGCCTCTACGACGCGGTCACCGGTTACCGGGGCTCCGTCATCGTCGTGACCCACGACCGCGAGCTGCTGGAGCGCGTCGACCAGATCGCCGAGCTGCGCACCGGAGTCGTGCGCACCTTCGGCGGCAACCTGACAGCCTATGAGAACACCATCGCCATCGAGCAGGAAGCCGCCGAGCGTGCTCACGCCACCGCCCGCGCCGACCTCGCCCGGCAGCGCCGTGATCTGGCCGCCGCGCAGACGAGGCAGGCCCGCAGCGCCCGCTACGGCAAACAGATGTACGCCGACAACCGCCTGGACAAAGCTTCTGCCCAGGCCATGAAGCGCGCCGCCCAGGTCTCACGCGGCAAGCAACAGGCCGTCCACGGCCAGCGCCTGGCCGACGCCAAGGAGCACCTGGACGCGACCGAGGACCGACTCCGTGACGACGACATCATCCGCATCGACCTGCCGGACACCGCCGTTGCGCCCCACCGCACCGTTCTCACCTTCGACCGGGCCCGTCTGCGCACCGGCCGCACGGTTGACGACCTGCGGGTTCACGGGCCCGAGCGCATCGCGCTCACCGGCCGCAACGGCACCGGGAAGACCACCCTCCTGCACACCATTGCCGGACAGCTCCCGCCCGCGGAGGGCGAGGTCTGTGCCCATGTCGCGCTGCGCTATCTGCCACAACGACTGGACCTGCTCGACGGCCAGCGGACGATCTTCGTCAACGTCGCCCGCCTCAACCCGCACGCCACCGAAAACCAGATCCGCGCCCAGCTGGCCCGGTTCCTGTTCAAGGGCGGCCGCGCCGATCAGCTGGTGGACACGCTCTCGGGAGGAGAGCGCTTCCGCGCGACGCTGGCAGCGCTGCTGCTGGCCGACCCCGCTCCTCAGCTGCTGCTACTGGACGAGCCGACCAATAGCCTCGACATGGACAGCGTCGGCCAGCTTGCCCAGGCGCTGGCCGGCTACCGTGGCGCGCTTGTCGTCGTCAGCCACGACTTCCCGTTCCTTCGGCGGATCGGCATCACCCGTTGGCTGGACCTCGACGCGGACGCGACTGCGGAATCTTCCGAGGAAGAATGAGACACCCGGCGCGGCGGGCACCAGGGGAGTCCGCTTCCTCGCTGACGTGCGGCGACTGCCGCGACGCGTGGCACCACACTGGAGGCCTCCGGTGACGACGACGCTGCTGCCGCGATCGCCGCCTGTTCACGCTCGTCAAACAGGTCCCGGCCAAAGCCGTCCAGAGCATCCGATATGCTGTGGCGGCATCGATGAGCAAGTTCCTACCGCACGCATAGGGAACTGAGGGTTAACGCCGCCACTTGAGGATCCACCGGATAGTCAATTGACCTGGCTACCGGATATTCATGCCCTGGCGCACCCACTCCAACCAAGACGCACAATAGACTGAATACGTCAACACCAGCTTCCTCCTTGAGGACGGCAACAATCCCGCTGATTTCCTTATCGGAAGCTGTTCCAAACCAGGCACCAGTAGCATCTGGTGCCCCGTCATCCAGCCTCGAACGGGTAGTCCGGGTAGCGGATCTTGGAGCCGGTGGCGAGTTCGGTTTTTTGGTCGGGCTCGTCGGTTGCGCCAGCGGATGTGGTCGCCCCTCGATCCAGTTCAGCCAGGATGCGTAGGTCGGCAGGACGATGAGGTCTACCTGGTTGGCCGCGTACCAGGTGCGGACCTCAGGGTGTTGTGCGGGGAGAAACGGATGCGGTAGAGCAGCTTGTCGGTGGTCAGGTCCAGGGCGGCGCCGGGGCGGGGTTACAGGTTCAGCGGCCCGACCTCGTCCACACGGGACTCACCCCGTCGGCGGGTCGGTGGTCGTAGAGGTCCAGGACCCGGCGCATCTTGACCGTGAAGTCGGGGTCGGTGCTGGCTTTCCATGTCTTGGTGGCTTGCCAGGACACCCCGTATTCATGCAGGACCCGCCGGACGATCTCGACGCTGATCGTCGTGATCTGGCCGACGTCCAGTGCGTCGAACCCCGCTCATTGAAGGCGTGGATCACGTCGCGGACGTCGTCATCATTGGCACCGTAATCTAAGGCGGGCTGCGCCAGGCGGTCTTGCGTAGCAGTCGTAACCCGTTGAGCCCGACAAGAACGGTGGAGCCTTCGTGGCCGGCAACGCCCAACGGCAGAGGCAGGTGTCCGGCAAGGTCCCAGATGACCAGGATGACGATGAAGGATGCGGCGATGGCAAGGTTGGCGATGACCACCCGCCGGGCTCTACGCGCCAACGCGAGCAAGCATGGCAGGGTGGTCAGGTCGTCGCGGACGATGACCGCATCCGCGGTCTGCAGGGCGAGGTCGGAGCCGCTGCGGCCCATGGCGATGCCGATATGCGCGGTGGCCATCGCTGGGGCGTCGTTGACGCCGTCGCCGATCAAGATCACTCGACGGTCCGTGGTCTGAAGCCGTTGTACGTAGTCGGCCTTGCCGTCGGGCAGCAATCCGGCGTAAACGTCGGTGATGCCGGTCTGGGTGGCCACGGCGCCGGCGGCATCGGGGTTGTCGCCAGTCAGCAGGACCGGTGTCCGGCCGGTCAGCGCGGACAGCGCGGCGACGGTGGGCGCAGCGGCGGGCCGAATACGGTCGGACAGGCCGATCACTCCGGCAGCCACTCCGTCGACGAGGACAACGGCGGCCGTGTGCCCGTCACGTTGAACCCGCGCCGCCAGCCGTCCTGCCGCGCCGTCTGGATCATCGTCCAGCAGGGTCGGTGTACCTACCTCGACAGCGTGGTCGTTGACGACGGCGTGGACGCCGCGACCGGGGTAGGAGACGAACCGCTGTGCGGGTGGGAAGTCCAGATCCTGCTCGCGGGCAGCCGTGACGATCGCGGCGGCAATGGGGTGCTCACTGGAGTACTCGGCCGCAGCGGCCAGCCGCAGCAGGTCAGCGGAGGTAAGGTCCACGTCGGAAACCGGGTGGACGACCGCGACCCGCGGGCTGCCCTCGGTCAGGGTGCCGGTCTTGTCGAAGGCAACCTGGTCGCCGTCGGCCAGGTGTTCCATTACCACCGCCGACTTCACCAGGACTCCGTGGCGTCCCGCGTTAGCGATCGCGGCCAGCAGTGGGGGCATCGTGGCCAGTACCACCGCGCACGGCGAGGCAACGATCATAAAAGTCATCGCCCTCAGCAGGGTCGGCTGCAGATCGGCGCCGGCCAGCAGCGGGATGGTGAACAGTGCGAGGGTGGCCGCGACCATGCCGAGCGAGTAGCGCTGCTCGACTTTCTCGATGAACAGGTGCGCCTTCGACTTCGTCGCTGATGCTTGGGCGACCATGGCCACGATCCGGGCGATCACCGAGTCGGCGGCGGCCCGGTTGACCCGCACAGTCAGCGCACCCGTGCCGTTGAGTGTTCCAGCGAACACCTCGTCGCCGGGAAGCTTGTCCACCGGCAGCGGCTCCCCGGTGATCGAAGCCTGGTTGGCCTGGCTCGTCCCGTCGACGACCTCGCCGTCGGCACTTATGTGCTCCCCGGGGCGGACCAGGACCACATCCCCGACCGCCAGGTCGGCGGCGACGACGATCTCCTCTCCGCCGTCGGTGAGGCGGGTGGCGGTTTGCGGGGCCAGATCGAGCAGTGAGCGTACCGACTGTTCGGTGCGGTGGGTGCTCACCGCTTCCAACGCACCGGAGGTGGCGAAGATGACGATCAGCAATGCTCCGTCGAAGACCTGCCCGATGCTGGCCGCGCCAATCGCGGCGGCGACCATAAGGAGATCCACATCCAGGGTCCGGTCGCGCAGAGCGCGAAGTCCGGCAAGGCCGGGCTCCCAGCCGCCGGTCACATAGCAGGCCAGATACAGCCCCCACCACACGATCTGCGGTGCGCCCGACAGTTGGGCGAGACCTCCCCCGGCGAACAGCACCGTCGCGATCGACGCCCACTGCACCTCACGCAGCCGCCACGCGCTGGACCCAGCCAGACGGTCGCGAACGAGGCTGGCATCGGTACGCGCCCGAGTGTCGGACAGCGGTGGGGTCATCGTCACAAGGGCACACTATAGCTGCGTACATGTGCAGATACGCAACCATGTAGGTAGCAAGAGATATCCTGTGCTCGTGCACAACACGCTGCCGGACTTCGAGATGCCCAACGAGGAGCGAGTCCACCTGGCCGCCGAAAGCTTCCGCCTGCTCGCCGACCCGACCCGCATCAAGATCCTCTGGGCGTTGTTACAGGGTGAATCCTCGGTGGCTTGCCTGGCCGACCTCGTCGGCGCCGCCCCAACAGCCGTCAGCCAGCACCTGGCCAAACTCCGCCTGGCCGGCCTGGTTCACGGACGCCGCGAAGGCACGTTCGTCTACTACACCGCCGCCGACATCCATGTTCGCAACCTGCTCGACGAAGCCCTTCATCACGCGGACCAGGACCTGCCCAGCCATCGAGCGCATCATGACAGCCGGCCGACAGCGTCAAGGTAGCGGCACCTGCGTGCGCTGGCCCGGCCTGCGCGGATGCTGGTCAACGGGTCGCCTGCGCCGGGATCGCCACGACGTCATCGGTCGAGACGACCCCGCTAGGAGCCCCTCGGCGCACTGGACCCAGACCGCCGGCTCGCCTCGATCCACGGTCCAACCTCGGCCCGAACCGGCGAGCGGGGTGCAGCCCGGCAGCAGGGCACCGTTGACTGCACCAACCGTTGCCGACAACTCGACATACCGAGTGGACCGGCGGCTATGACGCCGAGGCCGGCAAACGGCTGTGGGATCTACCCGAACCACGGGTGTACTCGGCGGTCGAGGGCGCGCTCGGCGTCGGTGAAAACCGCTTCACCTCGGGACGGGGTGACGACATGCGAGATCGGTACGGCTACGGACCGGATCGGTGACGGTCACACACCGCTGGCGTACGTGCGCAGGCGTGGCGCCCACACGTCGAGACCGGGCACCCGTCGCCCGACGATCTTGGCAGCCTCGTCGGCGCGACGCAACGTCACCGCGTCGGCCGCCGCCGGATGGGCGAGAAACCTCTCCTGTTCCTCGCCAGTCATCGCGGAGCCCTGTCTCGCCAGGCTCAGCCGGCTCGCCTCCGACAGCTCATAGTCGAGCTCGGTCGAGGCGAGGTAGCGCTTCGCCGGGACATGCAGTGCGACGAGGTCCGCCACCCGCGCGCCGAGGACGGGGCGGACGACATCGGCGCCGGCCCGGGCATGGTCAGGGTCGTCGCCAACGGCATGCCCTATGTCATGGACCAGTCCCGCCAGTTGGAGCCCGAGGTCATCAGGGTGCTTGTCCCGCAGGACCGCCGCGCACTGCAGCCCGTGTGCCAGCAGGTCCACCGGATCCCCCAGCGGCGGGGGTGCGTCGTACACCCCGTCGAGCCCGGCGAGGAAACCCAGCAAACTCTCGGTGTCAAACACGAGATGCATGCGCGGCACTCTACGGTGGCCCTCGGTTCGATGCTGTCGTGGGGCGGCCGCCCGAAGCGCCAACGGCAACGACGAGTCTGTGCCGTCAAGGGCAGGTGCCACTCCGGGCGGCTTCCAGGACGGGCGGTCCGACCCCGAGGGTTAGGGTCAGCCGGTGACGGTCGACGCGGTTCGTGGTGGGGTGCCCGAGCATGGTCGGGTTCCCAAGTATTTCGTGGTCAAGAACCAACTACTCAACCTGCTGGCCGAACTGGGAGAGGGTGCCCTGCTGCCGGCCGAGCGTCAGCTCGCGGTGGCGTACGGGGTTGCTCGCTCCACGTTGCGGCAGGCGATCTCCGAGCTGACCATGGAGGGACGCCTGCGCGCGTACCGTGGACGCGGCACGTTCGTCGCCGCTCCCAAGCTGATCCAGCCGCTTGGCCTGCACAGCTACACCGAAGCGCTGCACGCCATGGGTCATCAGCCGAGCCGTCGTGTGGTCACGGTCGACTGTCAGCCCGCCGGCAGCTCGCTCGCGGCGGATCTGGGGGTCGATGCCACCGACGAGGTGGTGCACCTGGAGCGGGTGCTGCTCGCCGACGACGAACCGCTGGGGCTGGAGAGCACCTACCTGCCGGTGCGCCGGTTCGCCGACCTGATGACCGACTTCGACGGCACCGGCTCGCTCTACCAGCACATGACCGACCGGTACGGCATCCGCTATGCCGAGGCCACCGAGCGCATCGAGACCGTGCTGGCCAACCCTCGCGAGGCGATGCTGCTCGGCACGAACCCCGCCCAGCCGATGTTGCTCATGCAACGGGTCTCGGCGGACCAGGACGGTGTGCCGATCGAGCGGGTCCGCTCCCTGTATCGCGGTGACCGGATCGGTTTCGCCACCCGACTGATCGGCTGACCTGGGAATTCCGGGCGATCGAGCCGGGTCCGCACACCTGTTGTTAAAGGTACGAACCTTTCGGGCTCATTAACCGGCGTGTCACCCTCCCTGCACCTACGAGTCAACGCTCTCCCCAAGGCTTCTCGCTGAGCAAGGGAGAGAACATGCGACTGATCATCGTGGGCGGCGGGGTGCTCGGCACCATGCACGCCTGGCAGGCCATCCGACGCGGCCACGAGGTGCTGCACCTGGAACGGGACAAGGAAGCGCGCGGCGCAACCGTCCGCAACTTCGGCCTGGTCTGGGTTTCCGGACGCGCCTCCGGCGCCGAACTGGAGTCCGCCCTGCGGGCCCGCGAACTCTGGGAGGAGATCGGCACCGAGGTGGCCGGCATCGGCTTCCGGGCCAACGGGTCGCTCGCCGTGTGCCGGACCCCCGAGGAGGTCGCCGTCGCCGCGGCCGCGGCCGCGGCTCCCGACGCCGCAGCCCGTGGGTTCACGCTGCTCGACCGGGACGAGACGCGGGCCGTCAACCCTGCCCTCGGTGGCGACTTCACCGCCGCGCTCTGGTGCCAGCGCGACGCCGCGGTGGAGTCCCGCGTGGCGTTGCCAGCACTGCGTGCGGCGCTTGCTGCCAGCGGCCGCTACCAGTGGCTGCCCGGCCGGGAGGTGCGCGATCTCAACGACAGCGGAGTCCGTGACGACCACGGTGCCGTGCACGTTGGCGACCAGGTCATCCTGGCCACCGGCGCGGTACTCACCGGCCTGGTCCGCGAACTCGCGCCCAACCTGCCGGTGCGCCGCGTCTGGTTGCAGATGGCCCAGACCGCGCCACTCGACGTACCGCTGACCACCTCGGTCGCCGACGGGGACACCTTCCGCTACTACCCCGGATACCGGGGGCCGCAGCTCGACGCGCTGAACTCCGTCCAGCCACAACCGCCGGTTGCTGCCGAACACGCCATGCAGCTGCTGATGGTGCAACGCCTGGACGGTGGCCTGACCATCGGCGACACACACGCCTACGCCGAGCCGTTCGCCTTCGACCAGGTCGAGGAGCCCTACGAACACCTCGTCGAGGTCGCCTCGGCGTTGCTCGGCCGGCCGCTGCCGGCGATCCGGCGCCGTTGGCACGGCGTCTACGCCCAGTGCGTCGACCCGAACGAGATCGTGCAACGCCGGCGGGTCGGCGACAACGGCCTCGTGGTCACCGGGCCGGGTGGGCGGGGCATGACCTGCGCGCCGGCGATCGCCGAGCAGACCGCGAAGGAGCTGAACTGGTGAACGTCCCGGTCGGTACGACGCGACTCGTCTGTTTCGACATGGCCGGTACCACGGTCGCCGACGACGGCCTCGTCGAGCAGGCGTTCACCCGCGCACTGGACGAGGTCGGCTCGACCGTCATCGACAGGGAGGCTGCGCTACGCCACGTCCGGGACACCATGGGCGAGTCGAAAATCGCGGTGTTCCGGCACCTCAGCGGAGGCGATGAGGCGGCAGCGCGGCGTCTCAACGGTGCCTTCGAGCGGGCGTACGAGGTTCTCGTGGACGCCGGGCTCTGCGCGCCGATCGACGGTGCCGAGCAACTGATCACCAAGCTCCGTGCCGCCGGGGTGCGTACCGCGCTCACCACCGGCTTCTCCCGGGCTACCGCCGACCGCATCCTTTCCGCCCTGGGCTGGCGTGACCTCGCCGATCTGACCCTGGTGCCCGCCGAGGCCGGCCGTGGACGTCCCTACCCAGACCTGGTGCTCACCGCACTGCTCCGACTGGGAGTCGACGACGTCCGCCATGTCACCACCGTCGGTGACACCGCCTCGGACGTGCTCGCCGGCCGCCGTGCTGGCGCCGCCATCGTCGCCGGAGTGCTCACCGGCGCGCATGATGCCGCCACGCTGCGTGATGCGGGCGCCACCCATGTTCTCCACTCCGTCAGTGATCTGGAGACCCTCCTTCTTCCCACAGACACCCCTGAGGAGTAATGGCCATGCGACGCACCCCCCTGGCTCTCGCCACCCTCGCGGTGGCCTCGCTCGCGCTCGCCGCGTGCGGATCAGGCACCTCCGACCCGGGTGGGGCTGACGGCGACAAGACCGTCACCGTCTACTCCGCCGACGGGCTCGGCGACTGGTACAGCAAGCAGTTCGTCGAGTTCGAGAAGCAGACCGGCATCAAGGTACAGATGATCGAGGCCGGCTCCGGTGAGGTCGTCTCTCGGCTACAGAAGGAGAAGGCGAACGTCCAGGCGGACCTGGTCGTCACGCTGCCGCCCTACATCCAGAAGGCCGACGCCGACGGGCTGCTACAGCCTTACACGCCGGCCGGCGCCGACCAGGTGACCGGTGCGACCGACACCTACGTGCCGTTGGTGAACAACTACCTCTGCTTCATCTATAACCCGGACAAGGTCGACGCCGCCCCGACGACGTTCGACGATCTGCTCAGCCCCGTGTTCGCCAAGAAGCTTCAGTACTCGACGCCCGGCCAGGCGGGTGACGGCACCGCCGTGCTGCTGCACCTGCAGCACATCCTCGGCAAGGACAAGGCACTGGAGTTCCTGGCGAAGCTCGAAACGAACAACGTCGGCCCGTCGTCGTCCACCGGCAAGTTGCAGCCCAAGGTCAGCAAGGGCGAGATCTACGTGGCCAACGGCGACGTGCAAATGAACCTCGCGTCGATCAACAACGACAGGTCCAACTTCAAGATCTTCTTCCCGGCCGGTCCGGACGGCAGGGCATCCACCTTCTCCATCCCGTACACCATGGGCCTGGCCGCCGGCGCCCCACATGCCGACGCCGGTCGCGAGCTGGCCGACTTCCTACTCTCCACCACTGCCCAGGAGCAGGTGTCCCAGCAGGCGTACGGCGTCCCGGCACGTGCCGACGTCAAGCCCGCTGACAAGCAGTTCCAGCAGGTCGAGCAGGCGCTGCAGGGCGTGGAGATCTGGCCGGCCGACTGGGCGAAGATCCTGACCGAGATGGACGCGGACATCGCGGCCTACAACGAGGCCCTCGGCCTGGCATAACCGACCGCACCAAGCCGCACCGCCCCTCCGGTCCTCGCCAGCGAGGACCGGAGGGGCGTACCCAAGGAGGAAGCAACGCATGTCCGAGTCGCCGGCGGTCCAGTTCGACCGCGTCAGCGTCCGCTACGGGCAGGTCACGGCGCTGCGGGACTTCTCGCTCGACGTAGCCGCCGGCGAGACGGTGGCCTTGCTCGGCCCCTCCGGGTCGGGCAAGTCAACCGCCCTAAAAGCGCTGGCCGGATTCGTCCGGCCGACAGCTGGCCGGGTTCTGCTCAACGGCCAGGACGTCACCGGGGCGCCACCGCACAAGCGTGGGCTCGGCGTCGTGGTGCAGCAGTACGCCCTCTTCCCGCACCTCACCGTCGCCGACAACATCGCGTTCGGCCTGCGTGCCCGGCGGGTGCGACGCGCCGATTCAGCCCGACGTGTCGAGGAGATGCTTGACCTGGTCGGCATGGACCACTACGGCCGCCGCTATCCGCGGGAGCTCTCCGGCGGGCAGCAACAGCGGGTGGCGATCGCCCGCGCGTTGGCGATCCGGCCGCCGGTGCTGCTGCTCGACGAGCCGCTGTCCGCCCTCGACGCACAGCTGCGCGCCGACATGCTCGACGAACTGCGTCAGCTTCGAGACGAGCTTCCGGACGTCGCGATGCTCTACGTCACCCACGACCAGACCGAAGCGCTCACCCTGGCACACCGGATCGCCGTCATGCGCGAGGCCGAACTGCTCGACCTGGACACCGCCCAGGGCCTCTACCGGCAGCCACCGAGCGAGTTCACCGCCGCCTTCCTGGGTGGGGCGAACCTGCTGCCAGCCATCGTGCGTGAAGTCAACGGCACGGTTGAGGTAGGCACGGTCACCCTCACCGCCACCGCCCCCGGGCCACTCACTCCCGGCACCCGCGTGCGGCTCGCGGTGCGGCCACACACCATCGGGGTACGCACCGACGGGCCCGGCCTCGCAGCCATCCTCACCGGCCTGCAGTGGCGGGGTGCAAGCTACCGGTTAACCTGCATGATCGACGGGCTCGACGAGCCCGGCGGACTCAGCGTGCACGCCGACGTGCCCAGCATCGACGGGCTCCCGCAGGTCGGTTCCCCGGTACGGGTCCGGTTACCGGAGCATGGCGCAGCGGTGGTGGCGAAGACGGGCGCGGGCACCCCCACCGAGGGCGCCACCGACGTCGTTCCGCAGGGTCTGGCAGGTGTGGCATGAGCACCGCGGCCCTCGCCGTCGCCAGCCCCATCCGCGCCGCCCGGGTCTCCCCGCTGCTCTGGGCACTTCCGCCGCTGGTGGTGCTGGCCGGCTTCCTGATCTACCCGCTCGTACTCGTCGGCGTGCAGTCGGTCACCAACGAGGACGGGGTGACCACATTGGAGACGTGGCGGTCCGTGCTGGGGGCGGGCGAGTTCCACCGCGCGATCGGCAACACGGTGCTCATCGCGGGAGCGGCCACCGCCGGCTGCATCGTGCTCGGCACGTTCTTCGCCGTGGTACTGGCGCTGGTCCCGTTCCCCGGCGCCGGCGCGGCCTCCCGGGCGGTCGACACCCTACTGGCCTTTCCCTCCTTCCTCATCGCTCTCAGCTTCACCTTCCTCTACGGCGCCGCCGGCGTGTTTCAACTCGGCGACTTCCTCTACTCACGGTGGTGCGTCATCCTCGCCGAGATCACCTTTTACACGCCGTTCGTGATGCGGCCGGCGCTCGCCGCCCTCACCCACCTGCCGGCGGAACGCCTCGCCGTTGCCGCCTCCCTCGGCGCCAGGCCAGGCCAGGTCCTGCGCCGCGTCGTGCTGCCGGAGATAGCCCCGGCGGTCGCCGCCGGTGGTGCGCTGACCCTGCTGTTGACCCTCAACGAGTTCGGCATTGTGCTCTTCATCGGCGCCAAGGACGTCATCACGCTGCCGATGTTGGTGCACTCCAAGGGCGTGGTCACATTCGACTATCCGAGCGCCTGTGTGGTCGCCGTCGTCGAGGTCGCCCTGTCCGCCCTGCTCTACCTTCTCTATCGCCGCATCTTCACACGTAAGGGAGACCGTGGTGCTGATCTGGTCCCGTAGCGCCCGCTGGCCCATCTGGGCACTGTTCGCCGCCGTCTTCCTGGTGATCGTGGCAGCACCGCTGGCTGTGCTGGTGGCTGCCGCCCTGGCCGCGGAGTGGAACGACATCCTGCCCGGCGCCTTCACCACCGCCCACCTGGGCGCTGCCCTGACCGGTGAGAACCAGGCCAGCCTTCTCGTCAGCCTACAGACCGCGGCTGTCGCCGGGCTGGCCGCCGTGGCCGTCGGCACCTGGGCGGCGCTCGCACTCGCCGTGGCACCCCGCTGGCTGCGCAGAGGTGCCGACGCGCTCCTGCATCTACCGGTCGCCATCCCATCGGTGGTGGTCGGGCTCGGGCTGCTGGTCGCCTACAGCCGGCCGCCGCTGCTACTCAACGGCACACGTTGGATCGTGCTGATCGCCCACGTGGTACTCGTCCTGGCCTTCTCCTATGCCACCGTGTCCAGCGCGCTGACCCGCATCGACGGTTCGTACGCCCAGGTCGCCGCGTCTCTGGGGGCGCGGCCCGCGCTGGTGCTCTGGCGGGTCCGGCTGCCGATGCTGCTGCCGGCCATGTCGGCCGCCGCGGCGCTCGCGATCGCGTTGTCGATGGGCGAGGTCGGCGCCACGATCATGGTGTACCCGCCGGACTGGCGCACGTTGCCGGTCACCGTCTTCACCCTGACCGATCGGGGCCGTACGTTCGACGCGGCAGCGGCCACGCTGATCCTGCTCGGCACGACGCTGGTGGCGTTGCTGGTTCTCGGCCGGATATCCCGTGGCCGGGCAGCCGCCGGTGGCTCACCGTGACCGTCTACCTCGGCGAGGCAAGCCAGGCTGGACGTGCACACCTTGGACCTGGCTGCGCTGCCGGAGCAGCAGCGCCGGTTCCTCCACGGCGTAGGCCGCCGGTTGAGGGGCAAGGTGTTGCAACGTCGGGAGCCGGGACGGCGGTACCGGATCCTGCTCACCCTGCTGGTAAGCATCCGCACGGCTATACCGGCGATGACCCAGTCTGAGCCGAGAAAGCCCAGCTTACCGCCGGTGCGGCAGGTTTTGACGCGGTACAGGTTCGAGGCGTATTGACGTATGTCTACAGAGCTGGTTACCATCTGTGCAAAATTTTCCAGCAAGTTTCGTCCGTGTTGCCGGCTCATTTGCAAGATCTATCAGCGTCGTCATGGCGCCCGCCGGTTGACGGTGCCCCCGACCCGTCCCGCTCCACCGTCTCGTTAGGAGAACTCAGGTGCTGACCACGCTCGGTCCACACCGCTGGCGTCGGCGTGCAGCCGGCCTCCTCGCCGCCGCTCTCGTCACCGCCATCACCGCCATCACCGCCACCTCGCTGCCGGCCAACGTTCAGGCGTCGCCGCCGGGCGACCGGGACGTCACCGCCGTCCTGTTCGAGTGGCGCTTCGACTCGATTGCCCGCGCCTGCCAGGACACACTGGGGCCCAAGGGATACGGCTTCGTGCAGGTCTCCCCACCGCAGGAGCACATCCAGGGCTGGCAGTGGTGGACGTCGTACCAACCCGTCAGCTACGACATCTCCAGCCGGCTGGGTGACCGGAACGCGTTCCGGGCCATGACCGAGGCCTGCCACGGCGCCGGAGTGAAGGTCATCGTGGACGCGGTCATCAACCACATGACCGCAGGATCCGGCACCGGCACCGGCGGCACTAACTACAACAAGTACGACTACCCAGGCTTCTACCAGGTCCAGGACTTCCACTCCTGCCGCAAACACATCAGCGACTACCGCAACCGCTACGACGTCCAGGAGTGTGAACTGCTCGGCCTGGCCGACCTGAACACCGGGTCCGACTACGTACGGGGGCGTATCGCTGGCTACCTCAACGACCTTCTCTCCCTCGGCGCGGACGGCTTCCGCATCGACGCGGCCAAGCACATCGCCGCCAGCGACCTGGCGGCGATCCGCTCCCGGATGAGCAACCCCAACGCCTACTGGATCCAGGAAGTGATCTACGGTGCCGGTGAGGCGGTCCAGCCCAGCGAGTACCTTGGCACGGGCGACGTGCAGGAGTTCCGCTACGCGCGGGACCTGAAGCGGGTGTTCCAGAACGAGAAGCTGGCCTATCTGCGCAACTACGGCGAAGGTTGGGGCTACCTGTCCAGCGGCAAGGCCGGCGTCTTCGTCAACAACCACGACACCGAACGCAACGGCGAGACCCTCTCCTACAAGAACGGCTCCGACTACACGCTCGCCAACGTGTTCATGCTCGCCTGGCCGTACGGCACGCCGCACGTGCACTCCGGCTACGAGTTCAGCGACCGGGACGCCGGCCCACCCAACGGCGGCCACGTCAACGCCTGCTACTCCGACGGGTGGACGTGTCAACACGCCTGGCGCCAAATAGCCAACATGGTGGGCTTCCGCAACGCCGCCGCCGGGACCGGTGTGACGAACTGGTGGGACAACGGCAACGACCAGATCGCGTTCGGCCGCGGTGACCGTGCCTTCGTCGCCATCAACCAGGAAGGCGGCACCCTCACCCGAACCTTCCAGACGTCACTGCCCGCCGGCACCTACTGCGACGTGCAGCACGGCGACCCGACCACGAGCGGTGGATGCACCGGCCCCACCTACACGGTCAACTCCTCGGGCCAGTTCGCCGCGAGCATCGGCCCGGGTGACGCGGTCGCCCTCTACCGCGGCGCCGCGGGCAGCCCGACTCCGGACCCGTCCCAGTCCCCGTCGGATCGCGTCAACGTCACGTTCGCGGTCACCGCCACCACCGTCTGGGGGCAGAACATCTTCGTCGTCGGTGACCACCCTGACCTCGGCTCATGGAACCCCGACCGCGCCCTGCCGATGAGCGCCGCCAGCTACCCCCAGTGGCGGCTGACCACTCCCCTGCCCAGCGGCAGCGCCATCCAGTACAAGTACATCCGCAAGGAGTCCAACGGTCACGTTACCTGGGAAAGCGGCAACAACCGGACCGCCACGATCCCGAACAGCGGAACACTGACCCTGACCGACAATTGGCGAAACTGAATCCGAACCGACGGACCCCGACTTGACCGGCCGGTGGCAGCGGACCATCTACCTCCGTTGCCACCGGCCGGCCGAGCACGGGCCCGTCGGAGTACCCCTCCGAGAGGCGAAGTACGAGGTTGATACTGGTGAGACCGCCTATTCAACTGTCGCGAGTTCCGCTTCCATTAGCCTCCCTCACCACGTTGCGTGACGGCTCAGCCCGTGCTCCCATCACTTTTGGTCACCGGCTCAGTAAGCGTGGGTCCGCCTGCTCTGTGAAGGAATCGGCGTTGATGGTCAGCAGATCGACTCTGTGATCATTCTGGGGTGACCAGTTTTCCCGCGATCGCGCGCCGGGTTCGTGATGAGAGCCTCGACCCCCGGCAACGGCGGATGCGTCTGCGGAACTGCCTCTATCACTTCGCGCCGTATGGTTTCCATGCCACTTGGCATCACCTGACGACCACGCACCACATCCCGGGACGCATCGAGGCCGATCCGTCGTCGCTGGTACGAGCCCTCGACGAGCTGGAGACGCCCGCGCTCTGGTGCTGCCGAGGACAGCCGCTTTCGCCGCCCAGCGACGCCTGCAGAAGCGGGAGGGCAGACGCGTTCCAGCGGCGCTGCATCCGTGGGACTCATGGGGTTGCCACGACATCGCCTACTGCCCCGATCCGCAGAAGCATCCGGCCGAGCCACTGCCCATCGTGGTGGACCGGGTTCTCGATGCGTGCGCCGCAGGGGCAGACCGGGCCGGAAGGTGCCTGGTCTGCGGCCAGGAGACTGGGACCTGTGGAGAGTTTGCCAGAACTGCGGCGTCGCGTCCGGAGGCCGAGGCACCCATCACTGATGCATGGATGATCGTTGTGTTGGGCTCCGCGTCGGGCGGGAGAGGCATCTACTTGCTGCGGTCACCGGGGGCGTAGTTGGGCCAGGTGGTGCCGGCCTCGGTGGCGAGACGGGCCGTGGTGACCTGGTGGTAGCCGAGTGCGGTGGCGATGATCGGGGCGGGCAGGTCGAGTACGTGCTGGCGGATCGCGGCGGCGCGTCCGGCGGTCGCGGGGACGCCGAGGGCGTGGACCAGCGCGGACAGTGTGTCGGAGCGAAGTGGCTGGCCGGCGCGACGGCCGGGGAATAGCCAACGCGATTCGCGGTTCGTGGCGGTGGCCATGTTGGTGCGTTGTCCGAGGTACTCGAGTAGCAGCGTGGCGCCCGGTTCGGGCGCTGGTGATGGCGGGTCTCCGAGCCGGAGCAGGACCCCGTCGCCGTCGCGGACGACGTCGTCGATGGTGAACTGGGTGATCCGGCTGAGCGGTTGGGCGTAGAGCAGCAGGATCACAGCGGCGACCCGGCTGCGCAGCGGTGTGGTGTGGTCGGCGAGGACCTGGCCGAGCAGCGCGGTGCACTGGCGGTCGGGCATCGGGGCATTGCCGGGGCTCAGCGCCGCGGGGAGCTCGAAGCGGCGGGTGAGCCTCGTTCTGGCTGACCAGTGCAGGAACGCCCGGACGTTGATCCGGTTGCTGTTGGCGTGCTCGACGGACCAGGCGTCGACGTCGGCCTGAGTGCAGTCGGCGAACATGCCGGCCTGAGCCATGAACGCCCCGGGGAGGCATGTCACGATGCGTGACCATCCGGATGAGTGGAGCCGTTCTCACAGCGGAACTCGTGACAGTTGAATAGGCGGTCTCACCAGACAACTAGGCCAAATGCCCGCCATCGCCGTGGTGATCGACACCACGCTGGATAGGTGCCTGGACCGGCAACGCCAGCGGCCCGGTCCCCTGCCCGGCCGCCGGTGGGGCCGCGCCGTGCCGGACTCCGTCGTGCGCAACCAACACCAGCGCACCGTGGCCAGCCTGGACACTCTGACCGCCGAGGGCTTCGTCCAGGTACGTCGGGTCGACTGAACAGCGCAAACCCCATCCGCACCCCGAGATGGCCGAGAGCCGAGGAGAGCGCGGGCGCTGATTACCAAATCCTCCGCTTGCGCGGAGGCACCGAATCGAACGGATGAGAAGGAAGCGCCCGCATGGCCTCGGCTCTCGCCGCTTACTCAGGGATCAACTCACTCAGTCTATCCAATGTGTATGCCTCGGACCCGTCGGACAAGCCCTCCGGCGTGTCAATGCCGATGAACGTGACGGGCTCGTCCGGCAGTTGTCCGTCCCACGTCGTCACCTCGGCCCGCACGCGCCACCGGTCGACAAGGTAGGACACGGTGAGGTACCGCCGCTCCATCAGCGCCCGCACCCGATCCATCGTGGTGAACGTGTTGTCCTCCACCCGGTTGAACGACGGCCGCCCCCGCAGGTACAGGTGCAGCCACACGGCCTGCCAACCGTGCTCGGTCCTGGCGAACACCATCGGCAGCGCGACCCGGCCCTGCCCGCGCATCTGCGAACGCGCCCGCACGGTCCGGGCGTCGAACGGGGCACCTCGCTGGTCCCGCTCCCGGGTCTGGTAGCCGAACATCGACTCGGCGACCTCGTCGAACGACTCACCCGCATAGATGTAGACCTGCGGAACCACGTAATGCCCGAGATCCGCCAAGGGCACGTCGATGAACTCGGTCGCGCCGTTCGTCGCGTCGGTGACGTCCCCGGAGTGCACCACCCCGTCGTGGTGGTAGTTCGTCCAGGACACCTGCCCCGCCGTGTGGAATTCGCCGTCCAGCAGCAGCACCGACAGATCGTAGTCGGTGCGGCGACTCGCCTGCCGCCAATACGTGAAGAAGCGCAGCAGCTCACCGGTGACCGGTGCGCGCGAGCCTCGCGGCAGCACCGCGAAACCACTCTCGGTCGCCTTGCCCGACAGCGGCAGGGCGACGTCGAGCACCTCCGGATCCACCAGCAGCGGCCGCTGCGGATCCGGCAGTCGGGCGCTGATCTCGGCGTCGAGCAGGCCCGACAGCTCGGCCACCAGCTCGGCGGGCAGCGGCGGGCGGGCATCCGGGCCGACCCACGCGCTGCGCGAGCGGCTCGCGTACATCCGGGCCGACGCGGGTGTCAGCCGGTTGTCGACGTGCTCCCGCAGCGACAGCAGCACCCGGCCCGACGCCGCACCGAACGCGCCGGTGACCGCGTCGAGGACGGCGCTCCGCTCGGCCGCCGATGCCAGCCGTAGCAGCCGGTCGGCGGATCGCAGGAGCATGCCCGGAGCGGCCGACAGCAACGACGCGGCCTGACCGACAGACCCGGCACGGACGGCCGCCTCGGCCCGACCCGCCAGGTTCGGCACCCGGCGCTCGCCACGCGCGACCGCGAACACTTCCCGGGCGTGCGGCCACTGGCCGTACTCGTGCGGATGCAGCCGCTCCCCGAGTCGCTTCCACCGCTCGGCGTACCGGGCGACGTCACCGAGCTTGCCCGGGCTCGCCCCGACGACAGCGTCCAGCGCAGCGAGCAGCACCCGCCGCTCCGGGCGCCGGAACGACCGGAACCGCGTAGCCGTCACCAGTGAGGTGTCCCCGCCGGAAGCCTGGCAGGCAAGCCGCAGCACATCCGTCGTGGTGTCCATACCGACCAGCGGCCGGCCAAGCACCAGCCGGACCCCGTTGAGCACGGCACGGTTCTCCCGCACCGGCACCTCCGCCGGCTGCGCGCCATCCATGCACACGACCGCCAGCTCACCGAGGACGGTTAGGTCCGCCTCACCCAGCGGCGTCGCGCTGCCGGCCAGGGCCAGATACAGCCGCTCCGCCTCCACCTCGGCGACATCACCGAGCCGTAGCACCGTCACCCGGTCACCGGCCGCGGTGATCAGCTCATCGTGCGCCGTTAGCAGCTCGGCGTAGGTGTGCTGGTAGGTCCCGTACGCCGGCAGGTCGAGCAGGTTCACCCCACCCGAGGCGACAGCCGCACGCAGCTGCGCGTCGGTCGCCGTGCCCCCACCGGTGAGAACGGCCGCCCGCAGCCGGTCGATCCAGAACTCTACGGTGTCCGGCACATCGTCCGGAAAGCCGATGAAGTACGCATTGTGCCGAACGTGATCACCGACCAGCTCCCGCACCGCCGACACCACGGTGGCGGCGAGATCCATTGCTGGCTCGGGCGCCAGGCCGCCGATGTGGCCCAGCAGAGCCCGCGACGCCGAGAACCCGACATCGAGCAGCGCCGCGTCCAACTGCCGGGCCACGGACGTGCCATCACCGGCCGCGCCGGTGCTCGCCGGCACGCGCAGCGCCCTCTGAATGATCAACTTCTCCAGCACGCGCCTCCTCCTCCCGGTGGACTCCAACAACTGCCAACCTGCAGCCGCGACACAGTGGGCCTGAGGCACCAGAATGCGAAATCGGTTCTGGCCGTCGCAGGTGATCCGCTACGGGTACAGACAGCCAGGTCACGACGGACGCCAGGCACTGCGGGCGGTGGCCGATGACCCGCATCCACGATGGGTCACCTGCCGAAACGGGCAGCCCACCTCGCCCTCTCCGGTAGCGGAGCGCCGATGCGGAGCCCGCCGCGCCGTCACCGGCTCGCAGCGCGTCGCGTCCGTTCGGCAAGAAGGCGGTGTCTGGGACCCTTGGGGATCTCCGCGATGCCGGGGAGCTAGACTGAGACCTCCTACTCGGCCACGTGGTCACGCGGGGGGAAGCATGGCGATGCCGTTAAGCGCCTGACTTAGACGCCCTCACGGATCGGGGTGATCTCCGGGCGCCGGTAGTTGAGAGCGTCGTTAGCCCATGCCGAAGTACGACATGATTAACTGAGACACCACGTTGCCCCCGGCGCCCACGGCCACGGTGCCGCCGGCTGTAGCCGCCCGGAGACTGAGCCGCCCTAACCAGCTGCTCACGGCCCGTCCGGGCTTGGCGGGATCGTTGCCGCCGTTGTCCTCGCGGTCCTCGGCGAGCGCTTTCTTCAACTCCTCCATCGAGTCCGGGTCAACGCCGACGGCGGCCAGCGCGGCGAGGAGCGTATCTTCGTCGCTACGGTTGACCTGCACCTGGTGCACGTTCGTGCTGCCGACGGCTGCCTGTCCGCCATAGACATAGGTGTTGAACACCTGGGACATCCGCGCTGACTCCTCTGGTGTGGCTCGTGACTCCCCGGCGTCCGGGGCTATCTCCTCGAAGGACAGGGCAAGATCCAGAATGCGGTTCCTCACCGAGTCCAAGACTCCGATGAGCATGGAACGCGGTATCGCCCGGTAGCCCTGAATCAAGCTATACATCGGATCCATGTTGAGCGTGCCCTCGCGCTTGAGCATCTCGACGAGCACAAGCGCATCTGCTGGCCACGCCGCCCTGATGGCTTTTTCGTCAGTGCGTGCGTGGTCGGTGAGCTCGGCCATCGAGTCAGCGAAGGTGATGTTGAACAGCGGCCCGTCCCGGTACTCCTTCGGAAACGCAGCCGGTGCGATGGCTTCGTTCTTGCGTTCACTGCCAAACGGTCCAAGGAAGTGGCCGAGCGCGGGGACGGCAAACGGTCCGCGATACGACGGGATGAGCTCGGGCGATGCGTGGTAGCCCTGGAGCTCATGGCCGACCCACGCCGCGAGCTCGGCGGTCTTGGACCGGGCGGCGATCACCTTGAGCCGGCGCGGCAAGTCCTCTACCGGCACCGCTGAGGCAGTCGCGTCCCGGATCAAGTCTTCAACGAGCGTCACCGGACCACGATATGCGCACAGCAGACGCCGCCGCACACGACACATTGGGGCTGCCCCGGCGCGGCACCTCACCGTGGGGGCGGCCCAGCTCACCCCTCACCGGACCCACTGCACTCGGGTTTAGACCCAGAACTCGACCCACGATCTGGCGAGCGTCTATGACCTGAGCGCGCTTTCGCAGGTAAACCGTGGCAGGCCCGGCGCAGCAAAAGGCGAAATCGGTTCTGACGTCGCGGGTGATCCCTTGTCGGTACAGGTAGCCACTTCACGGCGGACGCTGGGCACCACAGGCGGGGGTCGCCGTTGAAGCCTGGACGCAGAATTGGGCCACGGTGCAGGCCCGCCCGCCAGCGCCTACATCATCGATCACCGGCATCTACCATCTCGGCAACGCCGTACGCACCGGCTATCAGCAGCGAGTCGAGCATGTCCAACACCTCGGCTCTCGCCCGAGTATCCGCTGCCTGGGCGTATGCGCGCATGAGAAGCTCTCCAACATCTCTCGCGTCTGCGGCCGCACCCGTCGAGATGTCCCCTGCGTCCCTTCCATGAACCTCAACAAACCGCCGCGCACACTTCATGATCAGATCGTCAACGCGGTCTGGCGCACGATCCAGGGTAATGAGGAGCTGCGGAGCTGCGTCTGAGAACGAGGGCGACGCGATTAGAGCCGTGAGCTCACGCTCAAATGAGCGTAGGGCCCTGCCACGCAGGGTGGCCGCAACTCCTGCGGCCTCCCTGCGAACTTGCTGATCAGCGTCGTCCACGAACTGTATGACGGCTGCGCCGGCAGCGGCTGCGTTCGCAGTGAAGGGAAGTCGGCCCGCACAGACCTTGGCTGCGCCCGAGCGAATGGAAACGTCATCGCTGGTACGAGCGACAGCCAACAACTCATCGGCCGAAAGCTCCAGCCCCGCATAGGCGGCCAAACGTCCGCCTGCGCGTCGCACTCGGGCGTAGGTAGACGCGAGCATCCGCTGGATAACCGGCTTGACTATTTCAGCGTCGCCGTTTCCGATGTATACGACCAGAAGTTCAACATGCCGCGTCGCTAGCACCCTGTCGTCCGCGTCGATGAGTTTCCGGAAGGCGGCAATCGCTTCCGACCGTGCGTGACGGAGACACGCTGCGATAAGGTGCGCCACGCAGGCGCGCACGGCCAAGGATGGATCGACCGCAAGCTGGTCGAGCGTGGGCAAGACAAGCTTGGTGCGACTGCCATCAATATCGTGGACGAGGAGGTCGCCCAGGATTTCCGCACCTTGTCCGCGAGCGGTGTTGATTCCCCTCTCAAGTAGCCTGTCGCGCTCGTCTTCATCCCCATCCTCGGTGTCTGGCGCCTGCGAGAGTGATTCGTCCGTGGGATCGGTTGATCGCATGGCCCGATCGATCAGGATGCCAATTAGGTCTGCCGGAACATCTGCCTTTACATGCCTTCGCAAGGCCCAGCCAAGCCATCGGTCATGCGCCGGATTGTTCAGTGATGCGATATGACGTACCGCCTGGAACACTAGCTCGTCATCAACGGGAGCCTCCCCATCGGCAAGACCCATCAATATCGCATCCGTGTAAGCCGGGTGCGTCTCTTGTCCGATACGGAGCGCGAGGCGGCAAAAACGGCCGGGGTCCTTCTTGACTTCTTCCTTCAACACCTGAGACAGTTCCCGCGCCCCACCCTTTAGCGTGCGCCAGTCTTCCCGGTCTGCATTATGCTTGGCCATAGCCCGGAGCCATTGGTCGTCGTTCATCTTCTCGGCCGACGCCTGCGGGATGGGCGAGCCCATGAAGCCACCAGTGAATGACACGGGCGCGGACGGCTGTTCTTCGTTAAACAGACGACGCAACTCACCCAGCCGTCGGCGCCCGGTATCAGACAGCCGTCCTTCGTCCATTGCAGAAAGGAAGGAAAACGACACCCGACCAGACGGACGGCTATCCCAACTCGGCCGGAATCCCATTACGGCCTGCTCAAGGCGGGAGAACCACTCATCTGATAGGTGAGGACTGATTGCCTCGATCAGGAGGCGCACTTCCCACAACGAATTGACCGCGTACAGACCGTCTTCTCGATCGAGCAGCAGCGCAACCGCATAGTCCGCGCATACGGCACCAGCGGCGGCCAGTGCCGCGTAGAGCAGCCACTGAGCCGCCTCGTGCTGATCGGCGGCAAGTTGATCGAGTAATGGCCTAGCTTCATCTGGCTGCTGCTGGACGTACTTCCTGAGCGCATCCACGGCACCAACTGCCAGCGCCTCCTCCAGCTCGTGGTACGGCGGTTCATGGTCACGATGCATGAAGTGCCGATCAAGGAGGCGGCCGTCATCCCGCTCGTACGCCGTCAACGCCATCACCTTAAGCATGTACGGCACAAGCGCCTTGCTAAAGCTCGCCGGTGTTCCCGCCGCAGCACCGATCACCAGGTCCATAGCGCCGTGTTCCCGCAAGAGCAGAGCCTTTACGCGCGTGCGATCATCGAATGCCAGAGCGTCCGAGCGATCGACAAGGTAAGCCGCCAGTAGCTCTACCGCCCACTCAGGCTGATGTTTTGCGAGATCATGTACCGACATGAACAGCTCGTGCTCGTGACCGTCATACTCGCAGCGACGGACGGCTTCCGTCACTAGCTCGAACAACGCGCGACTTCCGTATACGTCTGCAAAGCGAGTAATCCACCGTAGCCACGCCGGGTACTTCGCCGCCCGGCCCGCGTGAGGCGCAAGCAGTGCGGCCATCCGATCAGGCCGTTCCTTGACGCCACCGATCATGGCCCCAAGCGCCTGCTCCTGAAGCTGCTCGTCGTTCCCTGACAGCCATGCGCTGAAGGCACCCTCGGCGTCGAGCCGATCGAACCACGGGAGGACCCGCAGCGACAGCCAGAGTTGATCGACAAACGGTAGGTCGTTCCGTGCCAGAAGACGCTCGACCATGCGCCACTCATGAACCGTTGGCGCGTCCATCGCTCGCAACAGCGCAAGTGCAACGTGCTTGATGTGATACCTGATGGCCGGCTCTGTAAGCAATGCCTCCATTTCGGTCACGACCCGTTCCGGATTCTCCTCACGGATGTACGTCAGGATCTGGCGTACTTGGGATCGCCGGAAGAGTTCCTGTTCACCAGTAAGCAAGAAGGCCACGAGTGATTGATCGCGCCGAGTCCAGCGACGTGCAAACGCGTAGTCGAAGAAGGTCTCATGGAAAAAGGCGTACTGTTGGCCGTCGCGGATGAGGACGTGCTCGGACGCAAGTACGTCAGCGTCGTCGGACAAGTCGTTGTCATCCAGGACTGACACGGGTGCTACGAGTCGCTGTCTGGCACTCATCTCATCGGCGAGTGCTCCGACGACATCAGCGAAGCGTACGGTACCGCCGCGTCGAGTGCGGCAGTCCTGCCGCTTCTGGTCCCAATAGGCGTTGAACAACTCCCTGGTGGTTGTGAAAGCGAATGTCTCCGTCTTCTCTGCGATGGTCGCGAGAAGTTTGAGATGGAGCGGCAACCGGAGAATTGCCTTCTGCTGCCTGCTCAACCGCCCCGGCGCGATTCCTAAAGCCCAGACCGCATCAAGCACCTGTTCATCTGAAAGCTCCGCCACCAGAACCTGCTTTGCCTGGTGCTCCTTGGTCAGGGTCCTAATGCGATCGTCGTTTTCCAGGTCAAATTTGCGGCAGGCAAGCAGGACTCGCATGTTGGGAAATGCGGTCGCCTCTCGTACGAGGTCTGCAACGGCGTCGAACGTCTGGGGCATCCGCCCTGACGCCTTGCTCACGGCATCGAGTTGATCAATCACGAGAAGACTGGGTTGATCGCGCGCCACTCGGGCCAAGGATGAAGTAGGTGACGCCTCCAACCCAAAGCGCTGTCCAAGCTCAACAGTTGACGAAAAAGGCTCTTGACGATCGAGACGAAGAGCAAGCACGGCCCAGTCGCGGGACTCCGCCTGCTCTACCACTTCATGGAGGACCGCGCTCTTGCCAGAACCACCCACACCGACGGCGAAGGCGCAGCGACTGTCGTAAAGAAGCCGCTCGCTTATTTGCTCGGCTTCGACCCTATGAATAGATGGCCGAAACAACTCGCGCTCAATGCTTGCCTTCCAACTGTCGTGCACATTTCTGGTGGCCCGAACGAGCGTCGGGGCCACTCCGGCTGGAACTATCTCCAGATCATAGTGCAGAAGCAAATCAGAGATCGTCTGCTTGTCGAGCGTAGTAGCCAGATTCTCGACGGCAAGGTCCGCTAGTGTCACAGCTGCCGTCGGGGCTGGCGCTCCCGTCAAGAGCAGCCCGGCAAGCGCAGCGTTGCGGTTTCGGATCTCACGCTCGCTCGACCAATGCCCCCAAGTGCCGCGCAACGTCTCCCAGGCTGTCTGTACTGACCCGTAAACGGTGGAACTCAGATAGTTAAACCGCTGCTCGGCCTTACCGTGAAGGCTGTCCAAGAACGTTTTAGCGTCGGGCGAATGCCGCGCTTGTTCGGCAAGATCCTGCAACTCCTGCGCCGGGATCGTCGAGACGAAGTGAAACTGGCGGCCAGCGGCGACATGGCTCCGTGCTGCGTGCAAGACGCCTTCGGCATGGAGGTCACCGAGCTTCCAATAGTTGGCACTTCCACGTTGCCGCTTGACTTGGTGAATCTCACTCGCGACCCTTCGGCGGAGCGTGAATTCTGCACCTTTACCGATTTCGCCGAGTTCTTCGACTGTCACCGACTCCGCGGTTCCAGCAAGCACTTCGAGAACATGGAGGACGATCCATGCGCCCTCATAATGATTGCCGAGCTTGTCAGCCTCACCGCCGGGCCGAGGGCTCACCTGTTGCCCCTCCGCTAGAAGTCGATCTATGTCGCACCAACGTATGCTACTGGCGACTCACAGCGCTGGCTGCGGCATCAACCTCAGCCGACTCACCGTTGCCGCCGTGATGCGCGCTCCAGACCGGTATTGAGTGAAGGTTGCGATGAGCGGTTGGCGACTCCACAGCCATCGTTTCGGAGATTAGACGCATTGTCACGATCAACTCAAGCGGTCTTGGTGAGCGCCGAAGCGATCTCCTCCAACGAAGTAGCCACCATGTCCGCGGCCACCTGTACATCGGCGTCCTGGTGCCACATGTAGCCCCAGGGACCACGGCGTATGAGAGCGGTACGCAGCCCTGCAGCGCGACCAGCAGCGATGTCATAGTCGCGGTGGTCACCGACGTAGAGGATCTCGTCCCGGTTGACCGGCGTCATGGCCGCAACCCGTTCGAAGAAGGCCGGGTCTGGCTTGCCGACTCCCCACTCTCCCGAGGTAGCGATCGCGTCTGCGGGCAGGTTCATCGCCCAGAGCAGCTCGGCGACCTTGGCGGTCTGGTTTCCGGCGACGCCGACCCAGAATCCTCGCTGCCGCAGCGCTGTCAGCGCGGGTCTGACGTCGGGATAAAGGTCGCTCTCTTCGATGACCTGACCGCATCCGGCGGCTTCGCGAGCTTGCCGTTCGGCTTCGAGGTCGAATCCGGGGCGGAAGTACTCGAAGGCTTCCCTGTTGTCCCGGCCGCTGGCGACGACGGCGCCGACGACGGCGGAGAAGGTGTGGCGCGGGACGCCGATCGAGTCCGCCCACGCCGCCCATTCGCGCGTGTCGTCGAGCAGCGTCTCGCCGATGTCGAACACGACCGCCTTGATCATCGTTCTCCTATCGAGGTCGGTGCCAGCACTCGCCGCCAGGCGGGGCTACGCGGGGAGGATGTCGAGTTCGACGAGGCGGGTCAGGCAAGCGGCTGCCTGCTCGGGGGTCATGCGCTTGCGGTCGGCGTCGTCGGGATTCTCGTTGGCCGCGCCGTACTGCCACCACGCCTGACCGGTGATGCGGTCGGTAACGATGAACCGCTCCTTGACGGCTGGGCCGCGGATGATGAGCGAGGTGGTGTGCGGCTCGGCGATCACCGAGTGGATCATGCTGTGGTGCAGCGTGTAGAAGTCTCCGGCCGTCTCGGTTCGGATCAGGCGCGCTGCCAGGTCCGCGACCTTGACGCAGTCGGCGTCGACCTGGTCGTCGGGCCCGTAGAGGGTGTGGGTGTAGCTGCCGTGCAGGATGCGGCTGCTGTAGGTCCAGCGGTGGTTGTGGGGTCGGTCGTAGTAGCCGGGCAGGAAGACGTGCAGGCGTAGCCGCCACCCGGCCGGATCGTCGTGCAGGACGATCTTGTCGAGGATGTCGTAGTGCTCGCAGAGCTTGAGCAGGTCGGGGTTGGCCACGGCGATCTCGGCATACTCGCGGATCAGCGCGGGGTCCTGGGCGAGCTCCGTGAGGACTTTCTCGGTGGCCGCGGTGACGGCGGTAAGGTCGGTCCAGTCGAGGTCGTTGAGCTGGTCGAGGTTCATGTTCGGCATGGCTTCTCCCTGGTCAGAGCCGGATGGCGGGCTGGAGCTGCCGCTGTGCGGGGATGATCGGGTTACGTCCGGCGCAGTGGTCGGTGCCGAGGCGGCAGCCTGCGGCGATCGCTTCGTCGACGGTGCCGCCGCGTAGCAGCGTGTGCGCGTATCCGGCGGAGAACGCGGCGCCGGCGCCGTGGGTGTGGCGTACGAGGGCTTGCGGTGCGGCGGCGCGATGGAGGCCGTCACGGGTGAGCGCTACTGCTCCGTGACGACCGAGCGTGACGACCGCCGCTTGGGGCCGAACCCGCTCGTACATGCCTGTGGCAAGCGCCTCGGCGTCGCTCGCGTCGGTTTCGTCGATGCTGGTCTGGATGGCCACGATCCGGCGATCTTGTGCCGCCTGTTGGATGGCGGGGTGGAGCTTGTCGCTGCCGAGGTTGAGGATGAGCGGTGTGCGTTCGGCGAAGCGGATCGCGCGGGCTGCTGCCTCGGTGATGGCCGTGTAGCAGTCGATGTAGGCCAGGCGCGCGGTGGCGATCATGGAGAGGTCTGCGACCGCGAGTTGGGTGTAGGCGTGGTCGAGCCAGGCGAACCATGTTCTTGTTCCGGAGTCGTCGGTGACGACGGTGAGCTTCGGCGTGGTGCCTGGCAGGGCGGGATCGATGGTGTGCTGGACGCGGGCGTGGTCGAGTGTGGCGAGCAGGCATTGGCCTTGCGGGTCGGGGCCGATCTGGTTGCTGATCAGGCCGACCCGGAGGCCAAGCGTTCCGGCCGTGAGTGCGGTGATGGGGCCGTCCGCTGCGATGGAGTCGCTCGTCGCGGTGATGATCGCGCCGTGGTTGGCGGCCGGGTAGTCGGTGACGTGCTGGATGCCGGCGTCGGCGAGGTAGCTGACGCAGACCAGGTCGAGGGGTGGGCTGCTCATGGCTGTTCCCATCCGCGCTCGGCGTAGACGTCGCCCTTGAGGTAGTGGTGGAGCGCCTCGGCGGCGTACGGGATCATTTGGTCGGGTAGCGCGGTGAGCGGGTACCAGTGCCAGCCGGTGCACTTGTCCGGCTCGGTGTTGACGATCTCGCCGGACCAGCGGGTCACCTCGAAGAACAGGGCGATGCGGCCTTCGTTGGTGCGATGGTGCATCAGGTGGGTGAAGCGGACCTCGGCCGGGTCGATCCGCACCCCGATCTCTTCGGCGGCCTCGCGGATGAGCGCACCGGTCGCGGGCTCGCTGTCCTCGGTGTGGCCGCTGGGCAGGTGCCAGCAGCCGTCGGCGTAGCCGGTGTTTTGCCGCTGCCCGAGCAGGATCTCGTCTGCTCGGCGCAGGATCAGGTGCACGTCGATGCACGCCTTGTAGCGGGTCATGGTCAGCCTTCCTCGTGGTTGTTGTGCCTGGTGTCTAACGGCGGATGTCGGCCTTCCACAGGCGGCAGACCGGCACGATGTCCGGCTCGGCCGCGCAGGACGCGGCACCCATGACCAGCTCCTCGGCCGGGCAGCCGCCGACGCACGATCCGGGGACCTTGCAGCCGCCGCAGCTCGACGTGGACAGGACCCTGGTGAACAGGTCGAACTCGTTGGCGTTGCGGTTGAGTTCGATCTTCCCGTCGGTCATGTTGGCGAAGTGCAGGTCTGTGTCGAACAGGAAGCTGCACACGTAAGCCCGGCCGTCCGGGAAGATGGAGATCCGGTCGAGGGTCCGCCCGATACAGCCGCGGTAGCCGTCGGCGGCGTAGCGGGCCATCCGCTCGCGGCGGGCGTATGTGGGCTGGTACCAGACCCGAGTCCGATAGCCGGGCGCGACCGTTTCGAGCCGCTCGTAGAACTCGATCCACTCCATGGGCTGCATACCCCACTCGGCCGCGCCGTGACCGGAGCCGATGACCGAGAAGACGTGGAACTTGACCAGCGACACCCCGATCTCGTCGGCAAGGTCGAGCAGCCGCAGACAGTCCCCGGCATTGGCCCGGTTGACGGTGCAGATGATCCTCGCGTCGAAGCCACGCTCGACCAGCTCCCGCACGTTGCGTACGGCTTCGTCAAAGGTGCCGGTGCCGCGTACGCTGTCGTGGCTGTCCGGGCTGCCGCCGTCGAGGCTGATCTGTACGTAGGCGAAGTCGTCGGGGGTCATGCGCCGGAACTTACGGATGGCCGGTTCCAGGCCGTTGCTGGTCGTGATCACGTGCTCGTAGCCGAGTTGCTTGGCGTGGCGGATCACTTTGATGTAGTCGGGGTGCAGTGTCGGCTCGCCGCCGAGGATGGTCAGTTTCGACCCGCCCATCTGCCGCCAGGTCGTGAGCGTCGCCATGATCTGGTCGAAGGGCATCTTCAACGCCCGGTCCAGCCGTTCGCCCATGTAGCAGTGTTCGCAGCGCAGCTGGCAGCGCTCGGTGATGTACAGGTAGACATTGCGGAACCGGCCGTACGGGATGCGGTCGATGCGCTCCGGGGCCTCGTCGTGGGCGTTGGCGGGCAGGCGGGCGAACCCGTAGCCGTCGCGGTCCTCGGGGCGCAGCGCCGGGGTCGGTAGGGTCACGATCGTCACGGGGTCGCTCCGTTCAGGGCGGGTGGGACGTCGGCGGGCAGGCACGGGAGGATCTGGGTGCTGCGGAGCGCGGCCACCACTCGTCGCAGGCAGTCGGCCGGGCTGGCGGTGGCGTTGACGGCCTGGTAGGGCAGGTCGAGGGTGGCGGCTTCGCGCCGGATGCCGGGGATGCGGGACCGGAAGCGGCGCAACTTGAGCTCGTACAGCCCTGTTCCGTCGCAGCGACGACGGAGAAGCCGGTTGCCACAGGTAACACAGTTCTCGAAGTCGGCGGCAGCAGCGCCGGCGGGCCGGTGGGGGTCGGCGTCGAGATCGGGTTCGCAGGCCGGGCAGACTCGGCGTGCGAGTGATCGTCCGATCACGATGGTATCCGGCGCGGTCAGCTCGATCACCATGACCGGTAGCCCGAGCCGACGGCCGATCTCGCTGATGGTGCGCAGCTGATTGACCGTGCCTGGCAGGTTCTCCAGCACCGTCACGCCGGTCGGCTCCCGGCCGAGCAACGCGACGTCCAGCAGCACGCGGACGGTCTGGTCTGAAAACCAGCCGAGCGGGTCCTCGGTGGCGAACAGGGCCGGGTCGGCGTCGGGGCGGTGCCGGAAGCCTTGGGCGAACTCGCGCAACCGGAACACCTGCGCGCCATGGACGGCGGCGAGCTGGGCCGACAGGGTGGTCTTGCCCACGGCGGGCGGTCCGGTCAGCGCGACGAATCCGGGCACGGCGAAGCACCTCCGTCAGGCGTGATGGGGTTGGCCGGTGACGGCCATGGGAGTTGCGGTGGTCAGACCGTCGCGGGCTCGGCCAGCGAGGTCGCGAAGCCCGCAGGGATCTCGACCGTGGGCAGCGGGTTGCCCAGCAGCCGGTACATGAGACGTTCTCCCGTGAAGGCGGCGCGGCCGTGCAGCCAGCGAGTGTTGCACAGCAGGTAGCCGTGGCCGGGCCTGAGTGGCACCGGTGTCTCCAGGTCATGCAAGATCGCCCGTAGCGAGGCCAGCCGCCGGGTGATCTGCGGGGAGAACCTGGCCAGGTCGTCGAGCCGGAACCGGACGACGGTCCGGCCGTCGTGCTTGGTGAACACCGAACCGAGGTGGCCGGCGGCGCCGCCGAAGAGCACACTGCGCGGAGCGCACAGCGCATTGAGCAGTTCAGGGTCGCGCAGCGCCATCTCGTGGTGCAGCCGGGCACCGTCGACCAGACGGCACTCACCGCCGGAGGCAGCGCCACGGGCACAGAACAACAGCATCAGCCGGGGAGGCTGGTCCTCGGCCGAGGACTCGGTGTGCACGGTCAGCTCGTCGCGGCCGAAGCCGGCCGATCCGGGTCGGCGAGCCAGCTCGCCACGATCACCGATCGCGGTGACACCGTCCGGCTCGCTGTCGCGGTGGTGCCAGACGTGCATCACCTGCCCTGCCAGGCGCAGCAGCGACGCCCGGTCCGTGACGCCCTCGAAAGTGGCCAGGCCGACGCCTTGCAGCGCAGCCGCAAGGCGTGTCCCGGCTTGACTGTCGTGCGGATCGACACGAACGTGATAGATCATGGTGAACCCCCTGTCTGACTAGCACCACCGTCGACCCGTGGTGCCGGGCAATCAAGTGACGGATTGTCAAGGTGCCCACCGCCTGCGGCGACGCCTGTCGGGACGTCGCCGTGTTACGGTCCGCCGACAGCCGACTGCGGAAGGACGCGAACATGTACCGGCCCCACGCCTTCCCGGTGTCCGTCAAGGGCGTCTGCGTCCGCGACGGCCGGGTCCTGCTGCTGCGTAACGAGCGCGAGGAATGGGAACTCCCCGGCGGCAAGCTCGAACTCGGCGAGGACCCGGCCGCCTGCGTCGGCCGGGAGATCAGCGAGGAGACCGGTTGGACGGTGCGGGTCGGCCCGATCCTCGACTCCTGGCAGTACCACATCCGCGACGGCATCGACGTGCTGATCGTGACCTACGGCTGCTTCGTCGACGACGACTCGCCGATCACGGTGAGCTCCGAGCACAAGGAAGCCCGCCTGTTCGCCGCCGACGAGATCGCGGCCCTACCCATGCCCGACGGGTACCGGCGCTCGATCCACGACTGGTTCACCCGGCTCGAAACACCGGTAAGCGGATAGGCATGCGCTGCCGGGCCTGCGCCACCTCCGTCGACGAACCTGATGGCGTGCCGCTGTGCCCGGCCTGCGCCGCGGTCACCGGCAGCCCGCGCGAGCCTGCCCGTTCTGCCTCGACGTCCGCGCTGTGGCTGTGGACGAGCCCGCAGGCAGCGGCAGCGCTCGCCACCGGCGACCTGGGCGTAATGATCCGCACCTGGCGGCAGGCCACCGGGACGAGCCAGCTCGCCCTGGCCGAAAAGCTCGGCTACGACCCCTCCTACATCTCCATGATCGAAACTCGGCGGCGGGACGTCGTCGACATCGTCAACCGGAGGCGCATCGCCCAGCACCTCGGTATCCCACTGCACCGGGTCGGCGTCACCGACACCGAGGCCGTCGACCACGTCACCATGCTGCAGTTTGGATACTCGACCCTGCGCCTTGCCACGATCGCCCGCCACGCCGGCCACGGCGCCGCCGCCGTCAACGAGCTGTGGCCGCTGGTCGCCCGCCTCGAAGCCCGCGCCGCCGACGGCATCATCGACAAGGACATGCTGCTCCTGCTCGCCCGCGCACGCGCCGAACTCGGTGTCTCCCTCGGTTACGTGCTGCCAGAGGAACGGCTGGCGTTCGCCATACGGTGGACCGGCAGGGCACTGCGCGTCGCCGAACACCTCGACGACACCGACTTGCACGCCTACACCCTGCGCGTACACGGCAACGAACTCCGCAAGGCAGGCAGGGTCAACGCAGCCCTGGTCCGACTCGCCCACGCCATCGCCATCGTCAGTGCCGACCAACGGCCACCGGCGCTCGTCCAACTCGCACGCGCCGCCCAGGACCCCGCGACGTTCGACGCCACGCTCACCGAACTGCACCGCAGCCAGGACCGCCCAGCCTCCGACGATCCGCTCGTCAGCGCCACAGCCGTCCGAGAAGTCCACCTCCGCGGGCTCATCACCACCGGCCGCGCCCCGCAAGCGATCGCTCTGCTCAGTGCCTCCCCGGCTCCCACCCTGCCGACATCGCCGCAATGGCGCATCATCGAGCAGATCACCATCGCCGAGGTGCTGCTCGCCGCCGGAGACGTCACCACAGGCGAGTCCACGCTGCACGACGCCATCGGCGGCGGCGAACGGCACCGGCTGCCCCACCAGCTCCAGCGAGCCGCCCGGGTCGCCCAAGGGCACTGTCCCACCGTGGTCGAAGCCGCGTCGGCCGCGCTGAGCCGGTCAACGACCCCTGCCGCTGGCTACCCGACGCAGGGTTGACAACCAGTCACTGGCCTGGCCAGCGGCAGAGGCCGATCGTGGTTGTCGACCCCGACGGACACGCCGCCGGGGCGACGGCTGGCCTTGCTGCTGTACTCGCCGATGGGCTGCGGTGGTGAGCGCCGGGCGGGCTCACCCATGCCGAACGGCGTCTCCCAGTGGCCGGTGAGCCCGCCCTCCAGCAACAACCCTGAGGACGGTGATCCGTGGTGAAGCCCAGTGTGCCATCGAGCGAGACGTCCCCGCGCGCCGAGAAATGGCCGAGCACCGGCTCGTCCTCGACCGCACGCTCCGTGCGACCGGCTCTGCGAACCGCCTTCGCGAGCACGGCACAACCGTTCGGAGCGTGCCGTGGCGTGGGCGCGCAGACCGTACCCTGCGCGCCCACGCCACCCACCGCGACGCCAGTGCTGTTGATCGGAGCGCGGTGATGGGCACGACGTACCTGGCGAGCACGGCGTTGGCCAGGGCAGCCGACGCGCTGGAGGCCGTCAACGAGCACGCCACGCTCAGCGGCAGCGGCCTGTGCCGGACCTGCCGGGTCGAGGGGCCGTGCCCCAGCCGGACCGAAGCGGAGCGAACCCTGCGTCGCAGCGGGATGCTGCCACGGCGCAGACCCGGTGTCACCCGGCCCGAGCTGATCGGGCTGCGCCGTGTCGGCACGCCGTGGCTGAAGCCCGGCGCGGAGGCGCTCGCGCGTTCCTGACAGCACCTGTCATCGGGGCGACGCCTACCTGACACGACCTGTCCACTTCTGACATCGCAGGTCAGCGAGCATCGCGCGGCCGAGCTATTGCATTGACCGCCCCGCATCAGGCTCGTAGCCTGGATCTCTCGGTCTCGTTCAGCCGAGCTGCCCGGACCGCTGGAGTGCGACGTCGGGGCGGTGGCCCGGTCGCCGTTTGGCGGTCGGAGGGGAGGTCCTCCAACACTCCCGCGCATGTCCGCGGACTTGATGGCTCTCGTGTTGACGAGAACGCCGTGTTGGAGGACTACGACGCCGCCCGAAGCGACGTCCCTGCACTCGCTAGCACCGTTCTCGTCTCCAAGAGCCGTCGCGCCGTTGGCATCGGGCGCGACGGCTCTTCCGTCTGCCGGTCGCAGGGCACGCAACCGGCTCCGCACGTCGGCTCCGGGTCCACGTGGCTGTGCTCCTCGGGGTCGGCGAGCCCGTCCAGCTTCAAAGTGACGCCCTCAAGCACCCGGCTCCACCCTGACAGCCCAGGCCCGCGACCTGACCGGCCGGCCCGGGGCGGTGCAGAAGACCCTGTCGGGTTCTTCCCCTCCGGGGGCACCAAGACCTATCGCAGGAGGCGCTTATGCGAACAACGACAGATCATGTGCTGCGGGTGCAGCACCAGCTCACCGAGCGGGACTGGCGTCTGCTCGGCTGGCTCTACGACCACTCCGTGCTGACCAGCTTCCAGATCGCGCACGCCCTGTTCCCGAGCCTGAACTACGCCCAACGCCGCCTCACCCAGCTCACCGAACTGAGCCTACTGGAACGGTTCCGGCCGTTCCGGCTACAGGGAGGCAGCCACCCCTACCACTACGCCCTGGCCCACACCGGAGCCCTGGTCGTCGCCGCCACACGCGGCGACGAGCCGCCCCGCCGGACGGCGAGCACGACGCGGCTGCACCGCATCGCCACCAGCCGCAACCTCGACCACCGGCTCGGCATCAACCAGTTCTTCACCGACCTCGCCGCACACGAACGGATCCACCCCACAGCCCGCCTGCACCACTGGTGGCCCGGCACCCGCCTGAACCGCTTCTTCAACCCGCCAGGAACCACGGCATACGGCATGGTCCAGGCCGACGCCCTCGGCGTGTGGTCCGAGCACGGGCAGACCACCGTCTGGTACCTCGAACACGACCAGGGCACCGAGGCCCTCGGCGTCCTGGTGGAGAAACTGGCCGGCTACAGCAACCTCGTCCGCCGCGGCGGCCCGGCCTGGCCCGTGCTGTTCTGGCTGCACTCGACCACCCGCGAGGCCAACCTCCACCGCCGCCTCGACAACACCAGGCTCACCGTGCCCGTCGCGACGGCCGCCCGCGACCGCCTCGACGGGCACAGTCCCGCCAAGGCGGTCTGGCATCTGCACGGCAGCGCGTCGCCGCTGCTGCGCCTGGCCGAACTCCCGATGCCCGGCGAGGTAGACCCCGCCGACTTCGACCAGACCAGACAACGAGCAACGCCGTGAACTGCGGCGTCAGGTCTCGTCAGGTTCAAGTCGGACCGCCGGACCTGACAACGCCTGACCCCTGCAAGGCCGTGGAGCTACGGTCTGCCCCTCACCAGTCCGTTATCCCGTCGCATCCCCACCGGCGCCTGTTCGCGCCCCGAGCCCACCTGCGGGTCGGCGAGGGACAACCGCGAACCACCGCACCGGCATCGCGCGTCCGCATAGTGCGAACCGGCTCCAGACGACTCCATCGCGCTCGATGGTCGGCTTGACATCCGTCCTGGATGGAGCGGCAATCGACCCGATCAACACCGGACGCCACCCGGTCAACCAACCCGGACCGGGACAGGCCACGACCACCACCGTCGTGCAACCGGACCGTTGACCGGGACCGAACAGGACAGGCGAACGGGACCGCCCACAGCACCACGAACCAGCCCGAACAGCCCAGCGAACGGGAGACGAAGCGGGACCACTCCCGATCGAACGGGACTGCGACCGGAACCGGAAGCGGGACCTGAAGCGGGACCGGGACTCGGACCATCAGCGGGACCGGGACCCGCAGCGGGACCGACCCACGACCAACAACCTTGACACGTCCTCAACCCGAAAGGAGTCCCCATGGACGTATATCGCGCTCACCACGAGTGCCGACCCCGAGGAGGCCAATGCCACCACCAAGCCCAGCCGAACAGGCTGACGACCACGAAGCCGAGCCGGGCCGGACCGCCAAGCGTCCGGTCCGGGACCGGCACGGCCGACGCGAGCCATCCACCGCCACCAGGCGGACCGGTCCGCGCAAGACCACCGGCCCGCGTAAGACGACTGGTACACAGTGGACGATCGGACCGCCTGAGACCGTGCCGATGACCGCCGACGAGTACCGCAAGGCAGTCCAGGCATGGGCGACGCTGATCGCCTCGTGGTGGACCGCCCACCCACCCGAACAAGGCGACGACGAAACATGACCCCTTCGTTGCGGCCGAACCTGTTTCGGCCGCAACACCACCCCAGCACTTCAAGGAGCCGCTATGGCAGCACGACGAAAGCCGACGACCCGCAGGCGGGAGGCGATCACACCGGAAACCATGCTCCGGGTGGCGATCTACACCCGCCGCTCCACCGATGACGAGCACCAGCCCTACACCATCGAGGCCCAGACCCAGAAACTGACCGCCTACGTCGACTCCCAGCCCGGCTGGCAGATCACCGCCCGGTTCACCGACGACGCCTCCGGCGCCACCCTCGACCGCCCCGGCCTGACAAAGGCCCTCGCTGCTGCCCGCGCCGGGCGCTTCGACCTGCTGCTCGTCTACCGGCTCGACCGGTTCTCCCGCCGCATCCGCGACCTGGCTACCCTGATGGACGACCTCGACGCCGCCGGGGTGCACTTCCGCTCGGCCACCGAACCGTTCGACACCTCCAGCCCCGCCGGACGTCTGTTCGTGCAGATGCTCGGCGCGTTCGCCGAGTTCGAACGCGAAGTCATCATCGACCGCGTCATCAACGGCATGGAACGCAAAGCCGCCAAAGGCGAATGGACCCACGGACCCCGCCCCTACGGCTACCTCGTCGACCCCGACACCCACCGCCTCGTCCCACACCCAGACGAGCAGCACATCGTGAAGGAGATCTTCGACCTCTACGCCGGAACCCGGCTCGGCACCCGCGCCATCGCCGCAAAGCTCAACGAGCACGGCAAACGCACCCGCGCGGGCAAGCCATGGTCCGGGCACACCATCGGCCGGATGCTGGGCAACCGGCTCTACCTCGGCGAAGTCGGCTTCCGCGACGTCACCGCCGAGTACGCCCACCCTCCCCTGGTCGACGAAGACCTGTTCAACCAGTGCCAGGCCATCCTCGAAGCCCGCGGCGAGGCTCACTCCCAACGCGCCGCCGCCAACTCCGACTACGACCTGACCGGCCGGATCACCTGCCCCAAGTGCGGCTGCAAGTACGTCGGCACCTCGGCCACCGGCAAGCTGCGCCGCTACCGCTACTACACCTGCTTCACCCGAGCCCGCTACGGGTCTAGCGGCTGCGATGCGGCCCGCATCGACGCCGACCTGCTCGACGGCACGGTCGCCGAAGGGCTGATCGACTTCTTCCGCAAACCGGACTTGATCATCGAGGCAGTCGCGGCCGAGCGGACGCTACGCGCTGACGGCGCCGACCGGCACCAAGCCGAACTCGACGCCATCGCCGGACAGATCAGCACCGCAGAGGCAGCCGTCGACCGCTACCTCACCGCGTTCGAGAACGGCACCCTCGACGAACGCACCTGCGGCCACCGCGTCCAAGACCTGACCCGCAAACTCGACCAGCTCCGGGCCCGGCAGGATGAACTCCACCAGCTCTGTCACGACCTGCCAGCGATGCCCAGCCCCAAGGCGATCGACCGCCTGCGCCGGGAACTCGCCCACGTCCTGCAACACGGAACCCCAGGCCAGCGCAAAGCGGTCATCGAAACCCACGTCGCCGAGATCAAGATCCAGGGCAGCACGCTCACCCCGGTCTACAAGATCCCTCTCGAACAACTCGATCAAGACGACGACGGGCCGGTCGAGACATCGACCGGCCCGTCGTTTCGCACAATGGTGCGGGTTGTGGGTCGCCGGGGACTCGAACCCCGAACCCTTCGATCCAGCAAGGAGAAGGAAGCGCCTCCATGACCGCACAGGCGGAGAGTGGACGCGCTACTCAGTCGAATGCTCTAGCCAGTTGAGCTAGCGACCCCAGATGTCGATGATCACACCGGCCACACGGACTTGGCCACCGGGTTTCGACACCACTTTGGACGCAGTGGAGCAGGCGTGCCCTTCCCCTGGCGCTGTCGGCGACAACGGGAGCAGGCGTAGGACATGCTGAATCCGGCGCAGTCCGGGCAGACCGCTGCGCCGTCGCCGGGTGCAGGCCGGGCAGCACCGGTCGGCGCCGCAGCCGGGACAGCGGCCGTGTTGCCGCAGCGCCGGTCGTGGCAGGTGCGGCAGACGTGCCCGCCGGGCCAGCGGGCGGCGAAGCTGCCATTCCGGCCGCAGCGTACGCAGTCCCGTTTGTGCCAGCGTTCGTACTGCTCAAAGTTGGTATGGGTGGGGCTCATTCGTCGGGCAGGATCCGGGCCGGGCGGGGCCGCAGCTTCGCCGCGGTCTGTGGGGCGGGCAGGTCGCCGGTGGCGGTCTTGCAGACGCCGGCGTTCTGCGCGCTGGTGCTGATCAGGTCGGCCGGGGTGCAGCCGAGGATGTCGCAGAAAGCGGACAGCACCTGCAGTGACAGCCGTTCCGGGGTTCCCGAGACGAGGCGGTGGACCTGTGAGGCGGACAGGTCGATGCCGCGGTCGCGCAGCAGCGGCATCAGATTGGTGGCGGTGAAGATTTGGTGCTGGGCCATCACTTCGCGTAGCCGCCAGGCGTAGTCGACCTTTCGTTTCATGCCTGCCTCGCCCGCTGGGTGGCGAGCCCGGCAGCGGTGACGGCGTCCAGGTGCCGGCGCAGGGTGCGGGTGCGGTAGTCCGAGGAGACGCAGGTGTAGATCGAGGTGGTGGAGGCGTGCTCATGGCCGACCTGTTCCTGGACGAACCGGGCGTCGTGCCCGGCCTCGATGAGGTGCGTGACGTAGGAGCGGCGCAGCGAGTGGAAGTCCAGGCCGGTGTCGAGGCCGAGGGCGTCACGGTAGGCGGCGAACCGGGAGTTCAAACGCTGGTTGCCGACCCGGCGGCCGCGTTCCGACGGCCAGGCCGCCGGGTTACCGTCGACGCCGAGCAGCGGCCGCACCTCGGTGAACCACTCGTCGAGCACGTCGCTCGTCCAGTCGAAGACGGTCAGCACGCTGCGGCGTTTCGGAGTGAGCCCTTCTTGGCCTTGCCGTGCCGCACGTAGCGCTCAGGGCCGCGCTGTGGCTATCGCCGGGATCCGGTATCGACTCGGCTCACCGGGCGGGGATGGTCACCCGGCTCACCGCTCTGGCGCCCGCCTCCCTCGGATCGATGACCGCAGCGTCGTAGTCGGGATCGGCTTTGCGCGCGTTGGATAAGGCGCCGTACGACCGTCGCGTCGCAGCGACAGCGTCCATAATCGTGCGTCCGGCGCGCAGATGCTGGAGTACGGCCTCACGGTCTGGGGCGCCCAACCGGCGGACAACCGCGGCGTACTGACGGGATGGACTGCTTTGATGGCAGTCGAATGCGCCTGGGGTACAGGTGTCCTCGTGGCAGCCGAGGGCGTAGCCGACCGTGCCGCAGCCTCCTGGGCACCGCAGCTGACGCGCTGGACGCAGTGGTGGGATCAGGCCGCTCTCCTGGGCCGCTTGGACAGCGCGGCGTCGTGCTCGGGTGACTGCGGCGAGCGCCGCCCAGCCGGGGCGTGAGGACCAGCGTTCGGGAACATCACATTTAGGGTGATCTTGGTTTGGGTGTCCCGATGCGAGGGTCGGCAAGACCTTCATGTTCTTCAAGGCCGACCGCTTCCCAGTGAGTTCCGCGATACCCGTAGCTCAGGCTTCAGGCCGCGTCATGCGGGCTGCCGGGCTACTCCGTGTTGGAAGCGTTTCACTACGCGTCTTGCAGAGATAGGTGGTTAAGAATGGTGTTCGTTCTGTTAGTGGTTTTTGTCGGGAGTAGGCAATGATGCAGGGACTCTGCCCGTGGGTAGTCCGTGGCGCTGGAGCATGCGGGGTGGTGCGCGTCCTCGCTGGGTGGCTCTTTCTCGCGTTGGCGGTGACGGTCACGCAGGCACTCGGCACATGGCCCGCGATCGCGCAGTCCGGGCTGTCGTCGTCTGTCGTCGTGTCGGACACCGTCCTCGCCTGGGGCGACAACTTCTCCGGCCAGTTGGGCGACGGGACCACCACCGCCCGCAGCACACCTGTGACGGTCGGCCTACCCGCAGGCACCACGATCACCGCCCTCGCCGCCGGCGGCTCCCATAGTCTGGCGCTCACCGACACTGGCGTCGTCCTCGCCTGGGGTAGCAACTCGCGTGGCCAGTTGGGCGACGGGACCACCACCGACCGCAGCACACCTGTGACGGTCGGCCTACCCGCAGGCACCACGATCACCGCCCTCGCCGCCGGCCGCCGCCATAGTCTGGCGCTCACCGACACTGGCGCCGTCCTCGCCTGGGGTAGCAACTCGAATGGCCAGTTAGGCGACGGGACCACCACCGCCCGCAGCACACCTGTGACGGTCGGCCTACCCGCAGGCACCACGATCACCGCCCTCGCCGCCAGCACCTACAGTCTGGCGCTCACCGACACTGGCGCCGCCCTCGCCTGGGGTAGCAACTCGCGTGGCCAGTTGGGCGACGGGACCACCACCGACCGCAGCACACCTGTGACGGTCAGCCTACCCGCAGGCACCACAATCACCGCCCTCGCCGCCAGCTACGACCACAGTCTGGCGCTCACCGACACTGGCGCCGTCCTCGCCTGGGGTAGCAACTCGAATGGCCAGTTAGGCGACGGGACCACCACCAACCGCAGCACACCTGTGACGGTCGGCCTACCCGCAGGCACCACGATCACCGCCCTCGCCGCCGGCCGCTCCCATACTTTGGTGCTCACCTCCGCTGGCGCCGTCCTCGCCTGGGGTAGCAACTCGAATGGCCAGTTAGGCGACGGGACCACCACCGACCGCAGCACACCTGTGACGGTCGGCCTACCCGCAGGCACCACGATCACCGCCCTCGCCGCCGGCTACTACCACAGCCTGGCGCTCACCGACACTGGCGCCGTCCTCGCCTGGGGTGGCAACTCGTATGGCCAGTTGGGCGACGGGACCACCACCGACCGCAGCACACCTGTGACGGTCGGCCTACCCGCAGGCACCACGATCACCGTACTCGTCAGCATGGACAACCACGGCATGGCCCTGGTCGCACCACCAACGTCCACCACCACATTGCAGGTCACACCGGCAAACCCGGCAGCGGATCAGGATGTCACCCTCACCGCCACGGTCACCTGCACCACCGACACCCCCACCGGAACCATCACCTTCCGCACCGGCACCACCACCCTCGCCGTCGTACCCCTCACCACCAACGCCACCCACACCACCACACTGCCCGCAGGCACCCACACCCTCACCGCCAACTACACCAGCACCAACACCTGCCCCAACAGCCAATCCCCACCCATCAGCATCACCATCGCCCCACCACCCGACGAGCCCGACCTGCCCATCACCGGCCCCAACCTGCCCACGACCATCGGCGCCGCCACCCTGCTCACCCTCACCGGCGCCACCCTCATCCACCTCACTCACCGACGCCGACCAACCAACCCGTGAGGACCAACGTCGAGGGGCGATCTTGGTGCGGGTGCCCTAGAAACGAGGGCTTCCGGACGGGCCGTCGCAGGTCGTGCGCCGCCACCACCGTGGTCATGGATGTCCTCGCCGGCCGGCTCCTACCCGCCATCACCACCCAGATCACTGGTTTGACCACTGTGCTGGGCTGCGTATCCGAGACCGTGGACCACCTCGCTGCCGCTGCCGGCGGCACCAGCGCCCCTCGACAAGAGCTTCTGACGTATCGCCACAGCCATCGCCGCGCGCCCACCCAGACCTGTCGGCCGCCGAACCGGTTGTCGGGACCGATCCCGACGACCGTGCAACGAATCCGTACGCCCGTCCCGACACCCCCGTCTGGCGAGGCCCCAGGCCAGAGCCCCGAACCGCAGGGCGGTGGGGCACCATCGGACGCTGTTGGCACTAAGTAGGTTCCACTCCCCATTGATGAGTCAGCCGCTGTTCGGTGATGCCCTATACACGCCCATGAACACTTTATGAGGCGTGTAGGGGTGAATGTGAAACTGTTGGATTGTCATCACCGGTGCCCGGTTGATGCCCGTGTGGGGTGCGGTGGTGGTGGAATCTCGGCGGGCGTCGGGGCGTTACACCCTGCGTACGGCCGAGGAAGCGCCCCGCTCCGGCGGGTGTCGCCTGTGCGTGTGCCCCGGGAATGATGGGGGCCGGCCGGTCGTTACATCTGGACCCGGCGTCGTGTGAGCCCGTCCAGGGCCGCGGTCGTCTGAGGATCTTCTTTCGTTTGTTCTGTTGAGCGCCGGACGGTGCTTGCACCCCGCTCCCGACCCCCTTTTCGGGATGTGTGTGGGTGTCGACCCCCGAATGGAGCACACCTGATGAACACGATTCTGCGTCGTAGCGTCCTTGGTGTTGCTGGTCTGGCCCTGTCCACCGGTGTCGTCGCCGGTCCCCTGGCCACCTACACCGACAGTGCCCCGGCTTCGGCTTCGGCCGCGGCGGTGCAGGTCGCGAAGCCGGACCTGGACACCCTGATCCCGCACGGCACCCAGGGCGAGCAGTCACGGATCAGCCTGGGTGACGAGCAGGTGTCGAACGTCAAGGCCATCATTGAGGCCACGAAGGCCGCCGGGATGGACGAGCGGGCCGCCGTCGTGGCGATCGCGACCAGTTTGCAGGAGTCGAAGCTGGAGAACCTGGGTCACCTGGGTGACCGCAACGACCACGACTCGCAGGGCCTGTTCCAGCAGCGCCCGTCCTCCGGCTGGGGCACGGTGGAGCAGATCACCGACCCCGCCTACTCCACCACCGCGTTCCTGGACGGTCTGAAGCAGGTTGAGGGTTGGCAGGAGATGCCGTTGACCGAGGCCGCCCAGACGGTGCAGGTGTCGGCGTACCCGTTCCACTACGCCCAGTGGGAGACCCAGGCCGCCGACCTCGTGGCCGAGCACTGGACCAGCTGACCCCACCACATAGACCTAACCCTCCAAGGGGGAAAGAGACTGTTGGCCGGCACCCGGTTCGGGTGCCGGCCAACAGTGCGTTTGACAGGGGGTCCGATCCGGCTCTTCCTGCGGTAGCACTCGCTATCCACACCATGTGGATAGAACATGTGTACGACCACGATCCGCCAGTCCGCCCACCCGCGTAGTGCACTGCACTGTTGATGTGACGTTCATATGGACCCGTGGAACGCTGAAGTGGCTGACCCGGCTGGGCCTCGAGCCGTCCGAGGTGCAGCAGATGCAGCAGGACGGCGACGGTGACCCCGACAGGGCTACACCTCAGCCGGGAGGTCCTGACCATGTGGGGACGGACGCACCCGCACTGGCCGAGCTTTCCTAGTAGCGCTGTGGCCGAACAGGGCTCAATGAACCCTCACATCACCGCCGCACGGGAACTGACATGCTTGCCGTACCGGACCGACCTACCTCCCTCGCCGACGCCGTACGAGCCCTGTCCACCCTGCCCCTAGCCACAACCAAGACCGAGCAGCCTGACCAGGGTCGCGATCGGGGAGTATCTGACACCAAAGGGCCGAGGATGGGTACCGTCAGTAGCTCGCCGAGCATTCAGGTCCGCCACGCACATTCTTACTAGCGACCCCTTCCGGGGTGGGCAGACCGCCGCATCGAGCAGACCCAGTAGCCGCTGGGCCTGCTCGGCGGTGATCAGTAGACCTCGATGCCGACCGCGAAACCGTCCGGGTCCCAGGCGTTGGAGTCGTACGCCCATGGGCTGACGCCCCCGCCGTCGGCCGCCCATGGCGTGAACTGACGCGTGCCGCCTTGGTCGGCGCTGCCCTGGTCGACCGCTTTGATACTTAGCCGGAAGTCGTAGAACACGACGCCGGCCGGCATGTTACGGGTCTCCAGGCAGACCTTGACCTGGTCGGGGTCGAACCCGTTGGTGTCGAAGGCGAACGGGCTCACGCCGCCGCCCTCGCCGGCCCACGGCGACCACTGGAGGACACCGGTCTGGCTGCCGTTGCGGTCGGTGGCCTGAACGCCGATCCGGAAGTCGCGTGTCAGCGGTGTGAAGCGCGGCGGCGGCTCCAGGAAAAGCCGGGCACCGTCCGGGTCGAACGTGTTGGTGTCTCCGGCGAATGGTGAGCATCCGCCGCCGAAGTTGGAGTACGGGGTGTACTCGGCATCCCCGATCTGGCTGCCGTTGTCGATCATCTGGATGCCGACACGGAAGTTGGACAGTTCGGCGGTGACACTCGACCTCGCGAGCGCCGGTGTGGCCGTGCCGGCGATCGCGAGGACGCCAGCCGTGACGGCTGCGGCGAGCCCTGCGGTGATCCTGGGCATGTGCTGTTCCTCCTCGTGGCGGCGTCATCGCGGCGGCGACGCCGGGTTCGTGGTGCTACAGGGGTTGGACTCTCCCCCGAAGCCTAAAAATGCTTTGTTAGCACGCGATGAATAAATAAGCCTCGATCAGAAGATCGAGGCGACCCGTACCGTCCGGCGCCAACTACCGGCAAAGACTCAGCGCCGTAGATCTCCGAAGGTCACAGCCAACGCGTCGACCGGTGGGGGCAGCAGCCGCGGCAGCCTCGTCATCGCCGGCCAACGCATCCACCCCGGCATCGCCCACGCCGGGCGCATCGTCACCGTCGAAGCCGCTGACACCACCGTCCGCATCTACGACGGCGACCAGCTCCTCACCGAAGTTCCCCGCACCACCACCAAGCCCATCGCCCGATTCAAAGCCCGAAAGCCCGACCACCTCGAGTTCCCCGCGAGCCACGACCACCGACGAGCCAGGGCACGATTCGACCAACTGACCCAGCGACTCGACCGTGACTTCAACTGCCAGACGGACGTCGACCGACACGTACACCACCCGCATCCGCAGGGTCCTCGACGGCCTCGGCTACACCCTCATTCCCGAAGACCCCCTCTGGCAGCGCTACGACGGGACCTGCGGACCCGGCATCTCTACGTGGTGGGTCCGCTACTTCGACTACCTTTGATCCCAACCGAAGAGCAGTCCTCATGATCGTCTAGCCAGACGTATCACGGATCAGCTGACAACGATCCGAAACGCATCAAATGAAACCCGACAACACTTCAGTCGTAGGTGTCCCGTCACGGGACATGCTTGACACTCGCGTCCTACCACATGCTTTCCACCTACGGCTAACCTCGCTCCGTGAGTTTCGGTAGCGACGCGCGCAAGGTCCGCAACAGGTTGCTGCCGTACGGCCGGAGAGTGTCCGCCCTGCGGTCCTGCGTTCAGCGTTACCGCCCGATCGGATTCCACGCGACGTTGGGCTTCGTCGAGGAGATGGCTGGGCCATACCAGCAGGACAAGGACCCTCTCCTGAGTGCGATTGACACACTAAGGGACGTCTCGAAACTGGGTGAAGGCATTACCCGAAACCGGACTGGCGGTCAGCCGGCGAGGATGATGTTGTGGAGGTTGGCGATGCCGTAAGCAACGTCGACCAATGTGTGCGCGACGCGGCGATAGCCCAACGATCAACATCTACGTCCGTCACAATCGGACCAACGAACGCGAATCGTACTCGATTCGTCTACTGCCGTTGCAGTTTAGCCCTGACGGCATTGAGGTCCTCGCTGAACTGTTGGACAACATGCTGCCAGCACCGAGGGCCGCCGACGTCAGCCGGCGAGCCCCTGTTTCAGTGCAGCGCCGATCCTCACCGCACGGCGGGCGGTGAGGGCCGCCGCGCCGAGCGCGGTGCTGTCCGGAGCGACCTCCGCATTGTTGCTGGTGTGCGAGGCGCCGTACGGGTTGCCGGCGACAAACTGGCTGGGGTCGGTGTAGCCAGGGGTCACCACGATCCCACCCCAGTGGTAGAAAACCGAGAAGAGGGACGTCAGCGTCGTCTCCTGTCCTCCGTGCAGGGTGGCGGTGGAGGTAAAGGCGGAGTAAACCTTGTCAGCTAGCGCACCACGGGTCCAGAGCGGCCCGGTGGTGTCGATGAACTGCTTGAGCTGAGCGGCGACCAAGCCGTAGCGGGTGGGCGAACCAAAGATCACCACATCCGCCCAGGTGAGGTCGTCGGGCTCGGCCTCCGGCACGTCCTGGGTCTGGCGTCGGTGGGCCTGCCAAGCCGAATTCGATCGAATCGCCTCGTCCGGTGCCAGCTCACGAACCTTGCGCAGCCGTACCTCGGCGCCGGTGTCGCCGGCGGCTTCACACACCGCCTGAGCCAGCTGATACGTGATGCCCGTTGAGCTGTAGTAGATCACCGCGACCTTGGTCTGGGCAGCCATCGGATGTCTTCCTCCTCGCCTTCGGGGTTGGTCCCGGCGCGCGGACACGGGCGTTTGCCGAGCCCGGCTACCCCATAGTTGCAGCGGCAAACGGCGGGCCAGACTCCGGAGGACATTCGCCCTTCACGTCCCCGAGGCCACCGCCGACCGGGATGATGACGCCAGAGACATAGCCGGCAGCAATCAGAAGCTGAACGGGCGGCCGGTGATGGCCGACGGCTTTGGTCTGTCAAAGGTGAAGATGAAAGTCGCAACGGGTGAGCTGCGATGGGACGGTCAGCTTGGGAATCGGCGCGATTGCGATGGCGAGTGGTCGTGCCACCTGGCTACCAAGCACGGAGAAACCAGTCGATGTCCTGCGACAGGACCGCTGTTGACCCCTGCTGATCGCTCCATCGGGCACGGATCGGGCATGGCGGCGCGTGGACCGCACCCCCTCACCCCTGTTTTCCAAAGGAGGCTACACACAGTTGATGCTTGCTGATCAATGCAGACGACTGGTGCTTTGGTCCGGGACTTTGCTGTCCCGGACCAACGGTTGACGGCTGTTGTCGCGCGTCGCGCTGACTTCCTGCTGACTGACGACCGTCAGCCCCGCCGGTACTCACCCCGGGTCGGCGAGTGGTGCTCGGCTCGGCTCGACGGGCACCCTCGTCCAGCCCCGCTCGCCTCGCCCGGTACGATCGCGAACTCGTTCTCACTGCGGGTGGCGCCAAAGATCCGCGTGCGACCGCCCCGGCACTTCTCATGCTGAGAGTAGGTTTCGTCAATGGCATGCCGTATCGGTGAGCTCGTGCTCAAGTGCCGCGACCCGGAGGTGCTGGCGCGGTTCTGGTGCGAGGTCCTGGACTTCGTAGAGCTCGATCGCGAAGCGAAGATCTACATCGAGATAGGCCCGCGCGAAGGGTTCGGCGGGCAGCCGACGATCTTCCTCATCCGCAACGACGAGCCGAAGAACGGGCATGCCCGGCTGCACATCGACGTCAATCCCACCGACCGCGATCAGGACGCCGAGCTCGAGCGCCTCCTGGCCGCCGGGGCCAAACTCGTCGACATCGGTCAGCCTGCGAATGCGTCCTGGCACGTCCTCGCCGATCCAGAAGGCAACGAGTTCTGCCTGCTCAAGCACCGCCTTGACCCACTCTGACGGCCCTCGCCCAAACGATCGACGCAGCCGCCACCCCGCAGCCGCCGACAACATCTGGCGACCCCATCAATAGCTGAGGTGCCGGGTGGACGCTCGCCCCGCCCCGTGTCGCATGCGTGTTGGTGAGGCATATGCCCAGCCAGCAGAACCTCGCCGTCCCATCGCCGTCGACCCGCCCCTTGTGGGAGCAGGCCGCCGTCGGGGCCGCCACGTCAAGGGGCGGCCTTGGCGCACGGACGGACGCTGGCGGTCTCGGCGGCGGCCTGCTCGACTCACCCCGGGTCTTCGGCAGCGGGATGGCGCTCCCGTAACCACCCACGGACCGCGACCCGCCGACGGATCACCGGCCATCCTGGAGCCGGAGCGCCCACGCCCGGAGGCGCACTGGCCGCAACCCCGCGACCGCCGGCAGTTCGCCGACGGGGCTGGCGTGCGCTCCCTTACGCCGCGTGGGCATGTGGCCGCGCGGCCAGGCCGGCTGCCGGCCACCCCTCACCCGTCAACGGTCTGTCGTTCTGCGGCGGCCCCCGGGCTTCCCGCTGTCCGCGCCAGCTGCCGGGCGTCAGGCGTGACGGCCGCAGAGCGACAGCGGCCGGCGTGTGCCCAGGCGGCGGCGAGTGCGGCCCGTTGCGGGCCGCCTTGAAAGATCGATCAAATGCCAGAGCACCGGATACGGCCTCAGAAGACGATTAGACTTACCCCAGATCCCAACATCGGCCCCATCCTGATCGACCCCTATCCAACCGCCTCCATTCGTCTCCGCTCGCAAGGCATCAGCATGCAACCACAGCCATACGACACCACGACCCGCCCGACGCAAAACCGCTCCCAAGGCGGATAAACACGCAGGTCGCAAAGTGTCCTCCCCACACACGTGGGGGTGCTCCGTGGGCGTTGCTCGCCCATGGGGACATTAGCCAGTCCTCCCCACACACGTGGGGGTGCTCCGTCACCGTCGAACCCGGTGACAGCCGCGGCGCGGTCCTCCCCACACACGTGGGGGTGCTCCGTCACCGTCGAACCCGGTGACAGCCGCGGCGCGGTCCTCCCCACGCACGTGGGGGTGCTCCGGCGTGCGACGGCTGCCCGGTGAAGGCCGAGGCGTCCTCCCCACGCACGTGGGGGTGCTCCCATGGCGGACACCGCCGTGGCGGTGCTACGTGCGTCCTCCCCACACACGTGGGGGTGCTCCGCTGGGTGTAGTGGTCGCTCGTCATCGGGCCACGTCCTCCCCACGCACGTGGGGGTGCTCCGGCGTGCGACGGCTGCCCGGTGAAGGCCGAGGCGTCCTCCCCATGCACGTGGGGGTGCTCCGCCGGGGACGGTGATCGGTGTCCGGTCGGCACAGTCCTCCCCACGCACGTGGGGGTGCCGTGGTCATGGATGTCTTCGCCGGCCGGGCTCCTACCCACCACGACCCAGGTCACCGTTATCACCACTGTGCTGGGCTGCGTACCCGAGACCGCGGAACACCTCGCCGCCGCTGCCGGCGGCACCAGCGCCCTCGACGAGAGCTTCTGGGGCATCGCCGAAGCCGTTGACGCGCGCCCACCAGACATGTTTCGTAATCAGTAAGCGCCGGAGGTGGCCGGCCTGGCATAGCCGCACACGTCGTACACCCAGTAGTTCAGATACCTGGCCACGGCCGCGCGGTCGGCAAGGTCCAGCGATAGCCACTCCCGTGCCGCCCGAACCATTTCAGCTGCGGCTTGTTCCGTCTCGTCAGGCTTGAAGCTCTACCCAGTCGGTAAGTGTGCCCCAGATGAGCCACACGAAGCCGGCCGGCTCCACCTCCGTCGACGCATGCGCCGACAACCCATGGATCCCGATCCCCACCTCGTATGGGTCGTCAGTGGCGACAAGCTCCTCGGCCAACGTGGTGACCTGCTGGAGGTAGACCACCTCGGCCTCATCCTGGGTTGGGACTGTCGTGACCCGAGGATCACACACGACTGCAATTCGGACCGGAAAGTTACGAGACGTCGCTTGGTTGCCCCGGGCTGTTTCAGAACGGGGACGACTTGGTTCGGTGGAGTTGAAAGTGCCTGGCCGGAACGGACGCGAACGCAGGGGCCCAACCGCTGTCATCCGAGATGATTCGCAGGGCGTGCGGATCTGCAACGGTCACCGTGAAGACGGCCACTCGCCCGGAGACCGCATCGATGACACCGGATGCACCCACGAAGCCTCCGGTACCACCGGTGATGGCGAACGTTCGGACTCCCTCCAGTGGGTCTAGGCCCATGGCAGTGATCTGGCCGTACGGCGTGTCGAAGATGCCTGCCACGTGCCTCATGGCACTGCCTTGTTCGACATTGACCAAAGTTCCCAGGCTGCTCCAGGTCCCGAATGGCCTACCCGTTCTCATCTCGATCGACGTTCCGTACGCGACCCGTACGTCGCCGACCTTCGGACGGTCGGACGTGGGGGACTCCTGCGTCACGGCGGGCTCGAGGATAAGTTTGATCACCAACGTCCTGTCATAGATGCGGTCCCCGTCGCGTGAGCGCTGCAACTCGTGCCGTTGAGCGGGGTCGGGTACCTGCACCTGGGCCGGGCCCGCCGACGCGGCCGTCGGCGTCATTGTCACGATCATGGCTAGTGCGGCCAACCCACTTCGAGTGACCCAACCACGGAAGTGAGACATGAGTACGCCCCTCTCAAGACCAATGTACGGGAAGATAGCTTTAGTAATATTTTACTGACTATCTTTCATTTTAGGGCGATTTACGGTGACCAGTTGGCGTATACAGCAGTAGACGGGATTTGAAGTACGTCCATGGCTGGCGGCCGCGTCGTCAGGAAGGAGGGCGACGCGCACCCGTCATCGACGGGCCCGTTCTCGGACGGCGGCCGAGGTTGTCCGTCGACCGGCTTCCGGGACTGTCGACGATCGCGCAGTACGCCGACGCTGCCGGCCCGGCGCAGAGCAAGTGGTAGATGTCACCGAGGATGAGATCCACAGCGTGTGTATCCGCTTGACGCGGGCGTGTAGTGTCCCGGGTCGAGTCGACCGCATCCTGAGGGATGCCAGGGAACTCCGGTGAGATTCCGGGACTGGCGCGCAGCGGTGAGGGCGACGGCGACACGATAACGCCACTGGAGAGCGCTTCTCTGGGAAGGCCGTGCCGCCGGTTGACCCCGAGTCCGAAGACCTGTCGGCTCACATGCTCGTCGGTGGACTCTCGCGATCAGGGTCTCCAGACCCGAGAGGCCTCATCATGTCCCGGCGCCGGCTGCCGTTCTGGCCGCTGATGTTCGTGCTTGCCATCGTGTCGGTCTTCAGCGTGATCGCCTCGCTGGCTTTCGGTTCCGAGCGCATTCCGCTCGGAGAGGTAGTCGCGGCGGTCACCGATCGTTTCGCCGGTGAGCCCGCCGGCCGCTGGGATGTCATCATCTGGGAACTGCGCCTGCCCCGCGCGCTGCTGGCACTGGTCGTGGGCGCGGGCCTGGCGATCGCCGGAGCCGGCATGCAGACTCTGGTGCGCAACACCCTGGCCGACCCCTACCTGTTGGGCATCAGCTCGGGCGCCTCGGTGGGTGCCACCGCGGCCCTCACCACCGGCGCGCTCGCTGGGCTCGGCCTCTACGCGGTGTCGACCGGGGCGCTGCTCGGCGCGGTCGGATCCGCGCTGCTGATCTGGCTGATCGCCACCGCGCAGGGCGGCCTGACCCCGATCCGGTTGGTGCTCTCCGGCGTCGTCCTGTCCTCCGGGTTGTCGGCGATCGCCTCGCTGCTGGTCTTTCTCAGCGACAGTGAGCGCGCGGCCAACTCGGTGATGTTCTGGATGCTGGGTAGCGTCGGCGGAGCCACCTGGGAAAAGCTCGGGATACCCGCCGCGTTCGTCGTCGTCCTTGCAGCTGGCTTGCTGGCCGTGCATAGATGGCTGGACGCGCTGGCAGCCGGGCCAGAGACGGCCGTGGCTCTCGGAATCAACGTTGCCGCGATGCGGTTGGCGCTGTTCGTGTGTCTGTCCGTGGTGGTGGGTGTGCTGGTGGCAGTCAGCGGAGGAGTGGGGTTCGTCGGGCTGATCGTTCCGCACGCGGCCCGGCTGGTCGTGGGCGCCCGGCACCGGGTCGTCCTACCGGTTGCGGCGTTGGCTGGTGCGGTGTTCCTCGTCTGGGTAGACGTACTGGCCCGCGTGGCGGTGCGACCGCAGGAGATACCCCTGGGCGTGGTGACCGGCGTGCTCGGGGCGCCCCTGTTCCTGCTGCTCATGGGTCGAGGCGCCTACCGGTTTGGTGGTGACCGATGACCCCCGCCCTGCGCCTGCATGGCGTCTCCGCCAAGCTGGGTGACCACACCGTGCTGCGTGACGTGGACCTCGACGTCGCCGATGGCGGCCGGCTCGGCATCGTCGGGGTGAACGGTGCCGGGAAGACGACGCTGCTGCGGGTGCTTGCCGGAGTGCTGCACCCGAGCTCCGGAACCGCGCTGATCGCCGACGGACGGGGCGGGCTGGTCGATCTGCGGCGCCTCCCGAGCCGGGAGCGAGCCCGGCGGCTCGCCTACGTGCCCCAGGAAGACGTGACAACCTCCGAGCTGCGGGTCGGTGAGATGGTTGCCCTCGGCCGGGTGCCACAGAGCCGTCCCTGGGCACGCGGTGGCCGCACCGAGCACAACCTGGTACTCGGCGCCCTCGACGCCGTCGGACTGGGCGACCGGATCGACACCGTCGTCGACCAGCTATCCGGCGGCGAGCGGCGCCGGGCAGTCCTGGCACGCGGCCTGGCCCAGCAATGCCCGGTAGTGCTGCTCGACGAGCCGACCAACCACCTCGACGTCGCCTGGCAGCTCGAACTACTCGAGGTCTTCGCCACACGCGCCCGGACGCTGGTGGCCACCGTGCACGACCTCGATCTCGCCCTGCGCTTCTTCGACCGGCTGGCCCTCGTCGGCTGGCGCGAGGGCAGCGACCCGACCTCGGAACCGGCGGGCATCGTCGCCGTCGGCCCGCCCGCCGAGGTACTCGGCGCCCACCACGTCGACACGCACTTCGGCGTCGGCTCCGTTCAGGTGCTCCACCCCGGCCTTCCACAGCACCATCTGCTCATCCACCCCCGAGAGGACACCGCACCAGCATGACTGCCTCTTCGCCCGGCCGTACCCGTGTCACCGCTCTTGTTCTCGGCCTGTCCACCCTCACCGCGTGCGCCTCCGGAGAGGCCGGATCGAGCGCGGCCACCGGCGCCATCACTGTCCAAAACTGCGGGCAGGAACTGAGTGTCGACAAGCCCATCAGCCAGCTGTACGCGCACGACGGCGGCATCATCTCGATCGTGCTGTCCGTCGGCGCACGCGATCAACTGATCGCCGTCACCGGAATGGACCAGGACCGGGACGTGCTTGAGCTCGCCTATCCCGAGGCCCGGATCGATCAGCTGAAGGAGGTCGGGGGCGAGTACCCCACCCTGGAGAACGTTTTGGCGGTCAAGCCGGAGATGATGTTCGCCGGCTACGGATACGGATTCAGCAAGTCCCGTAACCTGATGCCGGAGGACCTGTCAAACCGCGGCATCAAGACCTACCTCCTCAGCGAGACCTGCAAGCAGGAAAGCGGCGCTCGCGGCACGATGGACGCGTGGACCGCGCTCACCACCGACCTGCGCAACATCGGCACGCTGACCGGCCACCGCGAGAACGCGGACGCTGTCGTCGCCGACATCGAGAAGCGGCTGGCATCACTGGCGGCGGCCCCCGCGAGTGGCGAGAAGCCGACCGTGTTCCTCTTCGACTCCGGGACCGATGCCATTTTCACCTCCGGTTCGTACGGTGGCCCGCAAGCCGTCTTCGACGCCGCAGGGGTCGCCAACGCCACCGCCGACGTGAAGGACACCTGGACAGAGGTGGGTTGGGAGCGGCTCGCCGCATCAAATCCGGACGTCATCTTCTTCGTCGACTACCCGGGACAGTCGTACCAGCAGAAAGTCGACATATTGAAAGCCAACCCAGCATCCCGCAACCTCGAGGCCGTCAAGAAGGGACGTTTCGTCAACCTGCCGTACGCCATGTGGGTCTCCGGCCCTCTCAACATCGATGCGGCCGAATGGGTCCGTGAAGCGGTGGAGCACTTCGGCGTCGCCCCGACGTCATCGATCTCCCCGACGCTCGACGTCCGGCAGCTCAGCGAGCTGCCCGGCAACGACTGGCTCAAGTGACCCCGCAGCTTGGTTCCGGCGCGGGGAGCATACGCACCCGCACCGGCCACCGTATTTATCAGTCTTGAGAGGTAACGTGGGCTGCACAGTGACCGTGTGCCGGGACTGCTGCTGCGGCAGCCGGCCAAAACATCCACAGGTCGACCATGATGCACAGCTGGACCGGGTCCGTTCGGCCCTGGGCCGGGACCATCGGGTACGCACCAGCGACTGCCTGGACGTCTGCGCCCAGTCCAACGTCTTCGTGGTTAACCCGGCGCCGGCCGCCCGAAGGGCCGGCGCCCGCCCGGTATGGTTCGGCCTGGTCCTCGACGACGCGGTGCTCACCGACCTCATCGAGTGGATCCAGGCGGGTGGGCCCGGAAAAGCCAAGCTGCCGAGTGTTCTCGAGTTGTCGGTCATCGCCGCCCCGGATGCCTCAGCTCCTTGATGATGCCGTCAGCTCCTTGGTTCGGAACCCGGACCGGCGTGATCGGGAGCGAGCCGTCGATCCGTGCCCGATCCTCGCCGGCGCCGTCACTGCGGTCGTCGGCTTGACCGGGTCAATGAACCCACCTCGTCCACGGCTACGCCCACGTAGGCAACCTCCTCCGCACCCCGGATGGCAATGTCGCTATCGGCGACTTCGACCCCACCCACACAGGCCTCTGGCAGGTCGATCTCGTCGCCGTGCCCGTCGGCGAGACCCGCTTCGGTCGGCACGGTGCCCATCGCCGCCTGGCCACGCCTACGGGCTACGGCTACGGCTACGGCTACGGCTACGGCTACGACGTGACCCAAGACCCTGACTGGCCCACCCTGCGAGAAGCACGTGAACGCAAAATGATCTGTGCCGCCGTACCACTTCTGCCGTGAAGCCCGACATCGCCGGGCGGCCGGGGTCGTCCTCCGGTTGACCGGCTACACCGGGTTTGCATGATGAGTTACACCAGGAGGTAGGTTCCGCCGCCGGCGGCGGGCCGGACATGCTGCCGTGGTGCGTCAGCAGGGCGGCAACACGAAGAACCGGTACTTGGTTTGTCACGACTACGGCATGGGTGGCTTGTGGTGGTGGGTTTGGGCACGGTCGCCAGAGGAAATTCTCGACACCGTCGCTGAGGTGGAGATCGTCACCGATGACGCCGCCGTGCAGCGGGTGACCTCGTGGAGACTTGACGAGGTTCACCTTGATGCTCTGCCCGACGGTCCACTGGCCGGCCTTCGTGATCAACGGTCGGCCCATCGTGACCTCCCTGGCTACGGCGTACTGGCCGACCACAGCTTGGTGTATCTCCGTGACGCCTCCCCTGAGTACGACGGCACGGCGTACCTCGCTGAGCTGGGACCAGACGGCCGCCGCCTTCGCCAAATCGAGCAGCGCCCCGACGGTGACACCCTCCGAACCGAGGATTGGCCTTTCAACCCACCCATCGACCTACGCGATCCGCAGTATGCCCCGATGGAGATCAGCGCGGAGGCTTTTGAAGACGCCTGGCGACGCGCGCGACCAGACCCGGACGCCTACTAGCGAGCTGCCGTCGCTCCCGTCTCGGCAGAGAGATCGTACAACCGGACAGGTCACCCAACATCTGACGCCATCCGTCACGCGTCAAGTGGAGCCCGACATCGCCGTGCGGCCGGCTGTCCTGTCACGGGACTTGCTTGACACTCACGTCCGTACCACATGCCTTCCGCCTGCGATTAGTCTCGCTCCGTGAGTTTCGGTAACTACGCGCGCAAGGTCCGCAACAGGTCGCTGCCGTACGGCCGGAGAGTGTCCGCCCTGCGGTCCTGCGTTCAGCTCTACCGGCCGATCGGATTCCACGCGACGTTGGGCTTCCTCGAGGAGATGGCTGGGCCATACGAGCAGGACGAGGACTCTCTCCTGAGGGCGCTTGACGCACTAGCGGCGAGTCGAGCTGGGTGGCATGCCGAAATGCTGGGCTACGCCCGCAGGCGTCGACAGGCCAAGCAACACGGGCGACGGGTGCCTCCCGTTGACGAGCTGAACCCGAATGGCTATCCGCGGATTTGGTACGGCGCAGCCAGCCCGGCAGCCCTCTACGCACTGGGGCGTTGGAGTGACGACCGTCTTCTCGCCTTGACAGCGTCATCCGACGACACCGCCACCACCGTCGAGAAGCTCGTCGCCGCCGTGCTGTCGTCAGGCGGGGACCTGACCCCCGAGCAGAGCCAACTCCTGGACGTCACCGTTGCGGAGCTTCAGCGCCGTATCAGGTCCGATCTCTGGCATCACGACCACCGGGCCTGGAACCTGTTGAAGGTCGCCCGGCTGGTGAGATGCGCAAGCGACTACAGATCGTCTGATGTAGGTCCGGCTACCTAGGCCGAGTGTCAGTTCGGCCAGCAACCGGTAGCCGAACTCCGGGTCACCCGGACAGTGATCGACTCGTTCCACGCGGCGCTGCTCTGGCTGAGGGTCATGCTGGTGGCGACGTTCATGACGCCGGTGCCCGGTTCCGCAGCCTGGTTCGCGAGAGCCCCAGCCAGCAGGCCGACGCAGGCGTCGGTCAGCCGAACCGGACCGCGGATCTTCCACGAGCACCTCGGGTAGGTCGGCGGGGAGGTCAGCACCGAGGCGCGCTGGCACGTCGAACAGGCCTACACCTCGGCGAATGCGCTCGCGCTCGCTGTCGGTCTGCTCGCCGCGCTGGTCGCGGCGCTGGCGGCCAGCGCCTACGCGACACGACGGATCGCCAGCCCGGTCACCCACTTCGCACACGCGTCGGCCAGCCTCGCCGACGGACACTACGACGTCCGCATGGCCGACCCCGGCCTCGGCAACGAGCTCAAGACCCTCACCGACTCGTTCAACACCATGGCGGAAGGCCTGGAGACCGTCGAGACGACCCGGCGACGGCTGCTCGCCGACCTCGGTCACGAACTGCGCACCCCGCTCGCCACCATCGAGGCCTACCTCGAAGCGGCCGAGGACGGCATCGCCGTTGACGACAAGGACCTTCAGTCGGTGCTGCAGCCCAGACCGCGCGGCTGCACCGCCTCGCCGACGACATCGCCGCAGTCTCCCGCGCCGAGACACACCAGCTCGACCTACACCCGGTACAGCGAGCCCCAGCGAACCTGGTCCGGGACGCCATGACCGCGGCGCGGCCCCGCTTCGCCGGCAAGGGCGTCACACTGCACAGCGACCTCCCCCCCACCCCACAGGTCAACGTTGATCCGCAGCGGATGGGACAGGTCCTCGGCAACCTCCTGGACAACGCACTACGGCACATGCCCGAGGGCGGAACCGTCACGGTACACGTGATCAGCAGTGCCAGAAGTGTGGAGTTGGCGGTGGCCGACACCGGTCCCGGCATCCCGGCGCAGCACCTCCCACACGTCTTCGAACGCTTCTACCGAGTCGACACGGCCCGGGACCGAGACAACGGCGGGTCAGGGATCGGGCTCGCCATCGTGCGAGCCGTAGTAAGCGCCCGCGGCGGGCGGGTACGGGCCGAGAACATCCCGGACGGTGGCGCGATCGTCCGGGTGGTCCTGCCATCAGCGGGCCAGACGCAGATCTGACCGGACGTCCATCCAGTGGGTAGCCACCCACCCGTGGGCCTCAGGCACGGCCGCGAAGCATGAGATTCCAGTAGAGGGCCGGCAGTCCGTAGCGCTTGAGATACCACATGTCGGTGCGTTCGTGGGTGGTGTCGAGGAAGGGAATGCTGGGTGCGGGATGCATGGTGTAGTCGAACTCGGCGAGCAGCATCTTGTTGCGGGCCGTGGTCAGTGGGCAGGATGCGTACCCGTCATATGCCGCCGGCAGCGGCTCGCCCCTGATCGTGGCGATGAGATTGCGGGCCACCACCGGTGCCTGTTTGCGGACCGCGGCACCGGTCTTGGAATTCGGAGTGGACCCGGCATCGCCGAGGGCGAACACGTTCGGATATCGGGTGTGCTGCAGGGTGTTCCGGTCGACGTGGACGTAGCCAGCCGGGCTTTCGGGGTCTGCCAGGGTGGTCTGCTTGAGCCAGTCGGGGGCTGACTGCGGTGGTACAACATGCATGATGTCGTAGCCGATGGTTTGTCCACTGCGGTTGTTGTGATCGGCGATCACCGCCTGGCGACTGTCGGCGTCGACTTCGACGAGCTCGCTGTTTTTGTGGACCTCGATGCCGTACCGGACGGCGACGCGTTCGAGCTCATCGGCGAAGACCTGGACGCCGAACATGGTTGGGGTGGGCAGCACGAGCACGACCCGGATATCCTTAAGAACGCCTTGTCGACGCCAGTGGTCCGCGGCCAGGTAAGCGATCTTCTGTGGGGCGCCGGCACACTTGATCGGCCCGACGGGCATGGTAAACACCGCGGTCCCGGAGCGCAGGTTTCGGATCAGTTCCCACGTCTTCGGCGCCGTGGCGTACGTGTAGTTGCTGGATACCATCGGAGTGTCCATGGCTGCCGCCATGCCGGGGATCTTGTCCCAGTCGAGTTGGATGCCGGGGCACACGACGAGATGGTCGTAGCGGACCCGGATCCCACCGGCGGTGGTGACCGTCTGCTGGTCCGGGTCGATGGTGTGCGCGGCGTCCTTGATCCAGGCGATGCCCTTCGGCATGACCGACGCCTGCGGGCGGGCGCTCTCCTTAGCCTTGGCGCATCCGCCACCGACCAAGGTCCACAGCGGCTGGTAGTAGTGGGTTTCTGCGGGATCGATGAGGCCGATGTCGGGGACTCTCGCCCGGCGGAGCCGGGCGGCGACATCGATGCCGGCGCTGCCGCCGCCGACGATGAGGATGCGATGGTGAACGGCCGGTGCGGTCATGACGGTGCCTCCGTGTGGGTGAGGCCGTCGGCGGGGTGGCGCTCCCTCGGCGGCATGGGGTCGGTCAGGTTGTTCAGCCGGTGGCCTGACCGGAGGTGACAGCGACGGCGTACTCGTCGTCGATGTGGACGACGTCGTGGCCGGCACGGTCGAGCAGGCTGGCGGCGATGCCCGCCCGGAACCCGCTGGCGCAGTGCACCGCAAGCGGGCCGGGTGGAACGTCACCGAGCCGATCCAGCAGGCAGTGCAGCGGGATGTGCACCGAGACGGGAATCGCGCCAAGGGCGCGTTCGTCGGCGCGCCGCACGTCCAGCAGGGTCAGGGCCTCCCCGGCCTGCTGGGCTGCGGCGAGTCCAGCGAAGGTGATCCGCCGGTAGCTGCGGGTGGCCACGCCGTCGGCCAGGTTGCGCAGCTTGCCCGTGGCAGCGCCGTCCGGCCGGTCGATGCCGATGCGCACGAGTTGGCGTTGCGCGTCGGTGATCTGCTGCGGGGTCTCACCGATCAGGGTGAGCGGCATGCCCCAGGGAATGAGCCAGCCGAGGTACGTGGCGAACTGCTGGCTCAGGGCGATACTGATGGTGCCGACGAGGTGCTCGGCGGCGTACGCGGTACGGTCGCGCAGATCGACCACCCACTCCCCGGCGCTGATCCGTTCCCGCAGTTCGGTCGGACTGACCTGCTGCGGTGTGGACAGGTCGACAGGTCCGGCGCCAGCACGGTTACGGGCACCCATGTACGCGTAGTAGGCCGGGTGGGCGGTGAGACCGGCGACCAGCTGCGCCACGAATGTGTCCTCGTTCGTCGCGGTGAACGCGTCGTTGCGGGCTTTCTCCTGCCCGACGGTGCTGTCCTCGCCGCCGGACCTGGATCCGGCGGAGCAGAAGCTACCGAATCCGTGGGTCGGAAAGATCCCGGCGTCGTCGTCGAGCAGGTCGACGAGGCGGTGTGCCGAGCGATACTGGGCCCGGGTCAGTTCCTCCGTGCGGGCCGGGTCGACCAGGTCGGTGCGCCCAACACTGCCGTAGAGCAGGCAGCCGCCGGTGAATACTGCCGCCGGCCCGGGGCCACCGCTAATCACGAAGGCCAGGTGAGTATCGGTGTGCCCCGGGGTCGCAACCACCCGCACTCGCATGCCTCCCACCGACAGCTCGTCACCATCAGCGACGCCGTGCCGCTCGAACGCCACCTCGTCGGCGGCGTTGACCGCGTACGGCGCGTTGTGCTGATGCGCCAGTTGCAGGCCGCCGGAGACGTAGTCGTTGTGGATGTGCGTCTCCAGCACCATCGCGCAGCGCAGCCCGCGCTCGTTGAGAACCGCCTGCAAGCGGTCCAGGTCACGCTGCGGATCAACCACGATCGCGACGTGCCCGTCGTGGGCGATGTAGCTGCGGTCACCGAGCTCGCTGGTCTGCACCACTGCCACGTCCACCACGGGGTCAGCCCCTCCTTGGCGAAGATGCGAATGTCGGTCCGTCAGGTGTTGATAGTCGAGCAGCAGTAGCAGACGCATCGGGGCACCCGGTCGCCAACGCCTTGTCGCAGGCCTCGGCGAACTCACAGGAGGGGAACCGGTCGACCGTTTCCACGCGACACACTAGGTCCACACCGAACCGGATCATGATGCTCAGCCGCACCCGCGAGAGGTTCGCGCGTTCGCACGGCCGACGCAGTTCAGCTCCGAAGAAGTGGCGCTCGGACAGTGCTGACTGAAGCGTCCGCGGGGTCTGGCTCATGGCGTCGCCTTTCAGCTCCTCGCGAGCGAAACATCGAAGCATATGAACATCACACCCATAGGGTCACCCAGGGTTTAGCTCAGCGCAACCAGGAACGCCGGAAACAATATTCATGTGCCCGCAGGCTGTCCGCGCGACGACCAGGGCCTTTACTAACAACTGACACCACGGCGATGTCGCGGACGAACAGCAGGTGCGGTCGTTCTTCACCGAGCACGTCACATCAGGATCGGTGGCTGGAATAGTCAACTGTTGCCGGAGGCGACGTGGAGGCTCCTCCTCCAGCGGATGTCGCGCCGGGGTCAACCGGTGCCAACACAGGCACCACGAGCGACCGCCCGGTCAGAAAGCGGGCCATCGCTGACGCCGGAGGTGACCCCACCACCATCGCCACCTGGATCGCCGAGGTCAACGCCCAACGCGCCGCCACCCTCGCCCAACGCGACACCGCAACCGCGCAGAAGCAGGCTCCTGACCGCCTCACCGAGGACGACATCCGACGCCTCATCGGCAGCTTCGACAACATCCGCAACACCCCTGCGCGACGCCCGCAGCGCGGACAAACGCCGTCGGGCAGTAGGGATGAATGGCCGCATGGAGCATGCGGTGATCGATGCGATCCGGGACGGTGATCTCGCTGCCATGCGTCGATGCCTGTCCGCGCTGCCGTTTGAGGTTCAGTGGCAGGACGAAGGCCGGGGCGGTGGCCGGCGAGGTGGTCCGCTCGGGCGGAGCGGCCTTCCCAGGTGGTGCGCCACTGGGGTGTCGATGGACACGAGGATATAGCGCGTGGTGCGGGCCTCCACCACGTCAGCGGAACGAGTCGGCGTTCTCCGCAGCCCACTCGCGGAAGGTGCGGGCCGGCCGGCCCGCGAGCATCTCCACGTGGGGGAAGACCTTGCCGTGGATGCCGTTCTCGTCACCCATGTGCTTGAGGATGCCGTCGACCATCATCTCCGGGTAAACCTCCTCGAGCCATTCCGCCCGGGCCACGTCCGGCGGGACGTTGATGACGTTGATCTCGCGGCCCAGCACCTCGCCGAGGCACTCGTCCTGTTCCTCGATGTTCAGCGCCTCCGGCCCGGACAACGGGTACGCCCGGCCCTCGTGACCGTCGGAGGTGAGCACACCGACCGCGCACGCCGCGATGTCGGCCGGGTCGATCGGCGCCTGCTTGTTGTGGGCGTACGGCTCCCGCACCAGGCCCTCCGACTTGACCGTCTCGGCCCAGGACAGCGCATTGGTCATGAACTGGCCGGGGCGCAGGAACGTCCACGGGATGCCGGAGTCGCGGACCTCGCGCTCCCCGTTGAGGTGATAGGCGGTGTGCGGATCGGCCGCCTGCGGATTCTCCGCCGCGAGCACGGAGAGCCGGACGATGTGCCCCACCTTGGCCGCTGCGGCGGCCTGCGCGAGGTTGCGGTCGTACGTCCGGCCCCCGGGCTTGCCGAAGGTCGGCATCAGCGCGAACAGTCGGTCCACGCCGTCGAGAGCCTTCCGGAGGCTCTCCTGATCGGCTAGGTCCCCCGCGACCACCTCGACCTCGGGAGTGAACCGGGCGGCCTTGGGATCGCGGGTGAGCGCCCTGACCGCCACCTTCGCCTCGGTCAACTGCGCCACGACCTGACTGCCGACCGGACCCGTCGCACCGGTTACCAGAATCATCGAACAACATCCCTTTGCTCGCCTGCCGTAGACCGGGGAGTCCCCCCGGGCCGGCACTCGGCCTCAGGCCGAATGAGTGCAATTTCTGCGGCCCGTCGGCATGACGGAGGACGGGCACCTTTGGGGAGAGTACCCAGGTGACGGACGTAATTCTTGCTTCAGACTACTCTTGGTACGAGCCCCGCTCCGCTGTGGATGGTGCCCACCGCACCGCTGGCTATCCTGGGGTCTCCCCAGCCGACAACGGTCGAACGAGTTGCCGCGTCAGGCGGCGAGGAGGTAGCGATGATTTCCCACGTCTCACAGGTGGGCGTGTATGTGAACGACCAGGACGCAGCACTCGCGTTCTACACGGAGAAGCTGGGCTTCGAGGTGCGGTCGCTCCGCGAGGGCCCGGGTATGAAGTGGATCGAGGTGGCGCCGCCCAGCGGGCAGACCACCATCAGTCTGGCCTCGAAGGACTTCCCGGTCGGCGACGAGGCCAAGATCGGTGTCTACACCGACATCGCGTTCGAGACGCAGGACATCCACGGGCTGTACGAGACATACCGCCAGCGCGGCGTGAAGTTCACCAACGAACCGGAGCTCCAGCCCTATGGTAAGTGGTTTGCCGCCTTTCTGGACCAGGACGGCAATCAATTCTTCGTCTTTCAGCCCGTCGAGTAGCGGCCGACGAAGCCCGCAAGGCGGAAAAGCCTTGCCCTCCGCCCTGCCATAACGTGGTGCGCAGTGAATCGGGGCACCACGACATGCCGGGGAGGTAGAGATGATCGGTACTCTGGGCAGTGTGACGATCTTCGTCACCGATCAGGAACGGTCCGTCGACTTCTACACCAAGAAGCTGGGCTTCGAACTGCGGCGCGACCAGAAGTTCGGTCCGATCCGGTGGGTCGAGGTCGCGCCGACCGGCTCGGCCACGACCATCGTCCTGTTCCCCCCAGCACAACCCGGTCTACCAGAACCCCACCCGAGGCGACAGCCGCACGCAGCTGCGCGTCGGTCGCCGTGCCCCCACCGGTGAGAACGGCCGCCCGCAGCCGGTCGATCCAGAACTCTACGGTGTCCGGCACATCGTCCGGAAAGCCGATGAAGTACGCGTTGTGCCGAACGTGATCACCGACCAGCTCCCGCACCGCCGACACCACGGTGGCGGCGAGATCCATCGCTGGCTCGGGCGCCAGGCCGCCGATGTGGCCCAGCAGAGCCCGCGACGCCGAGAACCCGACATCGAGCAGCGCCGCGTCCAACTGCCGGGCCACGGACGTGCCATCACCGGCCGCGCCGGTGCTCGCCGGCACGCGCAGCGCCCTCTGAATGATCAACTTCTCCAGCACGTGCCTCCTCCTCCCGGTGGACTCCAACAACTGCCAACCTGCAGCCGCGACACAGTGGGCCGGAGGTACCACCATGCGAACCACTTCGCCACGATCACCGGCGATCCGCTGCCACTGAGTTATCCCAGCTCACGAGTGTTGGGCGGTGGCCGGTGATCCTGGCCCGGCGGGCCAGGGTCACCGATGCGGTTCGTCGATGCCAAAGTAATCAACCCGTTCAAGCTCCTGGTCGATCTTCATGCCCATGCCGTGGCTCGGACGGCGGCACCGGGTCGTGATGACGCCTTGGCGGAGCTGGCGTTGTCCGCTGCGGTTTTGTCTTGGTGGACTCGCTGGCAGCCCACAATGATCCACGCCGCCCCGCGGTCAAAGGCGGGACTGGCGGACATTGGCGAGGCGACCGGCCTGGAGGTCGGCGCAGTGGTCCGAGGGCGGCGGCGGTGGACCGACGTCCAGTCGCGGCTGGACATCGGAGGACGTCCGGCGACAGACCCCGTCGAGGTCCGGACCAACGTGCATCGACGCGATTCGGGGGTTGATCGATGACGCCGATCCGGATCGCCCGGAACGTGAGTACGGTGGCGGTGGCCCGGATCGCTGCCTGGTCGTCCTGGAGCCATCGCAGCCGACGGCACACAACACCCACCGCACGTCCGAAACCACTCGCCCGCAGCACGAGTCGCCGGTCTCCGACACCATGCCTCTGTTGGCGGCGTCGCACCCTTCGGACCTCTCGTTGTCCGAGGCGGTGAGGGAAGCACAACCGACCCCGGTCGACGAGGGTCCGGCGGCAAGCCCAGTACGGGCACGTGCGCGGCGGCCGACCACACGGCCGATCCGAACGGCCGGGCGCGTGGAGCGGACGGCGGATGTCGTGGCTCGGCTGCGTGCCGAGCGCCCGCAGGCCAGCCTGGCGGAGTTGGCCTTGGCCGCCGGCGTGTCCGAACGTCATGTCCGACGCCTGGTTTTACCAGCAACTCCGGGAAGACGGAACAACGAGCAGCTCGTTCTTGACGGTGATGCTGCGGCGAATCTACGGCAAGCAGAAGCAGGGCATCGGGTTCGATCACGCCAAGGTCGGTGGCTACAACGTCTGGCTGCGCGGCTACAACCCCCTCGTGGCGACGGTGTCCACACCGCTGTCGGCGCCGGTCGTCGCCGCCAGGAGACTGCGCTCGGGTAACACCGGTTCCAGCAAGGACGCAGCCAGCATGATCGCCGAGACGATCGGCACCGCCCAGCCTGCGGCGCGACCGGCGACATCGTCGTGTGGGCCGACTCGGCGTTCTACGCCAATATGTGGCGAGTCCACCCTGCCCCCACACCATATCGGAGCAAATCTATTCAACTCCGATCAACACAAACCGCGTCGGTGGATCGAGGCTCAGCCGCGCGCTTCGTGCACCAGGATCGCCACCTGCACCCGGTTGGCGCAGCCCAGCTTCGTCATCAGCCGCGAGACGTACGTCTTCACCGTCGCCACGCTCATGAACAACTCGCCGCTGATCTCCGCGTTGGACTTGCCGGCGGCCACCGCCCGGGCCACCTCCCGCTCCCGGTCGGTCAGCCCCTCGATCGCCCGACGCGCGGCGTTCACCCGGACCTGCTGCTCGTCCTGGTCCTCCACCCGCACCACGTAGTCGATAAGCCGTCCCACCACCGCCGGCGAGAGCATCGACTCCCCCGGCCGCCACCGCCCGGACCGAGTCCTGGATCTGTCGGGGCGGCATGTCCTTGAGCAGGAAGCCGTTCGCTCCGGCCCGCAGGGCGCGCAGGATGTGGTCGTCGGTGTCGAAGGTGGTCAACACGATCACCGCGGGTGGCTGCGCCAGCGCCCGCACCTCGGCGGTGGCGGAGAGCCCGTCCAGACCGGGCATCCGGATGTCCATCAGCACCACGTCCGGATGCCGGGCCCGCACCGCGGTCACCGCGTCGGCGCCGTCCGCGGCCTCGCCGACCACCTCGATGTCGGAAGCGGCGCTCAGCACCGCGCAGAGCCCCACCCGCACCAACGCGTTGTCGTCGACCACCAGAACGCTGATCACGCGTGAACGCGATCTTCTACCAGAACCGGACCGGGTGTCAGTGGGCGTACCTGCCGCACGACCTGCCGCCGAAGTCGGCCACCTACTACTACTTCGCCCTGTGGCGGGACGACGGCACCGACCAGGTGATCCATGATCTGCTGCGTTGTCAGGCGCGGGAGAAGGCCGGCCGCCGGGAGGATCCGACCGCGGTGGTGCTGGACACCCAGTCGATCCGGGCGGCCAACCACGTTCCGGCGGCGACGACCGGCAAGGACGCCGCGAAGAAGGTCCCGGGGCGTAAACGGGGTCTCGCGGTCGACGCCCTCGGGTTGATCATCGCGGTGGTGGTCACCGCCGCGTCGGTCACCGACAACGCGATCGGCGTACGGCTGCTGGACAACGTCGTGGCGCACACCCCGACGGTGACCAAGGCGTGGGTCGACGCCGGGTTCAAAGACGACGTGCAGATCCACGGCGCGATCAACGGTATCGGCGTCGAGCAGGTCCTGCGTTCCGACACGACGGCGGGGTTCGTGCCGGTGAAGCGTCGGTGGGTGGTCGAGCAGGTGCGCCGTGAGGCGCTGATTGATCGAGTGGAGGTGAGAGACCGCCACCGCCGCCCTGTCGCAGCTGGGTGGTGAAGCTGGGGGCAGCCTGATCCGGGAGGTGCCGGGGAGGGTGGCAAGCGGCCCCGACAACGCCGGGACGTGACCGGTACGGGACTGCGTAGATTTCCGTGTTTGACCTGGGAGTGGTCCGTTGGACAGGACGTTGATCCTGTCCGGGAAGGACCATGTCATGGCAGACAAGAAGAACGCTGTTCAGCTTCCGCAGCCGACGGCGGCGGAGGTGGAGCTCGCGCAGCAGCTGGTCGAGCGGGCCAAGGCCGATGGAGTCTCGTTGGTCGCCCCCGGGTGGGCTCCTGGCGGGGATCACCTGCACCGGCATGAGACAGCGCAGGAAGCCGCCTACGCCCTCGATCCGCTGGAAATCGGAGTTTCCCCAGGCCGACGTCCGCTGCTCGGCAGGCAGCGCCAGGATCGCGTCCGGCAACGACGACCGGATGTCAAGGTCAACACCATCCAGAGGCTCACCACAGCACGAGCAACCAGGCACATGATCGAGCACACCGGGACTGTACGAGAAGCCCACCCCAGCGTCGAACGCCGGCAGGCACTACGACGCGTCCGCCTCGACGAGCCCACGGCATGGCCGCCGAAGAGGGACACATGTCGAGCCGCCCGGCGCGCCCGCTGCGCGGCATGAGCGAGCACCTGATCGAGCGCGCGTTCACACGGTCCCTCGGTGCGAGGCTGGCGTGCCTGAGAAGTTGTTCGACCACGCAGGCCTGCCGGTGCCCGGTGAGGCAGCCACAGCGTGAGCCGGGGTGTACCCAACGGCGCCGTCGGCCAACTGGCGGAAACTGCTGACCACCGGCCCGGCACCCCACCGCCGTAGCCCGCTCCGGTCGACTGGCCGCCGTCCACCGGCGCCCGTCTGTGGCCATGCGGCCAGCCGGAAACGTGTTTCTCCGGTTGGCGTTCGCTCTGTAGGATCTCCGGCGATCAAGGGGGGGGGATGAAACGGTGGGCGATTTCCAGCAGTTTGTGACAGATGCGACTGCGCGTCTGTCCACGATGTCCAGGGGTGAGTTGTACGTCGTCGGCGACGGTCTCGACCGGGACTCACTCTGGCTCACCTTTCTCGACTCCTTTCCCGCCGGCACCAATCTGCGGTTCCGTGAGCGGTCCGCGTACGACTGCTCGACCTGCCGCGGTTTCATCAAGCACTTCGGCAACGTCGTTGAGATCCACGACGGGCGGGTCCGCACCGTCTGGTCCGGGGTGTCGGCCTCCGACCCGGTCTTCTCCGTCGTCGCCGCCGCTCTGGACGAGTTTGTTCTTTCGCTGCCGTTGTCTACCATCTTCCGGTCCACTCAGGCGCAGTACGGGACGAAGACCACCCGAACGCTGCGCGACGGCCAGGTCGAGGTGTGGCACCACCTGCACGGCCGGGTGGAGAAGCGACATCGCATCGAAGACGTCGGCGCGGCACAGGGCAACTTCAACGCCGCGGTGCAGGTCTTCCAGCGTGGCCTGGCCGAGCTGGCCCAGCACGCTCTGGACACCATCGTCGACCTTATCGACGACAACATTCTCTACCGCGGCACGGAGCATCGTCGGGCGGTGACCGAGTTCCGGTCGCTGCAGAACCGGTGGACGCAGGCGACCGACCGGCGGGCCTTCGTCTTCGCCAACGCCATGAACCCGGCGGCCCGGTTCCGCAACACGGTGATCGGCACCCTCGTCCAGGACCTCTCCGCGGGCGTCGACCTGGAGCAGGCGGTCCGGTCGTTCGAGACGAAGGTGGCACCGCAGAACTACCAGCGCCCCAGGGCGTTGATCACCCCGGCCATGGTCAAGGCTGCCATGAAGACCATCGACGAGTTGGGCATTGAGGAGTCGTTGCAGCGACGGTTCGCCCGACTTTCTGACGTGTCGGTCACCAACGTGCTGTGGGTCGACAACGACACACAGCCGCGGATGAAGGACGGCATCGCAGGGCTGCTCATGCAGGCAGCCACCACCAGGTCGGCAGGTGCGGGCCTTCGGGAGGCGAAGCCGGAGGAGATTCCCGTGGTCTCCTTCATGAAGGACATCCTGCCCGCTGCCGCGACCATCGACCTGTGGGTGGCCAACAGCCACGAACCGCACCTCGTCAGTCTCACCACGGGCCGGCATCCGGCCGCCCCGCGGCTGTTCACCTGGGACAACGATTTCGGCTGGTCCTACAACGGCAACGTCACCGACTCGATCAAGGAGAAGGTCAAGCGGGCCGGCGGTAACGTCACCGGCAAGCTGCGGGTGAGCCTGTCCTGGTTCAACCACGACGATCTCGACCTGCACGTGTTCGAACCCAACGGCGACCACATCTGGTACCAGGACAAGCGCAACAAGCTGGACGTCGACATGAACGCTGGCGGAACGCTCTCCCGCGAGCCGGTGGAGAACGTCACCTGGACCGACCGTGTCCCCGACGGTGAGTACCGGATCGAGGTGAACCAGTACCGCAAGCGGGACAGCACCGACGTCGGCTTCGTGATCGAGACCGAGAGCAACGGGAAGATCGAGCATTACAGCTACGAGCGGGCGGTCGGCCACAAGGAAACCGTCGAGGTGGGCCGGATGACGGTCGCCGGCGGGGTGATCACCGCTTTCCGGCCGGGTAAGGGCATGCAGCCGGGCAGTGCGAGCAAGGAGTTGTGGGGCATCACCACCGAACAGTTCGTGCCGGTGTCCACCATCATGTACTCGCCGAACTACTTCGACGACAGCGAGGTCGGCAACCGGCACTACTTCTTCATCCTGAAGGGGTGCGTGAACGACCAACCGACGCGGGGGATCTACAACGAGTTCCTCCGCGGCGACCTGCAACCGCACCGCAAGGTGTTCGAGGTTCTCGGCGACCGCACCAAGTGCGAGCCGTCCCCGGATCAGCTGTCCGGCCTCGGCTTCAGCTCCACGGTCCGCAGCTCTGTGATCGCCAAGGTGACCATGACCGGCGGCCGGCGCCGTCTCATCAGCATCCAGTTCTGATTCGTCACCCAGACACCCGAGAAAGGCCACCGTGACCATTTTCGAGAAAGCCACGCGAGAGAAGTTCCGCTACCCGTCGGCCAAGGGCCTGCTGACCACGGAACAGTTGTGGGAGCTTCCGCTGACCGCCAAGTCCGGCTTCAGCCTCGATGACGTGGCCAGGGCCGTCAACGCCGAGCTCAAGGCCATCGACACCGAGTCGTTCGTGGCCACCGAGACCAATCCGGCCAAGGCGACCTTGGAGACCAAGTTGGAGGTCGTCAAGCACATCATCGCCATCCGCATCGCGGAGGACCAGGCGGCGAAGGCAGCGGCGGCCAAGAAGCTAGAGAAGGAGAAGCTGCTGGCGGTCCTAGGCCGCAAGCAGGACGCGGTCCTGGAGAACCTGACCGAGGCAGAGCTGCTGGCCCGAATCAACAACCTGTAGCCCACCGACAATCAGCGTCTGCCAGCAGGCTCGCACATCGCCGAGAAGTACGGTCACTGTGCAAGACCTGTGCAGCCAGGCCGGCACTCAACGGCCACTTCTGGGCGAACCCAATCGGTATAGCAGCGACCCGCGACGCCCTCTCATCGGCAGATCCGTGCACCGTCGACGGCCTCACGAGGTGGCGCACTCCTCTCGGTACGGACTGGGTCGAATGCAGTTGGTGGAAGCGCAGCGGTTCCGGCCAGGCCGCGCCCGTGGGCCAGGCCAGCTATCGAGTGCCGGTCAGTACTTGCCGGATCTCGTCCAGAGACGATGCGACCAGGTGGGCGCTCGCCCGTACGGCGGGGTCGTGGCTCCACAGGTGGCCCCAGGGGCCACGGCGTACGAGGGCGGTGCGTAGTCTGGCGGCGCGGCCGGCGGTGATGTCGTGGTCGGGGTGGTCGCCGACGTAGAGGATTTCCTCGCGGCTGACCGGGGTCATGGCCACCACTCGGTCGAAGAAGGCAGGGTCCGGAGAGGTCTGCGACCGCGAGTTGGGTGTAGGCGTGGTCGAGCCAGGCGAACCAGATTCTTGTTCCGGCGTCGTCGGTGATGACGGTGAGCTTCGGCGTGGTGCCTGGCAGGGCGGGATCGATGGTGTGCTGGATGCGGGCGTGGTCGAGTGTGGCGAGCAGGCATTGGCCTTGCGGGTCGGGGCCGATCTGGTTGCTGATCAGGCCGACCCGAAGGCCAAGCGTTCCGGCCGTAAGTGCGGTGATGGGGCCGTCCGCTGCGATGGAGTCGCTCGTCGCGGTGATGATCGCACCGTGGTTGGCGGCCGGGTAGTCGGTGACGTGCTGGATGCCGGCGTCGGCGAGGTAGCTGACCCAGACCAGGTCGAGGGGTGGGCTGCTCATGGCTGTTCCCATCCACGCTCGGCGTAGACGTCGCCCTTGAGGTAGTGGTCAAGCGCCTCGGCCGCGTACGGGAGGAGTTCCTACGCTTCCTGCGCACCATCGACCGGGCAACCCCGCCCGACCTGGAACTGCATCTCGTGCTGGACAACTACGCCACCCACAAGACGCCAGCCATCCAGCAGTGGCTACTCAAGCACCCCCGGTTCCACCTGCACTTCACCCCGACCTACTCGTCATGGCTCAATCTCGTCGAGCGCTGGTTCGCCGAGCTGACCAACCGCAAACTCCGCCGATCGACCCACCGCAATGTCGCCGCACTGGAAGCCGACGTCACCGCCTGGATCGAGGCGTGGAACGCCGACCCCAAACCGTTCGTGTGGACCAAGACGGCGGACGACATCCTCGAAACGATCGCCGCATACTGTCAACGAATTAACGACTCAGCACACTAGGTCGCCGTTCGCCTCCTCTTTCGCCCCGGTCAGCCACATCATCAGCACCCCGATCATGGTGCTGGCTGCCAGCCCGGCGGCCTCCGGGTCGTCGGCCTCTTCAAGCAGCTCCGGGATCCGTCAGGCGGGCTCCTCCGACGGGATGCTGATCGTCTCGTCAACCCACGCTGCGATGCAATTCGCAGGAGACACTGCCGGGAGTCACCGGTTGCGTAGGGGGCGGGCCACTGGCGCGAGCAGCTCGTCCAGCAACTCCAGCTCCGCCCACCCGTTGATCGCGATCTGGCCGGAGGTGTCGACGTCTATCTCGACGCGGTCGGGTGTGCGTCGCAGATGATCGAGTAGATGCGGGAAGCGGTCGCTCAGCACGACGAACTCCTGGTTCGTCGAGCCGACCCAGGGCCGAACGGGGTCGATCCGGTCGTTGAGGAAAGGTCCAGCAACGAGCAGGTCCGTCTCGCCGAGCAGCGCGGCAACATCGGCGCGGCCCGCCTCGATGGCCTGCCGCAGCTGCGCCTCGGTGTATCCGGTGAAGGTCATGACCGATCGGCCAGCGCTCCGTACCGCGCGAGTGACCTTGGACAATGCGGCGGCTTGATCGAAGGGTTCCCCGCCGAGCAGCGTCAGCCCGGCGGTGCCCGAGTCGAGGATGCGGGTCACCAGGTCGTCTGTTGCTACCTGTTCCCCGCCTCGGAAGCTCCACATGTGCGGGTTGAAGCAGCCGGGGCACCGGATGGCGCAGCCCTGCACCCAGACCGCGGTGCGCTCGCCCGGTCCCTCCGCGTGAGTTGAACCAAGGAACCTCGCTACTGACACCACCGCCGAGTTGATGGTAGGTCGAGGAGCGAGTTCGTCATCAGACATCGAGCACACGGCCGTGGGGTGGTGGCGGCGCTTGGCCAGGCTGCCGCCACTGCGGAGGTGTGCAGGTCAGCAGGTTCCGGAGATGGGCGAACTCGTGCGGTGCAAGATTCGCCACTGCGGCGATCTCCTCTACGCTGCCGAACCCGCGGCGTGCCTGCCGCTCGGCGATCACCTGGTGCACGCGGTCTGTGTGGAGGTGCGGGAGCGCAGCGAGCTGCTCGAAGGTGGCCGTGTTGACATCGATGGCCGCCGGGTCTCCGGCCGTGGCTGGCGAGACCGTGGAGGGCTGCGGCGGCGTGCCGTACGACTGCTGCGGAGGCGCTGGTTCTGCTGCTGGCCCAGCCCCGTAGGAGTTGGCCGGGTTCGGCATGATGTTGGCAACCGACGGTGGCGGGGATGTCGGCGTGTAGCGCGATGGCCCGGGGGGCATCGGGGGGTTGGGGCTGCCGTTCCAGGTCGGCGGTGGTGCGGTTGGCTGCGCGTACCAGGGAGTGTGGGTTGCCCGCCAGCGCAGCCACGCCGAGTTGATGAGGCAGGCGTGCAAGACGCTCCCCGCCCAGATGGCCAAGATCGTGCCGCCAGCCCAGCTGCCCACGGTGGTCGTCTCGCCTGGGTCGTCGGCGAAGGAGAAGGCGCCTGCACCGATGACGGTATAGGCGATGCCGGGGATCCACCAGTCCGGCCGTCGGGCGCGAAGCCCGACGTAGAGGAAGCCTGCTCCGCCGAGGCAGCCCATGCAGCAAATTGGGAGCAGGAGCCACCAGCTGTGCTGGATCCGCCATTGCAGGCTCGCGCCCGGGTTGGCGGGAGGCAGTGGAGGTGTCCACGGTCCGTTAGGCACGTTCGACATTGCGCTCTTCCTGGAGGTTCTGCGTGTTCACGTTCGTTCTGGTGTAGTCGGCGGTGTAGGCACTTTCAATGGTGTGTGCGTCGAGTAAATCTTCCAGGATCGTGATGTAGTCGAGGCAGCCGCTTCCCGCCAGGCCCTTGGTCTCGGCGCTCACGATGCCCGCGCTCGTCACGGTCAGCAGGATTTGTGGCTTCTCCGTCAAGACGGCCGTCCCTCGACAGCGAACACCATCCGTACGCTCGCATCCTCGACGACGGTCTCCGACTCGAGCCGAAGTCCGGCGGCCGGTGCGCGTTCCCGCAGCCGCTCGAGCACCGTACGCTGCACCTGCCGCCCGTACTCGGCGTCGATGGCCCGAACGATGTCGACGGCTCCTTGCTCGTCGACGTCACCCGTGAAGTGCGCAGACCACACCGCGTCCGGCCCGCGCTGGAAAGTCGCCTGTACGCGGTTCCAGGACGCCACGATCTCCTGATGGTCGGCGGTGACCACGGCGTTGGTTTCGCGCAGCGCCGCCGAGAGCAACGTCTCATCCCGCATCCGCGTCTGCACCTGGCAGATGACGCGGCCACGCTCGTCGCGGCTGGCGGTGGCGCCGCGCACGGCGGCGACCGTGGCCACGGCCAGCGGCACCAGTATCAGTGAGACGCTCAACGTGGCACTCCCCTCGGTCCTGTCGTCGACATCAAAACTCGACCGATCTTCCACCAATGTGAGGGGGTGGTGCATCGCCGGGTTGGGTAGGAGCCGTGGACGCAATGGTGGTCCCGGAGCGGCCAGGAGGGTCCCAGTCTTCCGCGGCCGTGGCCGCCACAGCACGCATATTCGCCCAGGCGCGGATGGCGCTGATCCGCTCCGCCTGGGTCACGCTGAGCGGCACCATGTTGACCACGCCGTGGATTAGATCGTCCTTGCGTAACGGGCGTCTTTCCGAGAAGGCGTCGAAAAGGCCGGCGATGACCGCCTGCTCGAGCTCGGCTCCCGAATAGCCCTCACTCAGCCCCGAGAGCTCCTTCAGCAGTGCGTCGTCGACGGTGAGATCTCTGGCGACAGCAGGATGCGTCATCCGCTTTGCGATGTGCATGGCCCAGATCGACGCGCGCTCCGCGATGGTCGGGAGATCGACGAAGAAGATCTCATCGAAGCGCCCCTTTCGCAGCATCTCAGGCGGGAGGCTTTCAATGTTGTTCGCGGTCGCGATGACGAAGACGGGCTCCGTTTTCTCCTGCAGCCAGGTGAGGAAGGTGCCGAACACGCGAGATGACGTTCCCGAGTCACCAGCGGCGCCGCCGCTGGCGAAGCCCTTCTCGATCTCGTCGACCCAGAGAACGCACGGTGAGGTGGCCTCGGCGGTGCGGATAGCGTTGCGCACGTTCTGCTCGCTGGATCCGACCAGTCCGGAGAAGACCCGACCGATGTCGAAGCGCAGCAGCGGCAAGCCCCAGCTAGCGGCGACGGCCTTTGCGGTGAGCGACTTGCCGCAGCCGGGCACGCCAGTGATCAGCACACCGCGCGGCGCGGGAAGCCCGTACTCCGCCGCCTCTGCCAACCAGGAACTATCCCTTTTGGCCAGCCACCGCTTCAGATTTTCCAGACCACCGACGTCGGCCAGGTCGACATCGACATCGACGAACTCGAGCAGTCCCGACTTGCGTACCGTCTGCCGCTGCTCCTCGTGCACCACCGCGATGTCGTCAAGGTCAAGCACACCGTCGTTGACCATCGCACGAGCGAAGGCGTTCTCCGCCTCCTGCAGCGTGAGGCCGAGAGCTGCCTTCGCCAACCGCTCCCTCCCCACCTCATCCAGGCCGATGCGGATCCGGCCGCTGGCGGAGTTGGCCGCGATCATCCCTTCAAGCACCATGCGGATCTCGTGCTCAGTGGGCAGTGGAAAGTCAACGATCGTGACGTCCTTTTCCAGCTCCACCGGAATCCGCAGCATGGGAGAGATAAGCACCAAGGCCCGCGCGACCGGGCCGGACTTGAAGGCCGCCGCCACATCCCGCAACCGCCGAACCACACCCGGGCTCCCAGGCCTGTCGCCACCCCCGTGCGCCGCGTGTAGGTCCCTGAACATGAGCACGCTGGGCTCGTCGATCCGAAGCACGGCGTTGAGCGCATCCTCCGGGTCCGTCGTGCCCTTCCTCGGGGTACCGTCCGGCTGAACCAGTCCTTCTGTCGCGGACCAGGTCCAGACGGCCCTGGGAGTACGAACCAGGGCCACATCGCGGGCTACGGCCGTCACCTCCGCGACCACCCGATGCTCTTCGTACGACTCTACGTAGAGGATCGGGAAGCGCGCTTTGAGCAGTTGCGACAGTGCCTCGCGAAAAGGCCTCGCCATCGCCGTCTCCCCTCCGACCGCCACCAGGCCGGCCGACTGTAGCAGGCCACAGCCAGGGCTGGATCCAGGGAAGTCGACGCGGTCATCTACCCGCAGGCTGAAGCGCTCGACACCATCCGGAGCTATGCGGTAAGCATTCAGGGCCGCTCCATGACGTAGCCGTTGGTGGCTGTGTGTGATGGGCGGTGGTGGTCGTTGCTCGTGGTGGGTTAGCCGGGTGTCCAGGCGGGTGGTGTCCAGGGCCGGCCGAGGATGGCGTCGCGGATTGCGGTCATGACGTCCGCGCCGTGTTTGGTCACGGTGGAGACGTAGCCGCGGATGGCGTACCGGTGTTCGGTGATCTTCTCGCTGGTGAGCTGTCCAGAGATCTTCTGCTGGGTCTTCGCCGGCCGCAGGTCGCGTTCGGCCTGGTTCGAGGTGGGTGGGATCCGCAGGTCGGTGGTGAACCGCAGGATGTCGGCCTCGCGGTCGCGCAGGTCTTCCAGCAGTGCCCGGTGTTTCGGCTGTTTCCGGCCGGGCACCCGGGCGACGTCTTTGAGGCCGATGCGGACGCCGTGCCGGTAGGCGTCGATCAGCGGGTCCGCGATCTCGGCGGGAATCGCCTTCAGGTTCTGGGCGCGGGCGAGGTTCGCGGCGTGCACGAGTCCTTGCAGCGCCTGGCGGATCTGGATCGGCCAGTGTGCCTCGGGGTAGGTCTCGGCGGCGTCCTGGCAGTCGCGGATCAGGTGCGCCACGCACAGTTGGTGCACCAGGTGGGCGAAGATCTTCGCGTCGTAGTTCTGGTAGCGGTCGTGCACGATGACACCCGTCAGGTCCGGCAGGACGAACACCTCGAACATGTCGAGGCTGCGGCCACCGAGCAGATACCAGGTGTAAAGGTGGGTGCAGGCGACCAGGAGGTACTTCCTGACCTTGCGGGCACCGACCCGGATCGGGGTCTCGTCACAGGACACCGGGGCAGGGGCCGCGGCGGCCAGTTCGTTGGCGCGGGCGCTGCCGCCGTCGGTCGGGATCTTCTGGTTGCAGGCCACGGCCAAGACGTAGCCCATGCGCCGGGTCTGCAGCCACAGCCGGAACTTGCTGTCCTTGCCGTAGGCCTCGTCGGCGGTCACCCACCGAGCCAGCAGCCCCGCGTCCCGTGCGCGGCGCAGCATCTACAACCCCAGCGCCGGCTTGGTCGCGAACCGCACCTTCGCCGGTACCGCGGCTTCGGTCCGCCGGCCGTCATCGGCGCACCAACTCTGCGGCAGATACAGTTCCCGGTCGATCAAGGTGCGCCCGTACGCGGACGCATACGCCAGGAACACCCCGAGCTGGCAGTTCTCGGTCCGCCCGGCGGTCCCGGAGTACTGGCGTTGGACGCCGGCGGACTTGGTTCCCTTCTTCAGGAACCCCGTCTCATCGATGATCAGAACGCCGTCGGCGTCGCCGAGATGCTCCGCGACGTAGTCGCGCAGGTCATCGCGGACCGCCTCAGCGTCCCACGCCGACCTGTTGAGCAGCCTTTGCATACCGTCAGGGGTGTTCTCCCCGGCCGCCTCGGCCAGCGTCCAGCCATTCTTGCCAGCCAGCGGCGACAACAGGCCCAACACATAGGCCCGGGCCCGCCGGCGTGGCTCCACCCGCCGAAACCGGCCAGCGACCCGCGCCATCAGGTCATCCAGACCTGCCGCCCACCCCGAAAGATCGTCCGTCACCACAAGTGCGGCAGTCTACGATGGATGATCGTGTACTCTAACGCCTGACCCGCATCTGCTGTCCTAGCAGCGCAAACACGGTCAACGGAAGTGCGGCTGGAGTACTAGCCGACATCGTCGACCTCATGCTCGCCACCGGGGCCCGCATCGGGGAGATACTCGCCCTACGCTGGGAAGACCTAAACCTGGCCGCCGAACGTCCCACACTGACAATCTGCGGCACACTGGTCTTCGTCAAAGGCAAAGGCTTCTTCCGACAGCCCTGGACCAAAAGCGACGCCGGCTACCGAATGATCACCCTGCCCCGATTCGCCGTCGGCATGCTCCTAGCCCGCAAGGTCATCGCCGCCGACAACCCCCACAACGCGATCTTCGCCTCTCGACGCGGCACCTGGCTATCACCCAACAACGTTCGCCGGCAATGGCGCCAAGCCCGCGCAGACACCGACCTCGCCTGGGTCACCCCCCACACCTTCCGCAAGACCGTGGCCACCCTCATCAAGGAAGAAGCAGACACCAAAAGCGCCACAGCACAGCTTGGGCACTCCAGCGAAGACATCACCGACACGTACTACATCGCCAAGCCCCTCCAAGCACCGGACGTCTCCGACGTCCTCGAACGGCTCGGCGCTGACCACGGGCGGACGCCCCCGCACCCACGACGCACGACGATGAACATGGATGACAAACCTGGTTGCCGCCCCCAGTAATCGGGGGGTTTCCGGGGGACGGTTCACAATCTCATCGAAGAAAGTCGAAGCCCTGACCAGCGTATCCGCTGGTCAGGGCTTCACTTCTGTCGGGACGGCCGGATTCGAACCGACGACCCCTTGACCCCCAGGCAACCAACACGGCCCCCTGAGCTGCTGTTTCGTGGCCCTTGACCTGGGGACGCGGCCCGCCATCGCTCGTGCTTGTCCACTGGAGTCCGCACCGGTCGTCACTCGATTAGTCACCCAGCCGACGATCGGACGAAATCGTGGTCAGCTCAGCAAGCAACTCCGGCGAGGGCCGCAACGGCGCGAGGATGTCTCGCACGTAGGCCGCGCGCTGCTCCCCGTTGGCGTCATGCCACCACCTTCCCGCTCCGGTTAGGTGGGCACGAACGGCCTGGACCCGGTGAGGATGACCGTCGGCGTTCCGCCAGTCATGCCACCCCTGGCCCGGATTGGCGGCTTCAAGAGCATCGGCCAAACGGTGTTGGATGGCGGCGATGAACGGGCTGCCAGCGTAGACACTTCCGAGGTCGTCGGACTTGCACTCCATGAGCATCCGATGAAGCGCCAGAACCTCGTGGTAGCCCTCGACACGTACCGTCTCCACATCCACCGCTCAAGCTTGCCCGATGGCCTGCACCGTCAGCTTGGAAGGTGTCTTGCGTCGACCTGGCGGGCGGCTTGGTCTATGCGCTGGGCAGCCGTTTCGCTGGTCGGGCAAGATCGATCGCTGAGCTTGAAGCCGTGCCACGTGCCGCTGTTGGCCGGTGTTAACCGCTGCATCGGGCACGCCTCGGGCACGGCGACCATTACGACGTGCGCCGTTAGCCGATGGCCCGATCTCCCAGCCAGCTACCAACGGTCAGGTACGTGGCTAGCTCGGACGGTATCGTTCCCTGCCTCAGCACCCACTCATCGCCTAACGACGCCACGACCAGGTCGCAGTGGTCGAACCTCAGCAGGACACCGCCCAAGGCCGGCCGCGTCGCGTAGCCCCGGATGAGAGCGGCGTCTAGCAGCCGATGACCCGGCAGCAGCGCCAGCAGGTCTGGCTTCTGCGCCGGCCCAACGCGCGTCTCACCGTGCTCTCCCATGTCGTACGCCGCGTACGGCTCGCTGAACTCAAGAAGCAGCAGCTCGCCAGACCCATGCGCCATGAGCGGCGGCACTCCCTGAAAGTGCAGCCAGAAGTGCAACAAGCTCTCCGCATCACCATCACGCCGGCCGTCGTGCCAGTGCCGAGCCTCCGTGACCGCGACGAGGTCACGACCGATGACCCGGTGCATCAGCTCGACGCCTCCAACGAGCTCACCCATGCCCCAGCACGCTACTGGGCAAGCTTGGCCTGCACACCAGGCACGGAGACCTGTTGGGTCTGCTGCACCAGTAGGTGACATCTGAGTTGGCTTGCCCTGTGGGCGGGCTGGAAGGATGTCGCTGTGCCCAAGCCTTACCCCCGAGAGTTCCGTGATGACGTCGTGCAGGTGGCCCGTGACCGCGAGCCGGGCGTGACGGTCGAGCAGATCGCGAAGGACTTCGGGGTTCACCCGATGACGTTGTTCAAGTGGCTGCGTCAGGCCGACATCGACGCTGGTGCGAAGCCCGGTACGCCCAGTGGCGAGTCAGCCGAGCTGCGCGAGGCCCGCAAGCGGATCCGGTTGTTGGAGCAGGAGAACGAGGTCCTGCGTCGGGCCGCTGCTTACTTGTCGCAGGCGCATCTGCCGGGAAAAGGCTCTACCCGCTCGTGAGCGAGCTGGCCGCCGACGGGATCCCCGTCGCGGTGACGTGCCGGGTATTGAACATCGCTCGTCAGCCCTACTACCGGTGGCTCGGCCGGCCCGTCGGTGACGCCGAACTCGTCGCCGCTCATCGCGCGAACGCCTTGGTCGATGCCCACCGCGATGACCCGGAGTTCGGGTACCGGTTCCTGGTCGATGAGGCCCGCGCCGCCGGCCAGGCGATGGCGGAGCGCACCGGGTGGAAGATCTGCTCGGACAATGGCTGGTGGAGCGCCTTCGGTAAGCGCAAGAAGCGCGGCAAGGGTGGCAAGGTCGGTTCACCGGTTCACGACGACCTCGTGCAACGGGACTTCACCGCCGACGGCCCGAACCGGTTGTGGCTGGCCGACATCACCGAACACCGCACCGGCGAGGGCAAGCTCTACCTGTGCGCGATCAAGGACGTGTGGTCGAGGCGGATCGTCGGCTACTCCATCGACTCACGGATGAAGTCCCGGCTGGCCGTCAACGCGTTGCACAACGCTGTAGCCCGACGCGGCCGGCTGGCCGGCTGCGTGCTGCACACCGACCGTGGGTCGCAGTTTCGCAGCCGAAAATTCGTCCACGCCCTGCACCAGCATCACATGACCGGATCGATGGGCAGAGTCGGCGCCGCCGGCGACAACGCCGCCATGGAATCGTTCTTCGGGTTGCTGCAGAACAACGTCCTCGACCGGCGGACCTGGACCACCCGCCAGCAGCTCAGGACCGCGATCGTGACCTGGATCGAGCGGACCTACCACCGCCGCCGACGACAACACTCTCTGTCCCGGTTGACCCCTATCGAGTACGAGACCATCATGACCCCACCGGCCAGTCAGGCCGCGTGACTGAAACTGTCACCTATCGGTGCAGCAGACCCGCACCCGCACCCTACGGCTGCTCCATTCCTTGCTGAATCGCGCGGTCAACCGTGCAATGGCGCGAGACAAGGTCAAACGTAACGTGGTAGCTCTCTGCGCCGTTCCGACTGGCCGCAGCGGACGACCATCAAAGTCGCTCACCTTCGACCAGGCCCTGGCGCTCCTGGTTGCCGCCGAAGGCAGCTCGCTGCATGCCTACATCGTGCTTTCTCTTCTGACGGGCGCACGTACCGAAGAACTCCGTGCCCTTACCTGGGCACGCGTTGACCTGGCGGGCGACCCGGACCGCAACCCACCAACGCCACCAGCCATCCAGGTCTGGCGTTCGGTCCGCGTCGACGGAGACACCAAGACCAAGAAGTCCCGCCGCACACTGGCTTTGCCAGCCCGGTGCGTGAGCGCCCTCACCGCCCACCATGAACACCAGGGCCGACCTGATGATGACTGCCTCGTCTTCGCCTCCACCGCCGGCACAGCCCTCGACCGGCACAATGTTCTTCGGGCCTTCCGCCCGGTCGTCGCCAAAGCGGACCTTGATCCGCGCGACTGGACCCCACGCGAGCTACGACACAGCTTCGTGTCCCTGCTGTCCGACAGCGGCATGAGCATCGAACAGATCGCCGACCTCTGTGGGCACTCTGGTACGACCGTCACCGAGGGCGTATACCGGCACCAGCTTCGACCGGTGCTCTTGAGCGGCGCGATCACCATGGACCAGCTCTTCGGCGCTGAGGCATAGTCACTCAGCTAGTCACCCAGCCATAATCAAAGGGCACATCCATCAATCGGATGTGCCCTTTGAACTGCGTCGGGACGGCCGGATTCGAACCGACGACCCCTTGACCCCCAGTCAAGTGCGCTACCAAGCTGCGCCACGTCCCGATGCTCCCGCAGGCTTGCCCGCGACAGCCGGTACAGCCTACCGCACGATCTTTCTGTTCCCCGTATCCACCCCTCGGTGGCGACGCCCACCCTCCTAGCCAGGCACGGAGGGGTGAGGTGAGGTTAGCCGTGCGCCTTGCCGCGACCGCCGGGACCGAGCTTCTTCCGGGCGCGGACCGAAATCTCGATCGGACTGCCCTCGAAGCCGAACTCCTCCCGGAGTTTGCGCTCCACGAATCGCTGGTAGCCCGCGTCCAGCGGGCCGGTGGTGAACAGTACGAACCGCGGCGGCGCCGCTCCCGCCTGGGTGGCGAAGAGAATCTTCGGTGCCCGTCCCCCACGGACCGGGTGCGGGGTCGCCTGCACCAACGCGGTGAGCCACGCGTTGAGCTGCGCTGTCGGCACTCGCGTCTCCCAGCTTGCCAGCGCACGGCGGAGCGCCGGGGCGAGCTTGTCCACCGCGCGTCCGGTCCGGGCGGAGAGGTTCAGCCGGATCGCCCAGGGAATACGGCGCAGCTCCCGTTCGATCTCCCGGTCCAGGTAGTATCGACGGTCGGCGTCCACCAGGTCCCACTTGTTGAAGGCAATCACCAGGGCCCGGCCGGCATCGGTGACCATCGACAGGATTCGCTGGTCCTGTTCACTGATGACCTCGCTGGCGTCGAGCAGGACCACCGCAACCTCGGCTGCCTCGATCGCCGAGGTGGTACGCAGGCTCGCGTAGTACTCGGTGCCGCTGGCCTGGCCTACCCGTTTACGCAGGCCGGCGGTGTCAACAAGCTGCCAGGCCTCGCCGCCGATCTCGACGAGGCTGTCCACCGGGTCGACGGTGGTGCCGGCGACCGCGTCAACGACTGCCCGAATCTCACCGGAGAAGCGGTTGAGGAGGCTGGACTTTCCAACGTTGGGTCGGCCGACGAGGGCGACCCGACGGGGGCCACGCGGACGGTCCTCGACGATCTTGGGTGCCTCCGGTAGCCGGTCCAAGATGAGGTCGAGCAGTTCGCCGGAGCCACGGCCGTGCAGCGCCGAAACCGGATACGGCTCCCCCAGGCCGAGCGACCAGAGCGCGGATGCCTCCATCTCGATGGAGCTGTTGTCGGCCTTGTTGGCCACCAGGATCACTGGCTTGGCGCTACGTCGCAGCATCTTCACTGCCGCCTCGTCCACGTCGGTGGCGCCCACCACCGCGTCGACCACGAACAGCACCACGTCCGCGGTGGTGATGGCCGACTCCGCCTGGGCGGCGATGGCGGCGGCACGGTCCTTCGCATCCGGCTCCCAGCCGCCGGTGTCGACGACAGCGAACTGTCGGCCGTTCCACTGCGCGTCGTATGGAACCCGGTCCCGGGTCACCCCGGGTACGTCCTCAACGACCGCCTGCCGACGCCCGATCAGTCGGTTCACCAGCGTCGACTTTCCCACGTTGGGACGGCCAACCACGGCCACCACCGGCTGCGGAACCGCGGCCTCGTCGACATCGAGTTCGGGGTCGACCCACTCCACCCAACTGTTCGGCTCGTTCATCGACCCACACCCCGCTCGGCCAGCATCTCCCGCAGTCGCACGACGACCTCGTCGATGCCGAGTTCAGTGGTGTCCAGCACCACGGCGTCCAGGGCCGGCACCATCGGGTCGGCCTTGCGAGTTGAGTCCAGCCGGTCCCGACGGGCCAGGTCGGTGGCGGTGTGCCCCACGTCGGTGGCGTTCTCGGCGCTGCGACGGGCTGCCCGGGCCGCCGCGGACGCGGTCAGGAAGACCTTCAGGTCGGCGTTGGGTGCCACTACCGCACCGATGTCGCGCCCCTCGATCACGATCCGGCCGGCGGCAGCGGCCAGGTCCCGCTGCCGGGTGACGAGCAACGAACGGACCGCCGGTACGGCGGCCACGGCCGAGACCGCCCCGGTCACCTCGGATCCGCGGATCTCCACCTCGACGGGTACGCCGTCGGCGGTCACGCCGTATCCCTCGGGATCGGTGCCGATGCCGAGCTCGGTTTCTCCGGCGACCTTGGCCACGGCCGACGGGTCGGCCAGATCAACTCCGGAGCGCAGCACCGCCCAGGTGACCGCCCGGTACATCGCGCCGGTGTCGAGGTAGCGCGCGCCCAGGGCGATCGCGAGTCGCCGGGAGACGGTGGACTTACCCGAACCGGACGGCCCGTCCACAGCGACCACGCAGCCCCCGGTCCGTACGTTTTCCTCCACCGCAATCCTCCTCAGTCCGTACCTCGCGGTCCACGCCCGCGAGCGGTATCCGCCCGCTGATAATGATGCCTGGCACGGTGTGGACCTCTCGTGCCGCACCGTGGGGAGCGACCGCTCCCGCGCAGCGGGTCGCACGGAGCTTACCGGCTGCGGTACCCGCCACCGCCGACGTCAGTCGCCGACCGCCTTGAACAGCGCGGCGACCTCCGCGTTGGTGAGTCGACGGGTGCGCCCGGCGCGGAGGTCGCCGAGCCGGATCGGCCCGATCGAGGTACGCACCAGCCGTGACACCGGGTGGCCGACCGCATCGAACAGGCGCCGAACGATGTGCTTGCGCCCTTCGTGCAGGGTGACCTCTACCTGGGCGGTTTTGCCCAACGTGTCCACCACGCGGAACGCGTCCACGGTCGCGGGACCGTCGGTCAGTTCGACGCCGGCGGCGAGGCGCCGGCCCAACGAACGAGGAATCGGGCCGGACACCTCGCACAGGTAGGTCTTGGGCACCCCGTAGGAGGGGTGCATAAGCCGATGCGCGAGCGTTCCGTCGTTGGTGAGCAGCAGCAGGCCCTCGCTGTCCGCGTCGAGCCGTCCGACGTGGTAGACCCGCTGTTCCACGCGGTTGCCGAGGAAGTCGCCGATGGCGGTCCGCCCCTTCTCGTCCGCCATCGTGGAGACGACGCCGCGGGGCTTGTTCATGGCGAGGTAGACCAGACGGGTGTCGGCCTGAAGGCGCTCACCGTTGACGTAGATGGTGTCGGAGGTCGGATCCGCCCGGTCGCCGAGCTGGGCGACCCGGCCGTTCACTGTCACCCGCCGGCGGAAGATCAGGTCTTCGCAGGCACGCCGAGAACCGACACCGGCGGCGGCGAGCACCTTTTGGAGGCGTTCCGGGCCGGTGTAGACGGGCGCGTCGGGCTTCGGGGCGCGGTTATCGCGAGGCATCGGCGAGGTCTTCCACATCGTCGGGGAGGAACGGAGCGAGCGGCGGCAGGTCGGTGATGCTGTCCAAGCCGAGCTTCTCCAGGAACAGGGTGGTGGTCCGGTAGAGGTGGGCACCGGTTTCCGGTTCGGTGCCGCACTCCTCCACCAGCCCGCGGGAGACCAGGGTACGGACCACCCCGTCGCAGTTCACACCGCGGATGGCGGAGATCCGGGATCGGGTAACCGGCTGTTTGTAGGAGACCACGGCCAGGGTCTCCAGCGCGGCCTGGGTCAGCCGTACGGTCTGGCCGTCGAGGACGAACCGCTCCACGTACCCGGCGTACTCTGGCCGGGTGTACAGGCGCCAGCCGCCGGCCGCTCGACGCAGCTCGAAGCCGTGCCCACGGGTGGTGTAGCCAGTGGAGATGGCGTGCAGCATCGCCTGGACCCGGTCAAGCGGCTGCTCCAGCACGTCGGCGAGGGTCGTTTCGGCAACCGGCTCGTCCACGACCAGGAGGATTGCTTCCAGGGCGGCGCGTAGCTCGGCGTCGTCGAGCACCGACACGGGTGGGGCCGGCACTCGTTGGCGGGGCCGTCCCCGGTCGGGTACCGATACCCTGCCTACTCCCGTGCCCGCACCCGCTTCGACACCAGCACCAGCCGATTCTCCGGGCACGGCGACGGGGTGGTGACTCTCGGCCGCGCCGGGCGGTTCGGGGTGGGGTTCTCCCCCGCGCGGCACGGCAGCGGCTTGCGCCTCGACCGGTTCGGCCGGTGTCTCGCGGTGGCGTTCCCATGGCGGGATCCACGCGGCGGCCTGGTCGGCCAGGGAGTCCCCGTGTTTCTCGTCACCCATCTCGCTCGTCCTCTGTCGTAGCCGGCCTTCCGCCGGGTGGCACCGCCCCCGCCGGGTGCGACCTGGTCGCCGGGGGCGGCGTTGCCGCCCCGGGCCCGGAGTCGGCCGGAACGGAGTCGGTCGGCCCAGCCCCCTCGGATCCGGTGGTGGGCAGCGTCCCCGCGTACTCGTCGATGTCCAGGTCGCTGCCGCCCTCGACGGGGCCGGTCCAGCGTACGGTCAGCTCTTCCAGGGCCTCTTCCTGGGCAAAGGCGACCAGTCCTTCCCGGTAGAGTTCCAGCAGGGCGAGGAAGCGGGCCACCACCTCGAGGAGGGCCTCGCAGTCCGCGCAGAGCCCGGAGAACGTAGCCGTCCCGGCCCGGCGTAACCGCTCGGCGATGATCTCGGCGTGCTCCCGGACGCTGACCCGGACCTGGTGCACGTGCGCGATGGACACCTCCGGCGGCGGTGTCGGGGTGAACACCCGGACAGCCAGGTCCCGTAGCCGCTGCGGGCCGATGCCGAACACCAGGTCAGGCAGGGCCTGCGCGTATCGTGGCTCCAGCGTGACCGCCCGTGGGTACCGCCGCCCGCCGGTCTCCTCGAGCACCGCGATGTGCGCCGCCGCCTCCTTGTACGCCTTGTACTGCAGCAGCCGCGCGAAGAGCAGGTCCCGGGCTTCCAGCAGGGCCAGGTCCGCCTCGTCCTCGACCTCGGCGGCGGGCAGCAACCGGGCCGCCTTGAGGTCGAGCAGAGTAGCGGCGACGAGCAGGAACTCGCTGGTCTCGTCCAGATCCCAGTGCTCGCCCATTGCCCGCAGGTAGGCGATGAACTCGTCGGTGACCTGGTGCAACGCCACCTCAGTGACGTCCAGCTTGTGCTTGCTGATCAGTTGCAGCAGCAGGTCGAACGGGCCGGTGAAGTTAGCCAGCCGGACGGTGAAGCCGCTGGTCTGCTCCCCACCGCCGGACTCCGGGACGTCGACGGCGACCTCGCCGCCGGGTGTCGCGACGTCGACGGCGGTGTTGCTGGCCCCGGGGGGCGTGGGCTGGTCGAGGGGCAGTACGGTCACCGGCAAACCGTAGTCCACCACCTGGGCGCCCTACTCCCGGTCTACCGCTCCGCGTGGGCGGCGATCACCTCGCGGGCGAGTTGCCGGTAGTTACGCGCGCCGGAGGAGGCCGGGTCAAGGGTGGTGATCGGTGCCCCGGCCACGGTGGACTCGGGGAACTTCACGGTTTTGGTAATCACGGTCTGGTAGACCTTGTCGCCGAATGCCTCCACCACCCGCTGCAGCACCTGGCGGCAGTGGGTGGTGCGGCTGTCGTACATGGTGGCGAGGATGCCTTCGAGCTCCAGGTCGAAGTTGAGTCGCTCGCGAACCTTGTCGATTGTGTCCAGCAGCAGGGCCACGCCGCGGAGGCTGAAGAACTCGCACTCCAACGGGATGAGCACGCCGTGGGAAACGGTCAGCGCATTGATCGCCAGTAGGCCCAGGGAGGGCTGGCAGTCAATCAGGATGAAGTCGTAGTCCTTGCGGATACTCTTCAGTACCCGCGCCAGCGCCATCTCCCGGGCGACCTCGTTGACCAGTTGGATCTCGGCGGCGGAGAGGTCGATGTTGGCCGGAAGGAGGTGCAGTCCGGCCACATCGGTCTTGATCAGCACATCGTCGCAGGTGACGTCGTCCTGCATGAGGAGGTTGTAGACCGACAGGTCGAGGTTGTGCGGGTTTACCCCCAGACCGACCGAGAGGGCACCTTGCGGGTCGAAGTCGACCAACAGCACACGGCGGCCGTACTCGGCCAGGGCGGCGCCCAGGTTGATGGTCGTGGTGGTCTTGCCGACGCCGCCCTTCTGGTTCGCCATCGCGATGATACGGGCGGGGCCATGCCGATCGGTCGGCATCGGTTCGGGGATCGGCTTCCGCGTCGTGTAGGCGGCCGGATCTGCCGGGCCCAGGTCAGTGCCGAGTGTGGACTGCTGCTCGCGGAGCTCCGACGTCCAGGTCTCGGCACGGCCACCGTTGCCAACCATGTCTTCGTTGCCCCCTCCCGACGGCCACACCGGCGTCGGAGCCGACCGACGTCCTTCGCGACGCCGTCGCGAATCCTGGCCGCGTCACTTCCGCCAGGTCCGCGCCGAACCTGACTGTACGCCACCGGCGAGCAGGCCGCTCAGCACCGGTCCGGCGTGTCACACCCATCAACCGAGCGCCCGCGGGTGGGCTGTCGCGTACACCTCACGGAGCCGTTCGACAGTGACCAGCGTGTACACCTGGGTGGTGGTGACCGAGGCGTGGCCGAGTAGTTCCTGCACCACGCGCACGTCGGCGCCACCGTCGAGCAGGTGGGTGGCGTAGGAGTGACGCAGGGTGTGCGGGGAGACGGCCTGCGGCCCGACGTCCGACAGTCCGGCCCGCCGGGCGGCATTCCGCAGGATCGTCCAGGCGCCCTGCCGAGACAACGGGCCGCCGCGGGAGTTGAGGAAGACCCTCGGGGTGCCTCCGCCGGCGGCGGCGAGGCCGGGGCGGGCGCGCACCAGGTAGGCGTGCAGCGCAGCCACGGCGTACCCGCCGATCGGGACCAGCCGGTTCCGCCCGCCCTTGCCCCGCAGCAGTACCGCGCCGGCGTCGAGGTCGAGGTCGTCAACGGCGGCGCCGACCGCCTCGGAGATCCGTGCGCCGGTGCCGTACAGGAACTCCAGCAGTGCCCGGTCACGCAGCCCGAGTGGCGCCTGCCCGCCGGCGGCGGAGACCGGGCCGACGGCTTCCAGCAACCGGATCACGTCGTCAACGGGCAGCGCCCGGGGCAGCCGGCGGGGCGGCGCCGGTGGGCGGACATCACGGCTCGGGTCCGCACCGGTCAGGCCCTCGCGCAGCGCGAAGCGATGCAGGCCACGCACGGCGCTGACGGCCCGCGCCGCGGAGGACGCCGCGAGTGGTCGGCGTCCCTCGTTCCCGACGCGCAGCCGGGCCAGGTGGGCTTCCACCTGGCCCGGGGCGACCGACGCCAGATCGGTCACCCCGATCGACGCGAGGGTGTCGAGGTAGTGGGCCAGGTCCCGACGGTACGAGGCGAGTGTGTTCGCCGCGAGTCCCCGCTCAACGGCAAGGTGGTCCAGGTAGCCGCGGACGGCGCGGCGTAGGGCCGGCGCGGGATCGGGTTCGGCCTCGGCCGTCATGGTTGACTCGCCGCCGCGTCAGGCCAGCACCTCGGCCAACGGCAGGGTGGCCATGCCGTGCGCGTCGGCGACCGGGCCGTAGACGACCCGGCCGTCGTGGGTGTTCAGGCCCAGCGCGAGCGCGGAGTCCCGACGCAGCGCTTCCCGCCAACCGAAGTTGGCCAGTTCCAGGGCGTACGGCAGGGTCACGTTGGTCAGCGCGTAGGTGCTGGTGTGTGACACGGCACCCGGCATGTTCGCCACGCAGTAGAAGACGGACCTGTGCACCGGATACGTCGGGTCGGCGTGGGTGGTGGGACGCGAGTCCTCGAAGCAGCCCCCCTGATCGATGGAGATGTCGACCAGCACACTGCCCGGTTTCATTCGGGCAACCAGTTCGTTCGAGATCAGGGTCGGCGCCTTGGCCCCGGGCACCAGCACCGCGCCGATGACCAGGTCCGCGTCGACCACCGCCCGTTCGATCTCGTATGCGTTGGAGGCGACCGTCTGCAGGTGACCCCGGTAGATCGCGTCGGCCTGACGCAGCCGGGCCACGTTCTTGTCCAGGAGCAGCACCTCGGCTTGGAGGCCGAGCGCGATGGCGGCGGCGTTCATCCCGGAGACGCCGGCACCGATGACCACGGTCTTCGCCGCGTACACGCCGGAGACGCCGCCCATCAGCACGCCGCGTCCACCGCCTTGTGCCTGTAGGTGGTAGGCGCCGACCTGCGGGGCGAGCCGGCCAGCCACCTCGGACATCGGGGCGAGCAGGGGCAGCGACTGGTCCGGCAGCTCGACCGTCTCGTATGCGATGGCGGTGACCCCGCGGTCCAGCAGCGCGTCGGTGCACTCCTTGGAGGCGGCCAGGTGCAGATAGGTGAAGAGGACCTGGCCCGACCGCATCCGGTGGTACTCCTCCGCGACCGGCTCCTTGACCTTCAGCACCAGTTCGGCGCTCTCCCACACCTCGTCGGCAGTGGGGAGGATCGTGGCGCCGGCGGCGGCGAAGTCCTTGTCGCTGGTGCTGGAGCCGACGCCGGCGCCGGACTCGACGAAGACCTGGTGGCCGGCGCGGACGAACTCGTTGACCCCCGCGGGCGTGATCGCCACTCGGTACTCGTGATTCTTGATCTCACGTGGGATGCCGACCTTCACGATGCAGACCCCCTTCTCCGGGGCTACACGCCCCAGCTACTCGGCGACACGGCGGCTCCGTTGCCGCAGTGCTCAGGTCCCGCCGGCGGCAGTCTAGGCCCGCGGGAACCGCCAGGGAGCCAGCACTGTGACATGGGGTGAACACTCCCGCTAACGATGTGTCAAGCGGAGCGGACCCGGTCAACGCCCGGTACTCGGCGGCTCTCTCCACTGTTGGGGCGCCTCCCGCCTCTCGTCAGACGTACCGATCCCCCGTGCGGACAGCTAGCTGTGGATCACTACTGTGTCGCCTCATGACTACTCCTCACTACCAGCCCGGCTACCCGGCGGGCGTGTCCGACAGAAGTAAGGTCGTCGCGGGCGTCCTGCAGATCCTGCTCGGCGGCTTCGGCATCGGCCGGTTCTACATGGGCGACACCAGGACCGGTGTAATCCAGCTCATCGTCAGCCTGATTACGTGCGGCTTCGGCGCCCTCTGGGGCTTGATTGACGGCATCCTGATCCTGGTCAACGGCGGCGTCGACGGTCAAGGCCGACCGCTGCGCGGCTGACCCCCGGTTTTACCTGTACGTGAGGGGCCGCGAGCGGCCCCTCACGTACAGGTTCAGCGCGGCAGCGGTGTTCCGGCCCGGCGCAGTGCCGTCCAGCCCCCGTCCCGGGCGCGAGCGGCGGCGAGCAGCCCGGCCACCGTCGCGGCGTTGGTGATCCCCCCAGCCAGCACCATGCCCACCGCCTCGTCCAGGGCGACCCAGACGATCTCGAGGTCGGCTTCCTCCTCGGACCGGGCGTGCCGCCGGCCGACCGGCACCTCGGTGAGGTCGCGGGCCAGGAACACCCGGACCAACTCATTGGTGAACCCGGGTGAGCTGTGCACATCGACCAGGACATCGAGGCGACCTGCGGTCAGGTCAGCCTCCTCGGCCAGTTCCCGGACGGCGGCGGCGGCCGGGTCCTCGCCCGCGATGTCCAGCAGGCCGGCCGGCAGCTCCCACAGGTGCCGGCCGACCGGGTGCCGATACTGCCGGATCAACACCACCCGACCGGCCTCATCCAAGGCCACCACCGATACCGCGCCCGGGTGTCGGGCACAGTCCCGCAGGGCGGTGCCGCCACCGGGCATGGTCACCTCGTCGGTGACCACATCGAAGATCCGACCCCGGTACCGCTCGACGCGCGAACGCACCTGGTAACGGTGACCGGCCGTGCTCACGATGTCGAAGCCGCCGGCGCCGTGCTGGTCCCGCCGTTGCTGGCAGCCTTCGTCGCCGCCGCACCGTCCAGGTCGACCGGGAGCTGATCAGCCTGCGAGTACGCGAGGGCCGCCGCCACGAATGACGCGAACAGCGGGTGTGGGCGGGTCGGACGGCTCTTCAGCTCCGGGTGCGCCTGGGTGGCCACGAAGAACGGATGCAGGTCGCGGTCCAGTTCGACGAACTCGACCAGCCGGCCGTCCGGCGAGGTCCCCGAGATGTGCAGGCCCGCCTTGGTGAGCACGTCACGGTAGGCGTTGTTCACCTCGTACCGGTGCCGATGCCGCTCGCTCACCTCGGTGCTGCCGTACGCCTTGGCGACGATCGACCCCTCGGTGAGCACCGCCGGCCATGCCCCGAGCCGCATGGTGCCGCCGAGGTCACCCCGGCCAGCGACGATGTCCTCCTGGTCGGCCATGGTGGCGATGACCGGATGTGTGGCCTCCCCGTCGAACTCCAGCGAGTTCGCACCGTCCAGCCCAGCGAGGTGACGGGCCACCTCAATGGTCATGCACTGGAGGCCGAGGCAGAGGCCGAGCAGCGGAACACCGTGCTCCCGGGCGTGCCGGGCGGCGCCGACCTTGCCCTCGATGCCGCGGACGCCGAACCCGCCCGGGATGACGACACCGTCGACCCCGGCCAGGGCGGCCGCGGCACCGGCCGGGGTGACACACTCGTCGCTGGGTACCCACTTCAGCCGTACCCGGGCCCGGTGCCCGAAGCCCGCGGCGCGGATCGCCTCACTCACCGACAGGTACGCGTCGGGCAGGTCAACATACTTGCCCACGAGGGCAACGGTGATCGTGTGCCGGGGCTGGTGCACCCGCTCCAGCAGGTCGTCCCAGCGCGCCCAGGCCACGTCCCGGAAGGAGAGACCGAGCCGACGCACCACGTAGGCGTCAAGGCCCTCCCGGTGCAGCACCTTCGGGATGTCGTAGATGCTGGGTGCGTCCGCGGCGGCGGTGACCGCCTCCAGGTCAACGTCGCAGTAGAGGGCGAGCTTCTGCTTGACCTTGTCCGGAATCTCCCGGTCGCAGCGCAGTACCAGTGCGTCCGGCTGGATACCGATGCTGCGCAGCTGCGCTACCGAGTGTTGGGTGGGCTTGGTCTTCAGCTCGCCCGACGGCGCCAGGTACGGCACCAGCGAGACGTGCAGATAGAAGCAGTTGTCCCGGCCCAGGTCGTGGCGGATCTGCCGGATCGCCTCCAGGAACGGCAGCGACTCGATGTCGCCGACGGTCCCGCCGACCTCGGTGATGACGACGTCCGGCACCTGGCCCTCGCCGTCCGGTTCGGCCATGCCGAGCACCCGCGACTTGATTTCGTTGGTGATGTGCGGGATGACCTGGACGGTGTCGCCCAGGTACTCGCCGCGCCGTTCCTTGGCGATCACGTCTGAGTAGATCTGCCCGGTGGTGACGTTGGCCTTGCCGGACAGGTCCCGGTCGAGGAACCGCTCGTAGTGGCCGACATCGAGATCCGTCTCGGCGCCGTCCTCGGTAATGAAGACCTCACCGTGCTGGAACGGGTTCATCGTCCCCGGGTCCACGTTGAGGTAGGGGTCGAGCTTCTGCATCACCACACGCATGCCACGCGCGGTGAGCAAGCTGCCGAGGCTGGAGGCGGTCAGGCCTTTACCCAATGAGGAGGCCACGCCCCCGGTGACGAAAATATGCCTGGTCGTCCGTACTGAAGGGGCCAAGGCCTGCTCCCGTGTCGTCTGTCGCGGTCGTGCAGACCGCCGTGCCGATCAGCAGAGTGATCACGCGATCCACGGGATTCCACGGTAACACCCCACCTGGTCGCTCCACCCGGCGCACCCGCCAGCAGCAACGCGTACCGCTGACGGGTCAGACCGTCGTGACCTCGTCGGTTGCGCGAGCCGTCGGGATCTTTCCGGCAGCCGGGCCGGCATCCCATTCGTCCACCGGCGCCGCACCGGCGTCGCCGCCCCCGGACGGTTCCGGGTGGTCGGCCGCGCCGACGCCACGCCGTGGCGAGTCAGCCGGGCCGCCTTCGCCGCCATCGGAGCCCTGGCCTCGATCTGACCCACCGCCGGAGCCGGTCGAGCCCACCGAGCCGCCGTCCCCGCCGGGCGTCGGGCAGGTCCGGTCGGTGGAGTGGTCCAGTACCCGCAGCGCGGCGAGGGCCGCCATCGGCACCACCACAGCCGCCGCTGCTCCTGCCACATCCAGCGCCACTCCGCCCAGCAGTCCGCCGAGCGCCGCCGCGACCGCGGTGCCGGTCATCGCTCCCCGAACCGCCGGATAGATGCCGAACAGCCGCCGCAGACCGCCCCACGGCTGCAGCAGAGCGAACCACACCAGGAGCGCACCGGCCAGGGCCAACACCGTCAACGGGCTACCGAAGAGCGTCTCCAGGTTGGCGGAGCTGGCCCGATGAACGATCAGCCCCCCGGTCTCGTCGCCGACCGCGGCCAGGAATCGGCCCAGATCGCCTCGCTCGCCGGCCGGCCGGCCGAGGTCGACCAGGGCGAAACCCACCGTCACCGCCAGCCCTGCCATCGTCGCCCAGGCCAGGCGGGTGAGCGTCAACCAACCGCTGGCGCTGATCGCCGCGGCGAGGCTCACCCCGGCGGTCAACGCGACCGCGCCGGTGGAGTCGGCACCGAGGTAGGGGCTGCCGACCAGCACAACGGCGATCCCACCGACAGCCACGATGACCACCGGTCGCCGGGAGCGACGAACCCGCTGGGCGAGCCAGCCAGCCAGGAGCAGCGCCCCGGCCAGCAGCACCCCCAGTCCCACCGTGCCCAGGCCGACGAAACGGCCCCCGTCCACCGCTGAGTAGCCCACGACCCCGTTGAGCTGAAGATGGGCGCCGGTCAACACGTCGGCACCGACCGTCAGCGTAGCCAGGAACGCCACCGCGCCCAGCGGCCCAAGGGTGCTCCCGTATCCGGGCAGGAACCGGACGAGCGCCGTCGCGGCGACTGTCAACGCGAGGGCGACCCCGGCGAAGCACCACCCGGGGTGCGCACCACGCCACCACGGGACCAGGTCTGCCAGGAGTGCGGCCGGCAGGGCGAGCGCGGCCGCGACGAGCAGCAGTTCCACCACCGCGACGATCCGCCGGGAAACCGGCTGCGGACCGTACGGGCTGGCGTGCCGTCGCCCCCGGCGCAGCAGCGGTAGCACGGCCACCGCGAGGAGCACCTGCGCGGCGGCGAGCAATCCGAAGAACCAGCCGGCGACGCGGCGCTGTGCGGCGGCCTCCCGGTCGGCGTCCACCGGGCCGGCGATCGCGGTGGCGAGGTCGGTGGGCCGACCACTGACGGACTCGGCGGGCCGTCCGAGAAACGGACTCTCGGGCAGTGGCCGGCCCAGGGCGGTCAACGCGGTCGGTGCAAGGTCAACCAGTTGCAGGTAGCCCGGACGGGCGGTGGTGGGCGACGTCAGCCAGCCGCGTTCCCAGCCGGCGCCATCGGCGACCGCGACGTGCAGCCGGGACGGCTCCTCGGTATCAGCCACCCCGGCAACGATGACCAGGGAGCGGGGCGGGCGGGCAGCAAGCACCCGGGCCAGCCGCGCGTCGGCCGCACGGGCCGCAGCCGCCCGGGCCGCCGGATCCGCACCATCGACGGCACCGAGATCGACAATGCTGAGCACGCACGAGCGCAGGAGGTCGGTCGGATCCGCCGGCAGTTCCGGCGCGTACCGGTCCACCCGACCGAACGGCCGGGCAGCGGCCACCGCCGCGCCCGGTCCCACCGCCACCGAACAACGCACCGACTCCGACAGCGAACCAGGCACGGCCCCCCAGGAGAGCCGTTCCTGGTTCGGTAGGACGGCACTCTCCTGGTCAGGCAGGTGCGCACCGATTCCGTCCGGCCGCTCCACGACGACGTCGGTGGGTGGGCAGGTGCCCTCTGGCCGCTCGCCCGGCCAGGCGGCGAAGCTGCCGGCCCCGAGGGTCAACCAGCCGTCCACAGGGCAGGTGGGCCGGTGGGCGGAGCGCACCGCCAACGACCCGATCGAGCCCTCCTGCGCCAACCGCCACAGCGTCGGTGTCGTCTGCGCGTCCACGTCTTCCCACCGCAGCCCGGCAACCCCGGCCAGGACCACGAAGTCGGCGCTCCGCTCCGGGGAGGGGACCGCCGGCCGGGCGGCCAGCGCGGCCACGCCGAGCGCCACGACGAGCAGGGTCAGCAGGGCGGGGGTGAGTCGGCGCAGCATTACCGCTGTCCCATTGACGGTCTACCGGCGTCCGGGGTGGTGGGGCCGGCCGCGTCCGGGGACAGCTCGGCGTAGAGGGCGGCGAGCTGGGCGCAGGTCTCCGCCTCGGTCGGCCAGGTCGCGGCCTGCCCGCGGGCCCGCCGACCCAGTTCGGCCCGTAGGGCCGCGTCATCCAGCAGACTCCCGACGGCGGTGTCCACCGCGTCGACGTCGCCCGGCGGCACCAGGATGGCCGCGTCATCGACCAGCTCCGGCAGACCTCCGACCGCGGTGGCCACCAGCGGCACACCGATCCGCATCGCCTCCTGCGCGAACAGCTGCCGGGCCTCCCAGTCACTGGTGACCACGGCGATGTCGGCACCGACCAGCAGGTCGGCCACGTCAGTACGATGCCCGAGCAGGGTTACCGGAGCCCGGGCAGCAGAGATCCGGGCTGCCAGTTGCAGGTACGCGGGACCGCTACCGGCGATCACCACGGCCGGCACCGGATCACGGGCCCGCCACCGGGAAGCGGCGTCGACCAGGAGGTCGTACCGCTTCTGGGGATGCAGTCGACCAACCGACAGGATCAGCGGCTGGTCGCTGCCGACGCCGAACTCGGCGCGGACCGCGTCGCGGCGGCGGTGCGGCTCGGGTAGTGACGGCGCGGCGACCGGGGCGAGCCGGGCGTCCGGCGCACCCAACGCGGTGGCTCTCGCGACCAGGTCGGCCGAGGCACCGAGGGTCACCTGGGCACCACGGGCAACAACCCGCTCGACCAGGCGTGACACGCTGCCACGCAGGCCCCCGCTGAGGACGGCGTTGTGCCAGGTGACCACCAGCGGGGCAGCCGGCCGGGCGACGACGGCGACCAGTCCGGCGCGCAGCCCGTGGGCGTGCACCACAGCGACCGGTTCGGCGGCGAGGGCCCGGCGAAACGCGGTCACCGCCCGCAGGTCAGCGGGGGTCGGGCTGGCCGGGATCTCCACCGCCCGGAAGCGGGCGCCGACACCGGTGAAGGTGAACTGCTCTTCGGTCGCGGCCGGGCCGCAGACCAGCACCGCGATGCCCGCGCGGGTCAGCCCGGCGGCCAGCGACCGGACGTGCTGCCCCACACCGCCGGTGCTGGAGGCGAGCAGCAGGGCGACCGTGCCGCCCCGGCCGGCCCGCGGCGTCGGTTCCGTCACCGGGACACCGTCTCCTTCCCGTCGCCCCGCTCCGGGGGGACACCGTCGTCCTTTCGCTGCCCGCAGCCCGGGTTCGGCGACCGCCTCCCACGGGTCAGCCCAAGACGCCGCAACGCTCCGACGAGCAACGGTCGTACGTCCGGCCGGTCCAGTACCCAGACCACCGCGAGGAACACGACACCGACCACGACACCGGACAGCATGCCCTGTACGAGGGCCACTGGTGCGCTCGGGGTGCCGTCGGTCGCCGCCAGCAGCGACCGCGCCACCGCCCAACCCACCAACGCCGCCAGCCCCCCGCCGGTCAGGCCGGCTGCCCCGGCACGGCCGAATCCGGCGAGTGCAGTGGCGCCGGCTGTCCGTCGGACGGCGAGCACCAGCAGGGCACCGAGCGCCACCATCCCCACCGAATTGGCCAGGGTGACCGCCGGCACCCGGTCCCGCAGCGGCAGCACGGCGCTGAACAGCAACACCGCGGCGGGCACCACGAGAAAGCCGACGGCGATCGCGCCGGCGGCTGCCCGCGCCTGCCCCCGCGCGTAGAGGGCACGGCTCAACACGGCAAAGAGCCCGTAGCCGACCAGGCCGGGTGCGAAGCCGGCGATCCCGGCAGCGGCGGTCGCGGCCGCGTCGCCGACGAAGAAGAAGTACCCAACCGGCACGGCCGTACCGACCAGGACGGCCGCACCGAGGCAGCTGAGCAGCAGTACTCCGCGGGCGGCCGGGGCCAGCGTCGCCCGGTACGCCGCCTCGTCCCCCACGGACCCGGCGGCGGCCAGGCTCGGATAGGCGGCCACCGCCAGTGGCACCGCCAGTACCGCCCACGGCAGCAGGTAGACCGTCTGGGCGAGCTGGAACGCACCGAGGTTGCTGACCGCACCGTAGGAGACCTGGTTCAGGCTCACCACGAGCGCTACCTGCTGCGCGGTCACCGTTACCGCGCCGGCGACCGCGAGTCCGCGGACCCGGGCACGGGCGTCGGCGGGAAAGCGGAAGCCGAACACCGGTGCGTATCCCAGCCGGCGGAACGGAACCAGCAGCGACAGGGACAGCACCGCCACTCCGGCGGTCGTTCCCCACGACAGCAGCAGTTCGCCCCCTCGACTGACGCCCGCCACACTGGCCAACCGCCCCTCTGCGACGGTGAAGCCCAGGTAGACCGCGATGACGGTAAGGCTGGACAGCAGTGGGGCGATCACTGGCCAGGCGAACCGGCGGTGTGCCTGGAGAACCCCGGTGAGCACGATGCCGACCCCGTACAGCGGCAGTTGCGGGGCGAACACCCGCAGCATCCGCTCGCCGCTGGCCTGCTGGGCCGGGTCGAGTCCGCCGCCCAGCAGCCCCACGATCGGGCCGGCCAGCAGCGCCACCGCCAGCGCGAGTGGCACCAGCAGGGCAAGAACCCAGGTGAGCAGCGCCCCGGTGGTCCGGGCCACCGCCCCGCGGTCCGCCGCCGCCACCGGGGCGGCCAGCAGCGGCACGACCAGGCTGGCGAGGGCGCCACCCGCGACCATCTCGAAGATCACATTCGGAGCGGCGTTCGCCACCACATACGTGCCACCGAGATCGGTGGGCGCGAGCGTCCAGGTGAACACGGCGGTACGACCGAAGCCGGCAAGCCGACTGACCACGGTGAGTACGGCGATCAGCGCGGCGGCCCCGGCTACTCGGCCGGCGGCGGCGGACGGGGCCGGGTTCGTCACGTCAGTCGGCGCGGCGGCCCAGCGCGTCCAGCTCGCGCAGCCCCGGGGTCCGCTGGATGACCTGGGTGAAGCTGACCCGCTCGCTGGCGGCGGTGAGCCCGGCCAGGACGGCGAGCAGACCGGCCCGGCCGGCTGGCCCGGTGCGAGCCGCGAGCGTGACGCCGAGCAGCGCGCCGAACGCGTTGGCGCCGCTGTCGCCGAGCATCACTTCCTCGTCGAGATCAGCGGGGAGCAGCCCGGCGGCGGCTCCGGCGGCACCGGCGACGATCCCGCCGTGGGGGCTTGCCGCCAACGGCGCGCCGAGCAGCAGTCCGGACTTCACCGCCCGTCCCGGCCGCAGGTCGAGCAGGTTGATCAGGTTGGCGGTGCCAGCGATCACGCCCGCGCCGAGGAGTACGTCCACTCCCCGGCCGACCACTCCCTGCCGCTGCCGGCGCGGGTGCCGGGCGACGACCGGGTCATCGGCGAGAAGCGCGGCGGCGGCGAGCCCCGCCGCACCCACGCCGACGATCTTGACAAGGCCGGCGGTGATCCGCCCCTCGCGTAGCCCAGCGAGGTGCCCGGCGAAGCCCTTGGCAGCCTTCTGCTCCGGCCGCGCACCCACCACGTCGTCGTAGAGCCCCACCGCCCCGGCGCCGAGGCCGGCGACCAGGGCAGCCCCGCCGGCAGCGGCCCCCGGCGCACCGGCGGCACCGGCGATGGCGGCACCGGTGGCGAGTGCGGGGCCGGCCGCGAGGGTCACCGGCCGGCCCCGAAAGTTCGTCCGCTCCAACGCTGGGCCCGCCGGTGAGGTCCGTATCTCACGCAACGCGTAACGGGCGACGGCAGCGCCGGCACCGGCCACGACGAGACGACCAAACCACCTCACGCCGGCTCCTTCCGGTTGGCAGGCCAGGGCCTGATAGTGATCGTTACGATCATTGGGACAGTCCGGGAACCAACGACGCGGCGTTGTCGCCGACACCATAGTGACCGGCCCTGTCCTCGTTGACCTGCTGCACCAGGGCGAGCGCGGTGACCAGCTGCCCCTGGACGGTGTTCGCGTTGTCAACTGTGGAGATCTCCGCAGCCAGCACCGCGTCGCCCCGGACGAAGGCCACCAGGTTCCCGCCTTCCGAGCCGTTGCCGCCGACCACCGTCGCGCCGGTCCGATCGAACTGCTCAGTGATCTTGACCACCGACTCGTCCTTCTTCGAGGAGTCCTTGTCCGGGTACGGCGGGCCACTGACGATCACGACCGCCTCCGCCGACTGGGTGAGCCGCTCGGAGGGGGTGAGGTAGTTGGCGTTGGTGTACGCGGCCAGCACGGCCCGCCGGTCCGCCTCACTGATCGGCGTCGCCTCGGGCACCCCGTCCAACAGCACCGTGGCCAGCAGTGCGCTGGAGGTCTCCACGCCGTGCCCGTTGCCCGGCAGGTTGGTGGTCGGGGCGTTGGTGGGGCGGGCCGCGGTGACCGCCAGCTCCAGCAGGTCGTTGTTGTTGTCCGGATTGATGAACTTGTCCTGCAGGTCGACCCGGCCGACCACGTCGGCGTTGCCGAGCTGGAGCATCTTGACCACACCGTCGGTGTGTTTGCGCCCTGTCGGCAGGCTGAGCACCAGCACCCGCTTGCCGGTGAGCCGGCCCGGCAGCACCACCCCGGCCAACTCGGCGGCGAAGTCATCCTCGCGGGTCAGCTCCTCCTCGAGGTTGTTGACCGCCTGACGCCACACCTGGTTGTCTTTCCGCAGCTCGTTGACGTTCTCACTGAGGGCGTCCGCCACCGGCCCGTTGAGCGCGGTGGTACCAACCACCAGGCCGATCGCCAGCGCCAGGAAGACCGCGGTCAGGGACACCACGTGGTACCGGAAGTTGATCACACCTGCAGCCTCTTTGTCGGGTGGACCGGCGTCAGAAGAGCCGTTCCAGCTGGAACACAAAATTGCTCCACCACTCGGAGACCACACCCAGGTACGCCTTGCCGACGGTGGAGACCGCAACAGCCGAGGCCATCGCGGCAATCGCGGACAGCACCAGCAGCAGCAGTGAGGATCCGGAGATGCTCTGCCGGTAGAGCCGGCTTACGCCCTTGGCGTCAACCAGCTTGCCGCCGACCTTCAGCCGGGTGAGGAAGGTCGACGCCATCCCGCCCCGTCCCTTGTCCAGGAACTCGACGAGCGTGGCGTGTGTGCCGACCGCCACCAGGAGCGAGGCCCCCTTCTCGTCGGCGAGCAGCATCGCCAGGTCCTCGCTGGTGGCGGCGGCGGGAAAGGTGACCGCCGGAACGCCGAGACCATTGACCCGGGCCAGCCCGGGCGCACGACCGTCTGGGTAGGCGTGTACCACGACCTCGGCGCCGCAACGCAGCACGTCGTCGGTCACCGAGTCCATGTCACCGATGATCAGGTCGGGTGGATAGCCGGCCTCGACCAGGGCGTCCGCCCCGCCGTCGACGCCGATGAGCACCGGCTTGAACTCCCGGATGTACGGGCGCAGCACATCCAGGTCGGCCTTGTAGTCGTAGCCGCGCACCACGATCAGGCAGTGCCGGCCCTGAATCTCGGTACGGATGTCCGGAACGCCCACCCCGTACAGCAGCAGGTCCCGCTCCTGCTTCAGGTAGACCATGGTGTTCGCTGCGAACGCCTCCAGCTGGACCGATAGCCCCTCCCGGGCATCGGCCATCGCCTTGCCGATGGTCTCCGCGTCCTGCAGATCACCGTGGGCCACCGGCTCTTCGCCGAGATAGACCGTGTTGCCCTCGATCCGGACGGTGTCGCCCTCCTGGATCCGTTCGAAGACATCCTCGCCCAGGTCGTCCAGGAGCGGGATACCAGCCTCGATCAGCACTTCCGGGCCGAGATTGGGATAGCGGCCCGAGACCGACGGCTTGGCGTTGAGGACAGCCCCGACACCGACCGCGACCAGCGAATCGGCGGCGACCCGGTCCAGGTCGACGTGGTCGATCACGGCGACGTCACCGGGACGGAGCCGGCCAACCAGACGTTTGGTCCGACGGTCCAGGCGGGCGGTGCCGCCCGCCCGACCCGGCTCGGCGGGTCGAGTCCAGCGCAACGTAGGTAGACGCATCGTAACCATCCTGGCATGTGAAGCGGGCGGCCTTCACGCGACATGCCTGCGCGGGCCCGCCGGTCCAGAGAAGCACACTACGGCGCGGAGCGGCGTGCCGGTACGCTACCAGCCCAGGTTACGCTCGCCGCTCCCGCGCGGCCACTGCCAGTAACTCCTCGGCGTGCGCGATGCCCAGATCCGAATCCGGCAATCCGGCCAGCATGCGAGCGAGTTCCCGCGCCCGTTCGGTGTCCTCGACCACTCGCACCCCACTGGTCGTCACCGCACCGCCGGTGTCCTTCGCCACCACCAGGTGCCGGTCAGCGAACGCAGCGACCTGGGGCAGATGGGTAACGACCAGCACTTGGTGGCTACGAGCCAGCCGGGCCAGCCGACGGCCGATCTCCACCGCAGCCTGGCCACCGACCCCGGCGTCAACCTCGTCGAAGACGAGCGTGGGCGGGCCGCCCGAGCCGGCGAAGACCACCTCGATGGCGAGCATCACCCGGGACAGCTCACCGCCGGAGGCGCCCCGCTGCAACGGCAGTGCCGGCGCACCCGGATGTGCCAGCAGGCGCAGCTCCACCTCATCGCCGCCGTCCGGCCCGATCCCGACCTCGACGCCGTTGACCGCAAGGCCCGGTTCGGACTTGCCAACCGGGCGGGGCAGTACCCCCACCTCGACCCGAGAGTGCGGCATGGCCAACCCCGCCAGCTCGGTGGTGACCTGCGCCGCAAACCGGGTCGCCGCCTCCTGCCTCGCCACCGACACCCGACCCGCCAGGTCGGCCACCTCGCCGGCCAGCCGAGCCACCTCCCGGTCCAACTCGTCGAGCAACTCATCCGAGGAATCCAGCTCCGACAGTTGGGCCCGCGCCCGCTCAGCCCAGGCGATCACCCCATCGGTGTCGTCGGCGTACTTGCGAGTCAGCGCACGTAACGCGACCCGCCGCTCGTAGACAGCCTGCAGCCGCGCCGGATCAGCGTCGAGCCCGGCCAGGTACGTCGACAACTCCGCGGAGACATCGGCGACCAGGGTCGCCGCCTCCTCCAAGCGCGTTGCCAGCTCCCCCAGGGCAGGGTCGGTGCCGGACTGCCCATCCAACGTACGGCGGGCGGTGCCGAGTAGCGTCGTGGCATCCGGAGTGTCCTCGGCGGCCTCCATCCCCCCGGCCACGCACTGCTGGGCCAGCCGCGCCGCGGTCCGCAGCCCCTCGGCGTGCTCCAGCCGCTGTGCCTCCGCCTTGAGCTCGTCGTCCTCGCCCGGCTGCGGGTCAACCTGCGTGATCTCGTCGAGCCCGAGGCGCAGCAGGTCGGCCTCCCGATTCCGCTCCCGTGCGTTTCGGCGCCGGCCGGCCAGGTCGTCCACCACTGAACGCCACCGCGAATACACCTCGCGCAACGCGTCGAGCAGCTTCTCGTGCTCCGGACCGGCGAACCGGTCGAGCGCGGCGCGCTGCTCGGCCGGGCGCAGCAACCGCAGTTGGTCGGACTGGCCGTGCACCGCGAGCACCTGCTCACCCACCTCGCCAAGCATCGACACCGGCATGCTCCGGCCGCCGAGATGGGCACGAGAGCGGCCTTCTGTGGTGACGGTGCGGCTGAGCAACACCGAACCGTCCTCGTCCGGCTCACCGCCCGCGTCGATGACGCGAGCACACACGGTCTCCGCCGCCCTTCCGGCCAGCCGTAGCCGCCCCTCGACCACGGCGCGGCCGGGCTCGGCCCGCACCCGCCCGGCGTCGGCGCGCCCGCCAAAGAGTAGGCCGAGACCGGTCACCACCATGGTCTTACCCGCACCGGTCTCACCGGTGATCACGTTCATACCGCCGGTCAGCGGCAGCGTCGTGTCCTCGATGACACCCAGTCCGGTGATGCGTAGCTCTTCCAGCACAGCATCCGACAGTAGACGCGGTGCCCGACGCTTGACCAGCCGACAGCCGCACGCACCAGCCGTCGGCAGCTCAGTGTCGGCTGCCCCGCCAGCCCTGCACCGGCAGATCGAACTTGGCCACCAGCCGGTCGGTGAAGGGCCGGGCCGTCAGCTGCACGATCCGCACCGGCAAGGCCCCACGCCGCACCGTCACCCGTGCGCCCGGCGGAAGGTCGTACACCCGCCGTCCGTCACAGCACAGCACCGCGAGACTGGTAAAGGGATCTACGGTGATGACGAGAGTGGACGTGGGCGCGGTGACCAGTGGCCGGCTGAAGAGCGCGTGCGCGCTGATCGGCACCAGCAACAGGGCCTCCACCTCGGGCCACACCACCGGGCCACCGCCGGAGAACGCGTAGGCCGTGGAGCCGGTGGGAGTGGCGCAGACGACTCCGTCACAGCCATAGCGGGACAGGGGCCGGCCGTCAACGTCAACAAGGAGCTCGAGCATCTGGGCCCGCTCCCCCTTTTCGACGCTGATCTCGTTCAACGCCCAAGACTCAATCGTCGGGCCACCGTCGAACTCGGCGGTCACATCCAGCGTAAGCCGTTCGTCCACCGTGTAGTTGCGATCCACCACGTCCCGGACCACCGAGTCCAGATCGTCGATCTCGGCCTCGGCGAGAAAGCCGACCTTGCCGAGGTTGATCCCGAGTAGTGGCACCTTCGCCGGCCGGGCCAGCTCGGCAGCCCGCAGAAACGTACCGTCCCCACCCAACGCGAAGACGATCTCAGCGCCCTCCGCGGCTTCCGGACCAGTCATCGGAACCGCCCCCGGAAGGTCGAGATCCTCGGCCTCCTCGGCGAGAACGCGAATGACGAACCCGGCCGCGATGAGTTCCGCGGCCACCGCCCGTGCGTGTTCGGTACTGCGCCGCCGCCCGGTGTGCGTCACCAGCAGCGCGGTCCGGTTCACCACGCCCGCCGTGCCGTCGGGGACTCGTCGTCGGCCCCGCATGCCACCCGACTCACCCGCCTGCTCACCCCGCTACCTCCTTCGTCACCGTGCCAGACCGACCGCCCGTGGCCCCGGCCGTCACCACCGCCTGCACCCGATCCGGGTCAGCCGCAGGCGCGTCCCGGCGTAACCATACGAAGAACTCGACGTTCCCGCTGGGCCCTGGCAACGGGCTGGCACAGACATCGGCGAGACCCAACCCGAGCTGGGCCGCGGCAACGGCCACATCCAACACCGCTTCGGCCCGCAACGCTGGATCACGCACCACACCCCCGGCACCGACCCGATCACGCCCCACCTCGAACTGCGGTTTCACCATCAGCGCGAGATCACCATCCGGTCGGGTACAGGCGGCCAAGGCCGGCAACACCAGCCGCAGGGAGATGAACGACAGGTCGGCGACGGTAAGGTCGACCGGACCATCGATGGCCGCCGCCGTAAGGGTGCGTACGTTGGTCCGTTCGAAGACGCGTACCCGCTCGTCGTTGCGCAGTGGCCAGGCAAGCTGCCCGTACCCGACATCGACAGCCACTACCTCGGCCGCGTCGGCGCGCAGCAGCACGTCGGTGAACCCACCCGTGGATGCCCCGGCGTCGAGGCACCGCCGCCCGGCGGCAGTCAGCCCACCGGGCCCGAAGGAGGCCAATGCACCAGCCAGCTTGTGCCCGCCCCGCGAGACGTACTCCAAGGCCGGATCCGCCCCGGTGACCAGCAGCGGATCAGCGGGGTTAACCAACGCGGCGACCTTACGGGCCGGGACCCCACGTAGCTGCACCCGGCCGGCCTCCACCAGGGCCGCGGCCTGCTCCCGCGACCGTGCCAGGCCGCGGCGAACGAGTTCCGCGTCCAACCGCGTACGACGTGCCATACCTGCTTCTCCGGCTCTTAGGACTGGTCAATGCTGGCGAGGGTCTCCCGCAGCGTTTCGTATGCCGCCTCGTACTGCGCAATCTGGTCCGCCAGCGGTAGTCCGGCGGCGTTGACCATCGCCTGCACGGCGGCATCAACCGCCGGGTTCGGCACCGCCGTCTCGCCCCCGGCTTTCTCAGCGGCGAGCGCAGCCGGTGAAGCTGGTCGCGGCATCCCCAGTCCGCCAGTTGGGGAAACGCCCTGCGTCGGACCGGGGCGGGGCGGGCCGGTCACGACCGTCCTCCAGCGGAGCCCGACTGGCGGTGGACGGCGCTCACTCCGAGCCACCCGGCTGCTGCTTGCGCGGCGCACTCTTCGCCGACCCCGGTGCGGGTGACATCTCCATTGACGGCCGGACTGCCACGGACTGGCCTGGCACCGCCGCTTTCCCGACCGTCTTCTTCGCGGCCGCCCTCTTCGCGACCGTCTTCTTCGCGACCGCCTTTGTCGCGACTGCATTCTTCGGCGGGTTGGGCATGGTCGCGGTACTCCCGGACGAAGGGTCCTTTGCCGTGGTAGGCGCAGCAGTCATCGGCGGCACCGTCGGCTCCGCAGCGCTGCCCGGTGCGATCGGGTGGTCCGCATCCACATCCGCCGCAGGGCCGCTGACACCGGACACCGCCGACGGTCCGTTCGGTGTCTCCCGAAGCTGCCGCTCCAACTCGCGTACCCGCCGGGTCAACTCGGTCACCTCGTCGGCAGTGGCGAGGCCGACAGCACCGAGCGCCCGCCCGGCCTCAAACCGGACCAGCTTGGTCAGCGCTCCCCGGTTGGCCGCACCGGTGGTCACCAGTTCCTCGGCGAGCGTCTGAAGCTGGACCGCGGTAGCGGCGCCAGCGCCGACCAACCGCCGCGCCGTCTCCTGGGCCTTCCTCCGAGGCGCCTCCGTCAGACCTATGGCCAACGCAAGGTAGGAGCGCCACGCGTCCTGCATGCCTGAGTCCTTCCGCGAGAGAGGATGTGCGGTCCTCACGCTACCGGCGTGGCCGGGCCACCTGTGCGGTACGGTGCCGGGGAGTGATCTGGCGAGTTGTGGAGGCGATGTGGCTACCGTCGACGAGTGCCGGCAGGCGTTGCGGGACCTCGCCGCTCGGCTTGACGGCAACGCCGATACCGTGCGTGAGCACGTCGGCCTGGACCGGACGTTGGCCTGCCGCATCACCGACCTGGACGCCGCGTTCCACGGCCGACTCACCGACGGCCAGCTCACCGACCTTGCCGACGGTGACGACCCGAAAGCCAAGATCTCCCTGAGTACCACCAGCGAGGATCTACTCGCCCTGGTCCGCGGGGAACTGGACATCACCCGCGCGGTGACATCCCGACGGATATCGATCAAGGCGAACCCGTTCGATCTGTTAAAACTCCGCAAGCTACTCGGGACCAGCTGAGCACGGCCCAGCCGCCACGCCCGCGCTCGCCTACCGGAGCGGCTCAGTCAGACAACAGGCCGAACGTCGTAAGCGCCCGCTCAGCCGCCGACGAGGCCGCCCGCACCGGCGATGACCACGCGGTGGACCACGCCACCGCACAGAGCGCCGGCAGCGCATCCAGGGGGTGACCCGCACCGGACAGCTCCAGCCGGCCGTCACGAACCGCCGCCGACCACCCACCGGCCTCCACCGGACCCGGCACCCGCACCACCGCGGCCGGCTCGAAGAGCCCCGCCAGGTCCACCGACACGAACGTCGGTCGATGCTCGGGCGCGGCGGCCAGCAGCTCGGCCACGTCGCTGACCCCAGTCAGCACAAGCAAGCTGTCCAGCCCCGCTCGGACCGCGCCCGCGATGTCGGTGTCCAAACGGTCACCGACGACCAGGGCACGCCCCCCGCTGGCCCGGCGGGAGGCGGCGACGAAGAGCTCCGGCGCCGGTTTACCCACGACCAGGTCTGGGTCCCGTCCGAGCGCGATCCGCACCGCGGCGACCAAGGCACCGTTGCCGGGTAGTGGACCCCGCTTGCTGGGCAGCGTGCGGTCGGTGTTGGTAGCGACCCAGGTCGCCCCACCCCGAATCGCCGCCGTTGCCTCAGCCAGGTCAGCCCAGCCGACCTGTGGGCCGTAGCCCTGAACCACCGCGACCGGCCCATCCTCGGCCTGCGTGACCGGGGTAAGCCCGGCGGCGCGGATCTCGGCGCGTAGCGCCTCCGCCCCCACGACCAGGATCTGCGTCCCCGCCGGATGCCGCTCCCGAAGCAGCTCCGCGGCGGCCGCCGCGGAGGTCAGCACCTCCTCCGGACCGGCGGCGATGCCCATACCGGTGAGCAGGTCGGCCACCTCACTGGACCGGCGAGACGCATTGTTCGTGGCGTACGCGACCGCCCGCTCTTCGGCATGCAGCTGGCGAACCGCCTCGATCGCCCCGGGGATCGGCTGGTCGACCAGGTAGATCACCCCGTCCAGATCGAAGATGACCAGGGCATACCCGTCGACCAACCGCTTTCCGCCGGTCAGCGTCACCTCCCGGTACCCGCCTCATCGCCGTCGGCCGGGCTTTCCGAGTCGCCACCGGATCGCTGTACATCGAGATCGCTCGGGTCACCAGCATCGGCCTCCGGCGCCAGGGGTGCGCTCCCTGCCCCGGGCTCACCGTCGTCCCGGGCGTCGTCAGCGCCGTCTCGGGCCCCGGTGAGCTCAGCATCGAACGCATCCCCGTCAACGAGTTCAGCATCCGGCTGTGCCGACCCCGCACCGAGGGCGTCCGGGCCAGCGGCGACGTCCTCGACCTCGTCCTCCTCGTCGCCCTCGATCATCACACCGTCGAGCTCCAACAGACGCTCGGCCGCATCGGTCGCTCCGTCAGTGTCGACCTCCGCCGCACGGGAGAACCACTCTCGGGCCTCCTCACGCCGGCCCCCCGCGAGCAACGCATCCGCGTACGCGTACCGCAGCCGTACCGTCCACGGCTCCGCCGCTTCGCCGGTTAGTTCCGGTACCTGGAGCATCGCCACCGCAGCGTCCTTCTGGCCCAGGTCACCCCGTGCGCCAGCAGCAACGATCAGCAGTTCCCCAGCGACCGCGCGGTCCAGTTCCTTCCGGTCCGCGCCCCGGTACAGATCGATCGCCCGCTCCGGACGGCCGAGTGCCCGCTCGCAGTCGGCCAGCACCGCGAGGTGACTCTGTAGGCCGGTCATCCGGTGGTACGTCCGCAGTTCGGCGACCGCTGTCTGCCATTCGCCGGCGTGGTAAGCAGCCAGGCCGACTGCCTCACGGACGGCAGCGATACGAGCGGCGAGCCGCCGAGCTGCGAGGGCATGCGCCAGCGCCTCGGCCGGGTCCTCATCAATCAGCTGACCGACTGCGACCAGATGGCGGGCCACCTTCTCGGCGGTTGGCTTGGCTAGGGCGAGCAGCTCGGCACGGACGTCTTTGTCCAGGTCGGTGGCGACGATCTCCTCAGGAAGATCCGGTCCTACTGGGGCCTCGGGCTCAGACCGGCGTTCCGCACGACGATCGCGGCCCCGGTAGTCGCCCTCACGACGGTCACCTCCGCGGTGACCATCCCGATCACCGCCGCGGAAGCCGCCCTCACGACGGTCACCACCGCGGTAACCATCCCGATCACCGCCGCGATAGCCGCCCTCACGACGCTCACCACCGCGGAAGCCGCCCTCACGGCGCTCACCACCGCGGAAGCCGCCCTCACGACGGTCACCACCGCGATAGTCGCCCTCACGACGGTCACCACCGCGATAGCCGCCCTCACGGCGATCACCTCCGCGGTAACCATCCCGATCACCACCGCGATAGCCGCCCTCACGACGCTCACCACCGCGATAACCACCCTCGCGACGCTCACCACCACGGTGACCATCCCGATCACCGCCGCGGAAGCCGCCCTCACGGCGCTCACCACCGCGGAAGCCACCCTCACGGCGCTCACCACCACGGTGACCATCCCGATCACCGCCGCGGAAGCCGCCCTCACGGCGCTCACCACCGCGGAAGCCACCCTCACGGCGCTCACCACCGCGGTAACCATCCCGATCACCGCCGCGATAGCCGCCCTCACGGCGCTCACCACCGCGGAAGCCACCCTCACGACGGTCACCACCGCGGTAACCATCCCGATCACCACCGCGATAGCCGCCCTCACGACGCTCACCACCGCGGAAGCCACCCTCGCGGCGGTCACCACCGCGATAGCCACCCTCACGGCGCTCACCACCGCGATAGCCACCCTCACGACGCTCACCACCACGGTGACCATCCCGATCACCACCGCGATAGCCACCCTCACGACGCTCACCACCACGGTGACCATCCCGATCACCACCGCGATAGCCACCCTCACGACGCTCACCACCACGGTGACCATCCCGATCACCACCGCGATAGCCACCCTCACGACGCTCACCACCACGGTGACCATCCCGATCACCACCGCGATAGCCACCCTCACGACGCTCACCACCACGGTGACCATCCCGATCACCACCGCGATAGCCACCCTCGCGACGCTCACCACCGCGGAAGCCACCCTCACGACGGTCACCGCCGCGGAAGCCATCCCGATCACCACCGCGATAGCCACCCTCGCGACGCTCACCACCGCGATAGCCACCCTCACGACGGTCACCGCCGCGGAAGCCATCCCGATCACCACCGCGATAGCCACCCTCACGGCGCTCACCACCGCGACGTGACGCGCCGTCACGGCCAGCTGGACGATCTTCGTGTCGACGGGTGTGGTCGCCGCCGTGCGGTCCTGAGTTCACAGGTCAATCCTTCCTGATTAGGCCGGTGGTGGCGGCACGCAGTGAGGGCCGACCCGGGTAGGGTCGGCCCTCAACTGAACGTTTTGCCCGGCGGTGTCCTACTCTCCCACACCCTCCCGAGTGCAGTACCATCGGCGCTGGAGGGCTTAGCTTCCGGGTTCGGAATGTAACCGGGCGTTTCCCCTCCGCCATGACCGCCGTAACACTTATCGACATATCAAACACACCCAACACCACGGGACATGTTTGCTTGCCAAGAGTTACACAGTGGACGCGTAGCAGCTTCGTAGTCAAGTCCTCGGCCTATTAGTACCGGTCAACTGAACCCGTTACCGAGCTTACATTTCCGGCCTATCAACCCAGTCGTCTAGCTGGGGGCCTTACCCCACAAAGTGGGTGGGATACCTCATCTTGAAGCAGGCTTCCCGCTTAGATGCTTTCAGCGGTTATCCCTTCCGAACGTAGCTAACCAGCCGTGCCCCTGGCGGGACAACTGGCACACCAGAGGTTCGTCCGTCCCGGTCCTCTCGTACTAGGGACAGCCCTTCTCAAGTATCCTACGCGCACGGCGGATAGGGACCGAACTGTCTCACGACGTTCTAAACCCAGCTCGCGTACCGCTTTAATGGGCGAACAGCCCAACCCTTGGGACCTGCTACAGCCCCAGGATGCGACGAGCCGACATCGAGGTGCCAAACCATCCCGTCGATATGGACTCTTGGGGAAGATCAGCCTGTTATCCCCGGGGTACCTTTTATCCGTTGAGCGACACCGCTTCCACATGCCAGTGCCGGATCACTAGTCCCGACTTTCGTCCCTGCTCGACCCGTCAGTCTCACAGTCAAGCTCCCTTGTGCACTTACACTCAACACCTGATTGCCAACCAGGCTGAGGGAACCTTTGGGCGCCTCCGTTACCCTTTAGGAGGCAACCGCCCCAGTTAAACTACCCACCAGACACTGTCCCTGAACCGGATAACGGTCCGAAGTTAGATACCCAAACCAACCAGAGTGGTATTTCAAGATTGCCTCCACATGCACTGGCGTGCACACTTCACAGGCTCCCACCTATCCTACACAAGCTAATTCAGATACCAATGTCAAGCTATAGTAAAGGTCCCGGGGTCTTTCCGTCCTGCCGCGCGTAACGAGCATCTTTACTCGTAATGCAATTTCGCCGGGCCTGTGGTTGAGACAGTGGGGAAGTCGTTACGCCATTCGTGCAGGTCGGAACTTACCCGACAAGGAATTTCGCTACCTTAGGATGGTTATAGTTACCACCGCCGTTTACTGGCGCTTAAGTTCTCCGCTTCGCCCCGAAAGACTAACAGGTCCCCTTAACGTTCCAGCACCGGGCAGGCGTCAGTCCATATACATCGAATTACTTCTTCGCATGGACCTGTGTTTTTAGTAAACAGTCGCTTCCCCCTGCTCTCTGCGGCCATACAACGCTCCAGCAGCACGTGCCTTCACGTCTCCGGCCCCCCTTCTCCCAAAGTTACGGGGGCAATTTGCCGAGTTCCTTAACCACAGTTCACCCGATCGCCTTGGTATTCTCTACCTGACCACCTGTGTCGGTTTAGGGTACGGGCCGCTCGGAACTCGCTAGAGGCTTTTCTCGACAGCATAGGATCACTGACTTCACCTGAATCGGCTCGGCATCACGTCTCAGCCACACGCGCCGCGGATTTACCTACGACACAGCCTACACGCTTACCCCGGCACAACCACCGGCCGGGCTCAGCTACCTTCCTGCGTCACCCCATCGCTTGACTACTACCCGCCAGGTTCCCACGCTCCCCCAGCACAGTCCGAAGACCACACCAAGATCGGATGGTTAGCACAACGAGGTTCATCAGGGACGCTCCTTCGCGGGTACGGGAATATCAACCCGTTATCCATCGACTACGCCTCTCGGCCTCGCCTTAGGCCCCGACTCACCCAGGGCGGATTAACCTGGCCCTGGAACCCTTGGTCATCCGGCGGAAGGGTTTCTCACCCTTCTTTCGCTACTCATGCCTGCATTCTCACTCGCACCGCGTCCACAACTCGATCACTCGGCTGCTTCACCCCCGGCACGACGCTCCCCTACCCATCCACACACCTACACACAACCCCAAAAGGCCATGCGAAGTACACGCGTGAATGCCACAGCTTCGGCGGTGTGCTTGAGCCCCGCTACATTGTCGGCGCGGAACCACTTGACCAGTGAGCTATTACGCACTCTTTCAAGGATGGCTGCTTCTAAGCCAACCTCCTGGTTGTCTATGCGACCCCACATCCTTTTCCACTTAGCACACGCTTAGGGGCCTTAGCTGGTGATCTGGGCTGTTTCCCTCTCGACTACGAAGCTTATCCCCCGCAGTCTCACTGCCGCGCTCTCACTTACCGGCATTCGGAGTTTGGCTGATTTCAGTAAGCTTGTAGGCCCCCTAGACCATCCAGTGCTCTACCTCCGGCAAGAAACACACGACGCTGCACCTAAATGCATTTCGGGGAGAACCAGCTATCACGGAGTTTGATTGGCCTTTCACCCCTAACCACAGGTCATCCCCCAACTTTTCAACGTTGGTGGGTTCGGCCCTCCACGCAGTCTTACCCACGCTTCAGCCTGCCCATGGCTAGATCACTCCGCTTCGGGTCTAGGACACGCGACTCTGACGCCCTATTCAGACTCGCTTTCGCTACGGCTCCCCCACCCGGGTTAACCTCGCCACATGCCACTAACTCGCAGGCTCATTCTTCAAAAGGCACGCCGTCACCCCTAAAGGCTCCGACGGATTGTAGGCGAACGGTTTCAGGTACTATTTCACTCCCCTCCCGGGGTACTTTTCACCATTCCCTCACGGTACTATCCGCTATCGGTCACCAGGAAGTATTTAGGCTTACCAGATGGTCCTGGCAGATTCACGGCAGATTACAGGAGTCCGCCGCTACTCGGGAACACCCACAGGAGACTAGCAGTTTTCACCTACCGGACTTTCACCGTCTACGGTCAGCCATTCCAGACTGTTCAACTAACCACCAGCTTTATCACTCCCCACACGAGTGTCAGCCCGTGTCGCAGGATCCCACAACCCCGACCACGCAACCCCTGACAGGTATCACACGCCGCCGGTTTAGCCCCAATCCGCTTTCGCTCGCCACTACTCACGGAATCACATATTGTTTTCTCTTCCTACGGGTACTGAGATGTTTCACTTCCCCGCGTTCCCTCCACACACCCTATGAGTTCAGGTGCAGGTGACACCACATGACTGATGCCGGGTTCCCCCATTCGGACACCCTGGGATCACAGCTCGGTTGACAGCTCCCCCAGGCCTATCGCGGCCTCCCACGTCCTTCATCGGCTCCTGGTGCCAAGGCATTCACCGTTCGCCCTTGACAACTTGACCACAAAGATGCTCGCGTCCACTGTGTAATTCTCAACAAACAACCAACCCGCAACCACCACCCCGCACCAGCAACACCACCACACCCCCACACGAGAGGCACAACAGCATCCGGTATACGAGACAAGCCACGCCAGGCAAACCGCCAACCCACAACACCACCAACCGGTGACATCACAGGCAACACGGCCCAAGAAACAACCACACGGTCATTCCTTCAGGACCCAACAGGGTGTCCACCGCCAGCACCAGCCGCATCATCAACCCCTTCCCCCACCCCCCACAGGGAGCGTGTACAAGAGCATCAAACCGCTGCCAACGCCAACTAGCCAGTGTCTCCGACCAATGAGCACCCCATCACCCAACACAGGCAACCGAGGCTCCATACCGCCCTTCGACGGATGGCGCTCCTTAGAAAGGAGGTGATCCAGCCGCACCTTCCGGTACGGCTACCTTGTTACGACTTCGTCCCAATCGCCAGCCCCACCTTCGACGGCTCCCCCCACAAGGGTTAGGCCACCGGCTTCGGGTGTTGCCGACTTTCGTGACGTGACGGGCGGTGTGTACAAGGCCCGGGAACGTATTCACCGCAGCGTTGCTGATCTGCGATTACTAGCGACTCCGACTTCACGGGGTCGAGTTGCAGACCCCGATCCGAACTGAGACCGGCTTTTTGGGATTCGCTCCACCTCACGGTATCGCAGCCCATTGTACCGGCCATTGTAGCATGCGTGAAGCCCTGGACATAAGGGGCATGATGACTTGACGTCATCCCCACCTTCCTCCGAGTTGACCCCGGCAGTCTTCGATGAGTCCCCGCCATAACGCGCTGGCAACATCGAACAAGGGTTGCGCTCGTTGCGGGACTTAACCCAACATCTCACGACACGAGCTGACGACAGCCATGCACCACCTGTCACCGGCCCCGAAGGACCCCCCATCTCTGAAGGATTTCCGGCGATGTCAAACCCAGGTAAGGTTCTTCGCGTTGCATCGAATTAATCCGCATGCTCCGCCGCTTGTGCGGGCCCCCGTCAATTCCTTTGAGTTTTAGCCTTGCGGCCGTACTCCCCAGGCGGGGCGCTTAATGCGTTAGCTGCGGCACAGAGAACCGGAGAGGCTCCCCACACCTAGCGCCCAACGTTTACAGCGTGGACTACCAGGGTATCTAATCCTGTTCGCTCCCCACGCTTTCGCTCCTCAGCGTCAGTATCGGCCCAGAGACCCGCCTTCGCCACCGGTGTTCCTCCTGATATCTGCGCATTTCACCGCTACACCAGGAATTCCAGTCTCCCCTACCGAACTCTAGCCTGCCCGTATCGACTGCAAGCCCGCAGTTGAGCCACGGGTTTTCACAGTCGACGCGACAAGCCGCCTACGAGCTCTTTACGCCCAATAAATCCGGACAACGCTTGCGCCCTACGTCTTACCGCGGCTGCTGGCACGTAGTTGGCCGGCGCTTCTTCTGCAGGTACCGTCACAAACGCTTCGTCCCTGCTGAAAGAGGTTTACAACCCGAAGGCCGTCATCCCTCACGCGGCGTCGCTGCATCAGGCTTCCGCCCATTGTGCAAGATTCCCCACTGCTGCCTCCCGTAGGAGTCTGGGCCGTGTCTCAGTCCCAGTGTGGCCGGTCGCCCTCTCAGGCCGGCTACCCGTCGCCGCCTTGGTAGGCCATCACCCCACCAACAAGCTGATAGGCCGCGAGCCCATCCCAAGCCAAAAAATCTTTCCACCAACCACCATGCGGCAGCCAGTCATATCCGGTATTAGCCCCGGTTTCCCGGGGTTATCCCAAAGCCTGGGGCAGGTTACTCACGTGTTACTCACCCGTTCGCCGCTCGAGTACCCCGAAGGGCCTTTCCGCTCGACTTGCATGTGTTAAGCACGCCGCCAGCGTTCGTCCTGAGCCAGGATCAAACTCTCCAACAAAAACTTGAAGAACATCCCAGCAACAAACAAAAATTTGCTGCCAAATTCAAGTCCAAACCAACCCACCAACACACAGCAGGCCAACCCAGACCAAAAACGGCACTGGCTTTCCAAACACCCTGTTGAGTTCTCAAAGAACAACCACACACCACCAGAACCCCACAACAGGGCCCCACCGGAGGCAACCGCTCCACCTGCCACTCTCGCGCCAGGCACTCTTACTACGTTACCCGATGGTTTCTGCCGTGTCAAACCGCTTTGCGGCGGTCTGTCGACTTCATCCACTTTTGGGCACCACGACACAGCCGACTTTCCGTCGCCTTCGTCGTGGTTTTGGCAGACCGGCCGCTCGCAGTTTCCCGCTAGCGCGCCCGGCTCCTGCCGGCCGCTAACCTTACCCGGTCGGTTTCGCCTCGCCAAGTCCGCCTATCGGCGAACCTGGGGCACCGCCCAAGTGGACCACCGCGCCGTGAGGCTCGGTCAGTCCGAGAGGTCGCTTCCAGCGCTCCGGCCGCTCGGGGCATCCGCCCCTTTCGTCCGTTCCGCGCTGGCAGAGAGAAAGTTACGCGTCCGAAGGAGTTGCCGTCAAATCCGCCGGACGCGTCCCCGGTCACATCATCAGGATCTAACTATTTTCGCAGTTCAACACCGGCGAAGGATCGCTTCCCCCGACGCAGGACCAGGTAGCGATCGTGCAACAGGTCCGCCGGAGCGACAGTCGCCTCCGTCGAGGACACCCGGTTGTTGTTCAGGTAGGCACCCCCCTCAGCGATCACCCGACGGGCTTCCTTGTTGCTCGGCACCAGACCAGACTCCTTGAGTAGCCCGACCACGTCGGGCAACTCGTCGAGGTGGACCAGGCCCGCCTCGGTCAGGGCGGCGCGCAGCGTCGCCGGCGAGAGATCCGCCAGCGACCCTCGGCCGAACAACGCCTGGCTCGCGGCGACCACCTGAGCCATCTCCCGCTCGCCGTGCACCAGGGTGGTCAGCTCCTCGGCAAGCGCCCGCTGGGCGACGCGTGCGGCAGGCCGCTCCGCTGCCTCCTTCTCCAACGCCTCCAGCTCGGCCCGGGGACGGAAGCTGAAGTAGCGCAGGTAGCGGGCGACGTCGCGATCCTCCGCGTTGACCCAGAACTGGTAGAACGCGTACGGACTGGTCAGCTCCGGGTCGAGCCAGACCGCTCCGCCCTCGGTCTTGCCGAACTTCGTACCGTCCGACTTGGTGACCAACGGCGTGGTGAACGCCTCCACCGGCCCCGCGCCCCGACGACGGATGTAGTCGACGCCAGCAGTGATGTTGCCCCACTGGTCGGAGCCACCGAACTGAAGCTGACACCCGTGGCGGCGGTGTAGTTCGAAGAAGTCGTTGGCCTGGAGCAGCTGGTAGCTGAACTCGGTGAAGCTGATCCCGCTCTCCAGTCGGGCCCGCACCACCTCGCGTGCCAGCATCCGGTTGACCGGGAAGTGCTTGCCGACATCCCGCAGGAACTCCACCACCGACATCTCGCCGGTCCAGTCCAGGTTATTGACCAGCTGCGCCGCGTTCGCCCCCTGGTACGACACGAAGGGGGCCAGCTGATCCCGGATCCGGGCCACCCAGCCGGCCACCACCTCGGGCGAGTTGAGAACCCGCTCGGCGCTCTCCTTCGGGTCACCGATCTGCCCGGTCGCCCCGCCGACCAGCAGCAGCGGCCGGTGACCGGCGAGTTGGAGCCGCCGGGCGGTGACGACCTGCATGAGGCTACCGACGTGCAGGCTCGACGCGGTCGGGTCGAAGCCCACATAGAAGGCCGCCCCCGGGCCGTCGAGCAACGCGCGCAGCTCGTCGAGGCCGGTGGAGTCCTGGATCAGGCCACGCCAGCGCAGATCGTCGAAGAGTGTGTCCCGCCCTTGCGGCGGGGGACTGGTGTCGGTCACAATCCCCAATTCTCCCGCATGACCAGCCGGCCCGACTACCGGGATTACCGGCCCGCTATGCTGGCCGCCCCGTAACGACGAAGGGCTATGCCATGGACGAGCCAGATCTGAACGGCGGCTTCGTGGCGCTGCTGGGGCTGAGCTACGACGAGGTCAGCGCCGACCGGGTGGTCCTCCACTGGCAGGTCCGCCCCGAGCTACACCAGCCGTACGGCATCCAGCACGGCGGCGTCTACTGCTCGGTGGTCGAGACCGCGGCGAGCATCGGCGGGGCCACCTGGCTGGGCGACCGGGGGCAGGTCGTCGGCGTGTCGAACCAGACCGATTTCCTGCGCGCGGTCCGGTCGGGCGAGCTGACCGCCGTTGGCACCCCGATCCACCGCGGCCGCAGTCAACAGCTGTGGCAGGTGGAGATCACCGACGACGGTGACCGCCTGGTGGCGCGCGGACAGGTCCGGCTACAGAATCTGGCGACGGCGACCTGAGAACCGCGGCCGGTGGCCCGTGCTACGCGGTAGCGGGGAGATCCAGCACGTACGCGTCGCCCTGCCGGCGGAAGCCGAGCCGGTGGTAGTAGGGGGCGATCATCCCCGGCGGGCTGATGACCTGCCGGAACCCCTGGTTGGTGAAGAGCTGGCTACGCCGGTACACGAACTCGCCCGGGGTGAAGTCCCGGAACCGCTGGGTGACGTAGTCGAGGTCGATCTGGGCCACCCCGCCCGGCTCCGCGTGCGCCAGCACCACCCCGACCACCTCGTCGGCCTTGACGACCAGGAACGCCGAGCGCTTCCCGCTTCGGTGCCAGGTGAAGCCGGGGTTGAACCGGGCGATGTCGGCCGCGTGTACCCGCAGCGTGTGGGCCAGGAACTGGTCGTCAACGCCCACCTCGACCACCTCGTAGGTCGCCGCGTCATGACGGGTCGCCAGCATGCCCCGCAGGTACCACACGTTGATGACGGCCAGCACGACGTTCAGACCGACCATCGGCCATACCGCAGCCGCCGCGTTGTAGCCGATCAACACGACACAACCGACGAGATTCAGGACGCGCAACCGGAGAATAGCGGTCTGCAGCAGCGACCAGACCAACACCGCGGAGCCGGCCCAGCCGATCAGTTCCAGCCAGTTCACCTCGGCGAGGGTAGTACCTCAGCTCAGCGCGGGTGATGGGGCCGGGCCGGCGAACTCCAAGATCCATTCCTGGACCTCGGCGCCACGTCCGGGGGCGTACCCCTGGTCCTCACCGGTGACGACGAAGCCGCACTTGCGGAGCACGGCGAGGGAGGCGCGGTTGTCTTTGGCCACCCGGGCGCGCACCGGCCGGCGGGGCAGCTCACCCAGCAGGACAGTGAGCGCACCGGTCGCGTACCCCCGACCCCAGCGACCCGGATCGATCCAGTAGCTGATCTCGGTGCGTCCGTCGGCGGGAAAGGCGTGCACGTGGCCTACCACCTCACTGCCGACAACCACCGTCCGCGACACCACCGTCGGGTCGGTGCGGATCCGCTTCCAGTGCGCGTCGAACGCGGTCCGGTCGGCGGGGTCGGCCGGACCGAACGCCGCCATCCAACTGGCCTCGACGTCCTGCTGGTGGAGGAAGAAGAACGGCAGATCATCGTCGAGTACGGGGCGCAGGCGCAGATCGGCGGACACCGCGCGATGGTAGCTCCGGCCGAAAACGCCGGGGCGAGGGACCATTGGCCCCGGGCTTGGGCCGACCGCCCCTGATTGGGCGGTGGCCGACCCGGCAGGCTAAAGGTGAACGAGCCGAAGGAGGCCGACATGATGACGAGCAACGCCGGAGCCCCGGTTGTGGTGGGTGTGGACGGCTCCGCCGCCGCGCTGGACGCGGTCCGGGTAGCGGTACGCGAGGCGGAGTACCGGCAGCGCCCGCTACGGGTGGTGCACGCCTTCATCTGGCCGTTGACCGGTGCCCCGTTGACCCCGGTTCCCGGCGCCCCGGTCACCGCCGGGCTGCGCAATCAGGCCGAACAGTATGTGACAGAGGCTGTGGAACAGGCCCGCAAGATCTCCCCCGACCTGCGGATCACTGGTGTCGTGGTCGACGGCGCGCCGACCCCGGTGCTGATCGAGGAGGCGCAGGGAGCGGTGCTGACGGTGCTCGGCCACCGGGGACTGGGCGGCTTCGCCGGGCTGCTACTCGGCTCGGTCACCGTGCAGGTCTCCGCCCGGGCGACGAGCCCGGTGCTGGTCGTCCGAGGTGAACCGCGCGCGGACGGCCCGGTCGTGGTGGGTGTGGACGGTTCGCAGCTGTCCACCGAGGCGGTCGCCTTCGCATTCGAGGAAGCGGCCCGCCGGGATGCTCCGCTGGTAGCCCTGCACGCCTGGCTCTTCCCCACCCCCGTCGGCCCGGGAGACATCCTGCCCCTGGTCTACGACCTGGACGCCGTCGAGGGTGAGGAGGAGCGGACTCTCGCCGAGTCGCTCGCCGGCTTCGCCGAACAGTATCCGCAGGTACAGGTGCGGCACCGGGTCGTGCGGGGTTCTCCGGCCCGGGTGCTGGTGGAGGCGTCGAAGAGCGCCCAGTTGGTGGTCGTCGGCGCACACGGGCGCGGCGCCCTCGGCGGGCTGCTACTCGGCTCGGTCAGCCACGCGGTCCTGCATCACGGGCACAGCCCACTGGCCATCGTCCGACGCCCCACCGGATAGCCGTACGGGCGCGGCACGCACGAGGCGTCCTCGTCGACGTTCGTTGCCCGCAACGACCGGGCCAGCCGCACCGGCCCAGGGGACAATAGGCCGATCGAGTCCGAAAGGGGTGCTGATGAACCGACCCGTAGTGGTAGGAGTGGACGGCTCACCGTCGAGCCTGGTGGCGGCGGAGCATGCCGCCCGCGCCGCGGTGCTGCGGTCGCGACCGCTGCACCTGGTGCACGGCTACCTGCATCCGTCGGGGTACGGGGTTCCGATCAACCCGTACGAGTTGGGAATTCCGAAGCCGAACGACGAGGCGCAGTCGATGCTGGATCAGCTAGCGGCCGACCTGGCCGACCGCTGGCCCGGGCTGACCACCGAGGTACGGCAGGTCGCCGGCGGGCCGGGAGCCACGCTGGTGGAGGAGTCCCGCCGAGCGGAGCTGGTCGTGGTGGGTAGCCGGGGTCACGGCGGCTTCGCCGGGCTGCTGCTCGGCTCGGTCGGTTCTCAGGTCACGGCGCACGCCCAGAGCCCGGTGCTGGTGGTCCGCCCCACCGAGGGGCCGATTGCGGTGGGCGGGCCGGTGCTGGTCGGGGTGGATGGGTCGGAGTTGGCGGAGGTGGCGGTCGGGCAGGCAGCCGACGAGGCCACCCGGCAACAGACCGAGCTGGTGCTGGTGCACGTCCACCCACCCGGTGCGACCGACGCCGCGGAGGTGCTCGACACCGCTGCGGCGGCGGTCCGCGGCAGCCATCCGGGGCTGACCGTGACCACCCGACAGCTGCGGGCGGAGAAGCCGGACCAGGCGCTGATCGACGCGAGCCGGGACGCTGCCCTGATGGTCGTGGGCAGCCGGGGGCGGGGCGGGTTCACCGGGATGCTGCTCGGCTCGGTCAGCCAGTCTCTGGTGCAGCACGCCCACTGTCCGGTGCTCGTGGCCCACCCGTACGGTCGAGCACGCTGACCGATCAGGGCTGACGGCCACCGGTCCCGCTCGGGCGCGAAAGCTCATCGGAACACCCCAGCCGTGGACGGCTGGGGTGTTCGTCGTTGGGCCCGGTCGTTTTGATGGTTTCGGCCTGAACGGTCCGGTGCCATTGTTCGCGTGTGACAGCCCTTCATGCCCACGATATGAAGCGGCGATAGAGGTCGGTCGCCTTGTTGACCTTTGATAGCTGCGGATCCGCCTCGGTCATCAGCGCGCTCAGGTAAACGCGCAGCGCAACCAGGTTGTCGCGGTACTCGACCAGGAGGGCGGCTCTGGCCGCCGGGCAGGGCCACTCGGCCCGGCAGGTGTCGCATCCCCACAGGGGCCGCATCGGAAGGTGTGGCCGGTCCGCGGTGGTGTCCCCCGGAATCGGGCGTGGGGGCCAGGGGCTGGTCGTCATCGCAGCACCCGGATCATGATGGCGGCCACGACGATCACCAGGATGAGCGCCGCGATCACCCGGTGCCGGGTGGTGGCTGGCGGTGCGGGCGTGGTCGGTGTGGTCGCCTGCACCCGGTCGCCGTCGGGCAACGGAGGCGTGCCGTGGGGGTCGGGATGTGCGCGCCGATCGACGGGTGGGTTGTCGCCGTCCATCACAGGCTCCTCAGTCCGGCGAGGACAGCCTCAAGTACATCGACGCCCGGATAGGAGGTGTAGTACACCCGCGCACGACCCACCGCACGATCGCCAGCCCCCACCCCCAGCAAACGCTCTGGATCCTCTGGCACCGCATCCTTATACCCACTGTGGTTGATCGAGTTAGTGGACACGATTCCGGTATCCCCGACTGATAGCTGTTCGGTGGTGGCTGGCATTACAGACTCCCGGACGTGAATGGGTGTTGGTAGACCGACCCCCACACCCTTGGATACGGGGGACGGTCCGACAGCGCCTCCGGCGGGCTCAAGCACCTCTACCGGCCCACGCCATCTACAAAGCACCATGCCGGAGGGTTGCGGCACAGCAACACCGCGTAGCACTATGTGCTCAGAACATCTGGGACGAACACAATGGGGTCTGGAATGAACCGTGTCGTACAGATTGCCATGGCCGAGGCGGGCGAAACCGCCGACAGCATCGCTGCTCGGGTTGGAGTTGACCCGAAGACCGTTGCCCGGTGGGTGACCCAGGGACGGATACCTCAGACGCGGCACCGTGCCCAGGTGGCCGAGCTCCTCAAGCGGGACGTATTCGATCTCTGGCCGGACGCTCAGAGACGCAAGGAGCCCGCCTGGTTCCGCCCGTGGACCGAAGTCGAACGAGACGCCGTTGGGCTACGGTGGTTTGAGTCGGCTGTGCTGCCAGGGCTGCTACAAACCGAGGAGTACGCCCGCGCCGTCCTCAGCAGCGGCCCCCTGATCAGCGATGTGGAGAACCACATCGGCATCCGACTACAGCGGCAGGCCGCCGTGTTCGAGCGTCCCCGACGGCCGCTGTCCGTTTTCGTGATCGACGAGGCCGCACTGCGCCGTGGCGCACGAGAGATCATGGAGCCTCAGCTCGATCACCTCATGATGATGGCTCAACAACCGAACGTCATGGTGCACGTACTACCGCTTGACGCCGGCCTACACCCAGGTCAAGCCGGACCGTTTGTCATCGCCACCTCACCGGACGGTGATGATGTCGGCTACGTGGACGACCAGGCCGCAGGCCGCATCACGAAGGACGTGGCGATGCTGTGGGCGGTCTGGGATACCGTAAGGTCGGTTGCGCTTCCACGTAACCAAACCATCGACTTCCTGAAAGCGCGATCATGGCTGACCTGAGCAGCGCCCAGTGGCGCAAGAGCACCCGTAGCAGCTCCAATGGCGGGGCATGTGTCGAGGTCGCCGACAACCTTTTCGGCATCGTCGGCGTCCGGGACAGCAAGGACCCGACCGGGCCAGCGTTGGTGTTCGGGCCGGCAGCGTGGCGGGCGTTCGTCGCGCAGCTCCCCGAGCAGCACTGACCCACCACCAGCACGAAGGCCTGACTCCCTGCGAGTCGGGCCTTCGCGCTATCGGGCACCGGGGCGAACCGGCCGTCGCCGGGGTACGTGGCGGCGGTAGGCGCTGACGGTCGGGTCACCGGCGATCCAGAACCGCCACGGCACGTCGTGCGCCCCGGTGACACCGACCCGTGGCCCGGCCGCCACGGCCGTTTCCGGCACCGGTTCGAGGGGTGGACGCAGCCGAATCGGGCCGTCGCCGAGCAGGTACCGCCCGTACGCCGACCGGTCGATGCCCAGCGCGGCGCAGAGCCGGGCCGGGCCTCGCGCGAGCTCGCGGTCGGATCGTGCCGTCGGACGACGGGACCGGGCCTGGGCGTGGCCGGTGACGACCTCCCCCGCCCGCACCAGCACCGCCGCGGCCTCGCCTTCCGGCCCCGTCACCACGTTCAGAGCCCAGTGCATGCCGTACGTGAAGTAGACGTAGACGTGCCCGGCCGGGCCGAACATCGCCGCGTTGCGGGGAGTACGCCCCCGGTGGGCGTGCGAGGCCGGGTCCTCGGCCGTGCCCGCGTACGCCTCGACCTCGGTGATGCGGAGGGTGACCCCGCCGGCGTCGAGCTGGACGCCGAGCAGGCTCCGCGCCGCCGGCACGACCGGCCCGGCGAGCAGGCCCGCCAGCTGCGCGAGACCATCCGCGGGTTCGGGGTACGCCGTCACAGCCGCGACGCTACCCCGGGAGGTGTGGGCTGCCCGCGCGGGTAGCCCACACCTTCGGTGCGCTGGTCAGCGGGGGACGACCCGTTCGGCGGCCCACTCCCGCCAGCCGGCGAGCTGGTCGGCGGCGGCGGCGAGCTGGTCGGCGACCGGTCCCGGGCCGGTGGAGCCGGGGGTGATGCGGGCGGCGAGCGCGCTCCGGACCGACAGCACGTCGCGCACCGACGGGTCGAGGTGCTCGCTGACCGCGGCGAGGTCGGCGTCGGAGACCTCGTCGAGCGCGCAGTCCCGGGCCACGCAGAGCGCCACCAACCGGCCGGTGATCTCGTGTGCCTCGCGGAACGGCACCTCACGGCGGACCAGCCAGTCGGCCACCTCGGTGGCGAGCGAGAAGCCCTCCGGCGCGGCGGCGACCAGCCGGTCGACCCGTACCGTCATCGTGGAGATCATCCCCGCGAGGGCCGGCAGGAGCAGCTCCAGCGTGTCCACCGCGTCGAAGGCGGGCTCCTTGTCCTCCTGCATGTCCCGGTCGTAGGTCATCGGCAGGCCCTTGAGCATGGTGAGCACGTTCACCAGCCCGCCGACGAGCCGGCCGGACTTGCCTCGGGCCAACTCGGCGATGTCCGCGTTCTTCTTCTGCGGCATGATCGACGAGCCGGTGGCGAAGGCGTCATCCAGCTCCACCCAACCGAACTCCCGCGACGTCCACAGCACCACCTCCTCGCCGAGACGAGACAGGTGCACGCCGATCAGCGCGGTGGTGAAGAGGAACTCGGCGACGAAGTCCCGGTCGGCCACGGCGTCCATCGAGTTGGCGAAGGACGTGCGGAAGCCGAGTTCCCGGGCGACCGCCATCGGGTCCAGCGGCAGGCCGGAGCCGGCGAGGGCACCGGCTCCGAGCGGACTGACCGCGGTGCGGTGGTCCCAGTCACGCAGCCGCTGGAGGTCGCGCAGCAGCGGCTGCACATGGGCGAGCAGCCAGTGCCCGAAGGTGACCGGCTGGGCGGGCTGCAGATGCGTCATGCCCGGTGTTGCGGTGTCCACGTGCCGTCCGGCCTGCTCGACCAACGCCTCGGCCAGCTCGACCAGCGCAGCGGCCACGCCCCGGGCGTGGTCGCGCAGGTAGAGCCGCAGGTCCGTGGCGACCTGGTCGTTGCGGGAGCGGCCGGCGCGCAGTTTGCCGCCGAGCCGGCCGAGTCGTTCCAGCAGCCCCCGCTCCAGGGCGGTGTGCACGTCCTCGTCGTCAACCGTGGGCCGGAACGTGCCGGCGGCGCAGGCGGCCTCCAGGTCGTCCAGGGCCGCCAGGATCTGTCCCAGCTCCTCGGCGTCCAGCAGGCCGGCACCGGCCAGGACCCGGGCGTGCGCCCGGGATCCCGCGAGGTCGTAGGGGGCGAGCCGCCAATCGAACTGCACGCTCACCGACAGCCGGGCGAGTGCCTCGGCCGGGCCGCCCGCGAAGCGGGCTCCCCACAGGCTGGTCCGATTGGTGGCTGCGCTGTTCTCGGTCAGGCTCTTGTCGTCCACCCCGCCCATTGTGGCAGCGCTCACCGCGCCCCACCCAGCCGGGCGTCCCGCGCCGCCGACAACTTGCTGGGCAGGCCCCACAGCTGCACGAACCCCTTGGCCAGGGACTGGTCGAAGGTGTCACCGGTGTCGTAGGTGGCCATGCCGAAGTCGTACAGGCTGGCCTCGGACCGCCGGCCGGTGGCGGTGACCCGCCCGCCGTGCAGGGTGAGCCGTACCTCGCCGGAGACGTGCTGCTGCGCGTCGTCGACGAAGGCGTCCAGCGCGTCCTTCAGCGGAGAGAACCACAGGCCGTCGTAGACCAGCTCGCCCCAGCGCTGGTCCACGCTGCGCTTGAACCGGGCGAGGTCCCGCTCGACGGTGACCGCCTCCAGCTCCTGGTGGGCGGTGATCAGCGCGATCGCGCCCGGCGCCTCGTACACCTCGCGGCTCTTGATCCCCACGAGCCGGTCCTCGACCATGTCCAGCCGGCCGACGCCCTGCGCGCCGGCACGCCGGTTCAGCTCCAGGATCGCCTGGTACGGGGTGACCGTCTCCCCGTCGATGGCGACCGGGTTGCCGGCGTCGAAGGTGATGACGACCTCGTCGGCGTCCCGCGGCTCGGCCGGGTCAGCGGTGTACGAGTACAGGTCCTCGATCGGCGGGTTCCAGATGTCCTCCAGGAAGCCGGTCTCGACGGCACGGCCCCACAGGTTCTGGTCGATCGAGTAGGGCGACTTCGCCGACACGTCGATCGGCAGCCCCTTCTCCTCGGCGAACGCGATCGCCTTGTCCCGGGTCCAGGCGAAGTCCCGGGCTGGGGCGACGATCCGCAGATCCGGGGCGAGCGCCCCCAGGCCGACCTCGAAGCGAACCTGGTCGTTGCCCTTGCCGGTGCACCCGTGCGACACGATGGTGCCGCCGTGTTTGCGGGCAGCGGCCACCAGGTGCTTGACGATCAGCGGCCGGGACAGGGCGGAGACCAGCGGGTACCGGTCCATGTAGAGGGAGTTGGCGCGGACCGCGGGCAGGCAGTACTCGGCGGCGAACTCCTCACGCGCGTCAACCAGCTCGGACTCCACGGCCCCGCAGTCGAGCGCCCGCTGCCGGATCGCCTCCAGGTCCTCACCGCCCTGCCCGACGTCGACCGCCACGGCGATCACTTCGGCGCCGGTCTGCTCGGCCAGGTACGGGATCGCGACGGAGGTGTCCAGCCCTCCGGAGTACGCGAGAACGACCCGCTCAGTCATGGTGTGTGCTCCTTTCAACGTTGTCTTCGCGGCGGGCCCAGCCGGCGAGTTGGTCGCCGAGCGCGGCTCCGCCGTCGGCCTCGCGGGCCACGACGAGGATGGTGTCGTCGCCGGCGATCGTGCCGACGACCTCGGGCAGGCCTGCGCGGTCCAACGCGCTGGCCAGGAACTGGGCCGCGCCGGGCGGGGTACGGAGCACAGCGATGTTGCCGCTGGCGTCAACCCCGTTGAGCAGCTCGCGCAGCAGGCGCACGAGACGCGCCGGGGCGGTCTCGGCCTCCCGCAACGGACGCTGGCCGTCCTCTGGGATCAGATAGACGCCGCGTCCGTCACCGCCGCGTACGGTCACCGCGCCGAGTTCCTTGAGATCCCGGGAGAGGGTCGCCTGGGTGGCCTGGATACCGTCACCGGCCAACAGGTCGCCCAGCTCGGTCTGCGAGTGGATCGCCTTGTCCCGGATCAGCTCGACGATGCGGGCGTGCCGGGCGGCGCGGGTCAGCGGGGCGGTCATGCCGTCTGCCTGATGGTGCCGCCCGACGCCGGTGCGTCCAGGGATGTCCGGAGGAGGAACGTCAACAGCGCCTTCTGGGCGTGCAGCCGGTTCTCCGCCTGATCGAAGACGGCGCTCTGCGGGCCGTCGAGCACCTCATCGGTGATCTCGTCACCGCGGTGCGCGGGCAGGCAGTGCAGCACGATCGCGTGCGGCGCGGCGTGTGCGAGCAGCGCGGTGTTGACCTGGTACGGGCGGAACGGGATGACCCGGTCCAGCCCGTCGGCTTCCTGTCCCATCGAGGTCCAGGTGTCGGTGGCGACCACGTCGGCGTCGCGGACCGCGACCACCGGGTCGGTGCCGGTGCGCACCGACCCGCCGGTGCCGGCGGTGATCTTCTCCGCCCGGGCCAGCACGGCTGGGTCCGGGCTGAACCCGACGGGCCCGGCGATCCGGACGTGCATGCCGGCGGCGGCGCCGGACAGCAGGTACGAGTGGCACATGTTGTTCGCCGTGTCGCCCACGTACGCCAGCGTCCGTCCGGCGGTGCCGCCGAAGCGTTCGCGGATGGTGAGAAGGTCAGCCAGGAGCTGGCACGGGTGGTACGTGTCGGTGAGCGCGTTGACCACCGGCACGGTGGCATGCGCGGCGATCTCGGCGATCCGTTCGTCCCCGTGGGTCCGCAGCACGATCGCCGCCACGTAGCGGGACAGCACCCGTCCCGCGTCGGCGAGGGTCTCGCCACGGCCGAGGTGGGTCACCTGGCTGTCCACCACCATCGGATGCCCGCCCAGCTCGGCGATGCCGGCGTCGAAGGACATCCGGGTACGCAGGCTCTGCTTGTCGAAGAGCACCGCCACCGATCGCGGGCCGGCCAGGGGCCGGTACCCGAAGCGGTCCGCCTTCATGCCGGCGGCCAGGTCGAGCACGGTCGCCTGTTCGGCAGGGGTTAGGTCGTCGTCCCGAAGGAAGTGCCGGATCATGCCCTGACCTCCGTTGTGGTTGGGGTGATCGGGGTCGGAATTCTGGCCGGTCGGGCCGGCGGACCGGGGTTGCCCGGGCCCGTTGACCGGGGCCCGGCGACCGGGGTCGAGCCGGCGGCGGCGCGGGTCGCGTCGAGGGCGGCCGGCAGGGCGGCCAGGAAGGCGTCGGCCTGGTCGGCGGTGAGGATCAGCGGTGGGGCGAGCCGGACGATGCCCGGCTGCACCGCGTTGACCAGGAAGCCCGCCTCCCGCAGCGCCTCGACGGTGACCGCCGCGACCGGCGCGGTCAGCACGATCCCGAGAAGTAGGCCGGCGCCCCGCACCTCGGCGACCAGTGGATGGTTGAGCGCCTGGATACCTCGCCGTAGCTGGGCGCCGACCCGCTCGACGTGGTCGAGCAGCCCGGTGCCGGCGATCGTGGACAGCACCGCCAGCCCGGCGGCGCAGCTGATCGGGTTCCCCCCGAAGGTGGTGCCGTGTGAGCCGGGGCGCAGGAGGTCGGCGGCGGGACCGAAGGCGATGCAGGCGCCGAGCGGCAGGCCACCGCCGAGGCCCTTGGCGAGCGTCATCATGTCTGGTTCGATGCCCTCGGCCTGGTGGGCGAACCAGTGCCCGGTACGGCCGATCCCGGTCTGCACCTCGTCGAGCACCAGCAGGGCGCCATGCTCGGCGGTGATCCGACGGGCCTCCGCGAGGTAGCCGGCGGGCGGTACGACGATACCGTTCTCCCCCTGGATCGGCTCCAGGATCACCATCGCGGTCGCGTCGGTGACGGCCGCCGCCAGTGCGGCGCTGTCGCCGTACTCGACGTGGGTGACGGCGTCGGGCAGTGGACGGAACGGGTCGGCCTTGGCCGGCTGGCCGGTAAGCGCCAACGCCCCCATGGTGCGGCCGTGGAAGCCGCCGCGGGTCGCGACGACCTCGGTACGTCCGGTGAGCCGGGAGATCTTGAATGCCGTCTCGTTCGCCTCGGCGCCCGAGTTGGCGAAGAAGACCCGTCCCGGCCGGCCGGCGAGGGCGAGCAGAAGCTCGGCCAGGGCCACCGGCGGCTCGGCGACGTACAGGTTTGACACGTGCCCCAGCGTGGCGACCTGTGTCGAGACGGCGGACACCACCGCCGGGTGGGCGTGGCCCAGGGTGTTGACGGCGATACCGCCGACCAGGTCCACGTACTCCTGGCCAGCCTCGTCGACCACGACGGCGCCGGCCCCGCCGACCAACGCCAGCGGCGGCGTGCCGTAGTTGTCCATCATGGATTCTTGCCAGCGGTCACGGAGCGGGCTCATCCGGGAGTCACCATGGTTCCGAAGCCTTCCGAGGTGAAAATCTCTAGCAACACGGAGTGCGCGACCCGCCCGTCCACGACATGCGCGGCGGGCACGCCCCCGCGCACCGCCCGCAGGCACGCCTCCATCTTGGGGACCATCCCCGACTCCAGGGACGGCAGCAGCTTCGCCAGTTCGTCCGCGGTGACCTCACTGACCAGGCTGGACCGGTCCGGCCAGTTCGCGTACAGGCCCGGCACATCGGTCAGGACGACCAGCTTGCGCGCCCGCAGGGCGATCGCCAGGGCCGCGGCGGCGGTGTCCGCGTTGAGGTTGTGCGGCACGCCGTCCGCATCCGGGGCCACCGTCGAGAGCACCGGGATCCGGCCGGCCTCGAGCAGGTGGGTCACCGCCGAGATGTCCGCCGACTCCACATCGCCGACCTGGCCGATGTCGACCGGCTGCCCATCGACGTACGCCTGCCGTCGGACCGCGGTGAACAGACCCCCGTCCTCGCCGGAGAGCCCCATGGCGAACGGACCGTGCGCGTTGATCAGCCCGACCAGTTCCCGGCCGACCTGGCCCAGGAGCACCATCCGGACCACGTCCATCACCTCCGGGGTGGTGACCCGCAGCCCACCCCGGAACTCGCTGTCGATGCCGAGCCGGTCCAGCATGACCGAGATCTGCGGGCCGCCCCCGTGCACCACGACCGGCTTCAGGCCCGCGTAGCGGAGAAAGACCATGTCCGCGGCGAACTCCCGCCGCAGCTCTGGGTCGGCCATGGCGTTGCCGCCGTACTTGACCACGACGCACGAACCCGCGAAACGGGCCAGCCACGGCAGCGCCTCGATCAGGGTGGCGGCCTTGGCCTGAGCGCCGGTGAGATCCGCGGTGACACTCATGCCCGAACCTTCCTTCCGTCCAAGGTTGCGGTGCCGCACCAACACACGGCGATCCTCGTGGTCACGACGAGTACGCCGAGTTCTCGTGCACGTACCCGTGTGACAGGTCGTTGGTCCAGATTGTCGCCGCGGCCGCGCCTGCCCGCAGGTCGATGCAGATGGTGACGTCCACGCCCCCGAGGTCGACCTTCGACCGATCCTCGGCGGCGGCGCCGTCCCGGCACACCCACACCCCGTTCACGGCCACATCGACCCGCTCTGGCTCGAACGCCGCAGCGGTGGTGCCGACCGCGGCGAGGATTCGTCCCCAGTTCGGGTCGTTGCCGAACAGCGCGGTCTTGACCAGGTTGTTCCGGGCCACGGTCCGGCCCACCTCGACGGCGTCGTCCTCGCTCGCCGCGCCGACCACGTCGATCGTGATCTGCTTGGTGGCGCCCTCGGCGTCGGCGACGAGCTGCTGCGCGAGGTCGTGAGCGACGGCGGTGACCACGGCGGTCAGCTCGGCCTCGGTGGGCACGACGCCGCTCGCACCGCTGGCCAGCAGTAGCACCGTGTCGTTGGTGGACATGCACCCGTCCGAGTCGACCCGGTCGAAGGTGACCCGGCAGGCGGCCCGCAACGCCGCGTCCAGGGTCTCCGGGTCAGCCACCGCGTCGGTGGTGAGCACGCTGAGCATCGTGGCCATCGCCGGGGCGAGCATGCCCGCGCCCTTGGCCATGCCACCCACGGTGAAACCCGCACCGTGTGCGACCCCGTTCTTCGGCCGGGAGTCGGTGGTCATGATGGCTTCGGCGGCTGCCGGGCCCCCATCCTGGCTCAACGTCCCGACTGCCGTACGCACTCCGGGCAGGAGCCGGTCCATGGGCAGCCGCTCGCCGATCAGACCGGTGGAGCAGACGGCCACCTCACCCGCACCGAGGCTCGAGCCGGGGGCGACGGCGGTCAGCACCGCCGCGGTGTGCTCCGCGGTGGCGTGGGTGTCCTGGAAGCCGCCGGGGCCGGTGCAGGCGTTGGCGCCGCCCGAGTTGAGTACCGCGGCGCGGACCAGACCGCCCTGGACGACCTGCTGGGTCCAGAGCACCGGTGCGGCCTTCACCCGGTTGTTGGTGAAGACACCGGCCGCCCCGGCGTGCGGGCCGTCGTTGACGACCAGGGCGACATCGGCCGCCCCACCCTCCTTGAGCCCGGCGGACACTCCGGCCGCCCGGAATCCGCGGGGAGTCGTGACGCTCATGGGCTAACTCCCCAGACAGACAGACCGGTGGTCTCCGGCAGACCGAGCATGATGTTGGCGTTCTGCACGGCCTGCCCGGCCGCGCCCCGACCGAGGTTGTCCAGGCCGCTGACCACGATCAACCGCCCGGCGTCCACGTCAACGGTCGCCTGCAGGTGGCAGGAGTTGGAGCCGAGGGTCGCGGCGGTGTGTGGCCACCGCCCCTCGGGCAGCACGTGCACGAAGGGCGCGTCCGCGTACGCCTCGGCGAGCACCGCCTGCGGGTCGACGTCGCGTACGGGCACGGCGGTGACGGTCGCGAGGATCCCCCGTGGCATCGGCGCCAGCACCGGGGTGAACGACAGGCTGGTCGCCCCGGTCGCCTGCTTGATCTCCGGAACGTGCTGGTGCGCACCGACCCGGTACGGCGACAGGTCACCCATGACCTCACCGGCGATCAGGTGCGCCTTGGCGGCGCGACCGGCGCCCGAGGCACCGGAGGCGGCCACCACCACCACGTCGGCCGGCTGAGCCGCACCGGCGGCGATCAGCGGGGCGAGCGCCAGGACGATGGCGCTGGCGTAGCAGCCGGGGTTGGCCACCCGGGTCGTGGCGGCGATCCGCTCGCGCTGGCCCGGCAGCTCGGGCAGACCGTAGGTCCACTGCCCGGCGTGGGTACCGCCGTAGTAGTTGGCCCACGCGTACGGGTCGGCCAACCGGTGATCGGCACCGAGGTCAACCACGCGCACCTTTGGCGGCAACTGCGCGGCCAGCGTTGCCGACTCACCGTGCGGCAGCGCCAGGAAAACCAGGTCGGCATCGGCCAGGGCAGCCGGGTCGGTCTCGGCCAGAACCAATTCCAGCCCGGTCAGCTGCGGATGCACGGTGTCCAACCGGTGTCCGGCCTGGCTGTGCGCGGTGGCGGCGACCAGGTCGAACTCCGGGTGCCCGGTGATCAGGCGCAGCAGTTCTCCCCCGGCGTAACCGCTCGCCCCAGCGACCGCAACTCGGATCCCCATACCTACCTCCGTATGACAATGCAGTGAAGGTTAGCAGCGACTGCATGATCATACAAAGCAGTGCATGGTGATGAAGTCGTGTTTCGGATCACCGGCAGCCCCACGCGGAAGGGCCCGCGTCGCGGTTGCGACGCGGGCCCGGGAGAGCGCACCAAACAGGGGATACGGGCGAGGTCGGTGCCCCTCACACGCCCCGGAGGGTTGCGCCGAAACGCTCCGCGACAGCGGCAACCGCCGCGTCCCGCGCCGCGACCGCCTCCTCCACCGTCAGCGTCCGATCCGGCGCACGGAAGGTCAGCTTGTACGCCAACGACCGACGACCCGCGCCGAGCTGCTCACCGGCGTACACGTCGAAGAGCCGGACCGACTCCAACAGCTCGCCGGCCCCCTCCACCAGCGCCCCCTGCACCTGGGCGACCGGCACGTCGACATCGACCACCAGCGCCACATCGATCAGGGCGGGCGGGAAGGACGAGATCACCGGGGCCTGCCGCACCGGGGCCGCCGGGACCGCGTCCAGGTCCAGCTCCATCGCCGCGGTACGGCGGGGCAACTCCAACCCGGCGATCACCGCCGGATGCAGCTCCCCCGCGTACCCGACAGTCACGCCGTCCACCACCAGCTGCGCACAGCGCCCGGGGTGCCAGGGGGCGTGCTCCACGGCCCGCACGGTCACCCGGTCCTCGGGAATACCGGCGGCGGCGAGCACCGTCCGGGCCGCCTCGACCGCGTCCGCCCAGCCGGCCGGGCGCCCCTCGCCCCACCAGCCACCCGGCTCGACCTCACCGGCGAGCACCACGGCGACGTGCTGGGGCTGCTCCGGCAGCACCGCATCGGCGGCGGCGAGCTCCGCGTCCGACGGCCGGTGCTCCACCCCCATCCGCGGCGGAGTGCCGGCCTCGGTCCGCGGGTGGAAGACCGTCCCGATCTCGTACAGCGCGAGGTCCCGCTGGCCCCGGCCCAGGTTCCGCCGGAGCACACCGAGCAGCGGACCAAGCAGCGTCGTCCGCAGCGCCGGCTCCTCCTCCGACAGCGGGTTGGCCAGCCGCACCGCCCGCCGCCGCGCATCGCCGGCCGGCAGGCCCAGCTGGTCGGCCAGCTCGACCGCCACGAACGGCGAGCAGAGCACCTCCACGTACCCCCGGTCGGCGAGCATCCTGGCCACCGCCCGCCGGCGCCGCTGCTGCCAGGTCAAGCCCCGGCCGGCGGGGGCCACCGGCAGCACCGCCGGCACCCGGTCGTAGCCGTCGAGACGGACCACCTCCTCGACCAGGTCGGCCGGGTCGGTCAGGTCGGGTCGCCAGGTCGGCGGGGTAACCACGAACGAGACCGCGCCACCAGCGGCGACACCCACCTCACCCGGATCCGCGGTGAGCTGATCCGGGCCGGCGGCAACCGTGCAGCCGATCTCGGTGAGCAGGGCAGCCACCCGGTCCGCCGGGTAGGCCACCCCGACCCGTCGAGACGGCAGGTCCGCCGGCATGACCACCGGTACCGGCGACGTTCGATGATCGATATCGAGGATCTCCGCACCGGTCGCGCCGCCGCCATGCTCCACCAGCAGCCGCACCGCCCGGTCGATGGCAACCAACGGCAGGGCTGGGTCGACGCCCCGCTCCCACCGCTTGGCTGCCGCGCTGAACAGCCGGTGCCGGCGGGCGGTGCGCCCCACCATCACCGGATCCCAGTGGGCCGCCTCGAACAACACGTTGCTGGTCTCCGCGACCACCTCGCTGCTCTCCCCACCCATGACGGCAGCGAGCGAAATCGGGGCACCGGCGTCCGCGCCCGCAGCCGGGTTCGGATTCGGCAGCCCCGCATCAGAGATCACCATGTCCTCGGCGACGAGCGTGCGCACCACCCCGTCCAGGGTGGTCAACTGCTCCCCCGCCACGGCCCGGCGGACCACCAGCGAGCCGGTGATCCGGTCCGCGTCGAAGGCGTGCATCGGCTGGCCCAGCTCGAGCATCACGTAGTTGGTGATATCGACCGGCAGCGAGAGGCTGCGAATGCCGGCGGTGGTGAGCCGTTGGACCATCCAGGCCGGCGACGGCGCGGCCGGGTTGACGCCACGTACCATCCGCGCCGCGAACCGGTCACAGCCGACGGGATCCCGCACCTCCACCGGGTACGCGGGCGCTTCGGTCCCGGCCGGGGCGGACGCGAGCCCCGGATCCCGAAACGGCACCCCGAACGCGTGCGACAGCTCCCGGGCGATCCCCCGCACCGACATCTGGTAACCCCGGTCCGGGGTCAGCTCCACCTCGACCACCACGTCGTCGAGGCCAACCACGGGGCGGGCGTCGTCGCCCGGCTTGGCGGGGCTGGAGCCCGGCAGCACAATGATGCCGGCATGGTCGTCGCCCAGGCCCAGTTCCTTCGCCGAGCAGATCATGCCCCTGGAGTTACGCCCGTACGTCCGGCGCGCCCCGATCGCGAAGTTACCGGGCAGCACCCCGCCGGGGAGGATCACCACCACCCGGTCACCGACCGCGAAGTTGCGCGCCCCGCAGACGATCTCCTGCAACTCGCCGGTGCCGTTGGCGTCACCCACGTCCACCCGACAGAAGCGAATCGGCTTCTTGAAGCCGGTCAGCTCCTCAATCTCCCGCACCTCGCCGACGACCAGCGGCCCGGTGACCGTACCGGCCAGGTCCACGATGGACTCCACCTCGAGACCAAGACCGACCAGGGACTGCTCGAGGTCGGCCGGGGTCAGATGCGCCGGCAGGTCAACGTACTCACGCAGCCAACTGACAGAAACTCGCATGACTCAGATCACCGTCTCCGTAACTCGTGCCCGCGCCTACGCGCCGTACCCGAACGCCCGGGTGAACCGGACGTCCCCCTCCACCAGGTCCCGCATGTCACCGACGCCGTGCCGGAACATGACCGTGCGGTCGATGCCCATACCGAAAGCGAATCCGGAGTAGACCTCCGGGTCGATGCCGCAGGCCCGCAACACCCGCGGGTTCACCATGCCGCAGCCGCCCCACTCGACCCACTGCGCACCCTTGCGATGCTCCGGGAACCACACGTCGAACTCCGCCGACGGCTCCGTGAACGGGAAGTAGTGCGGCCGGAAGCGGGTTCGCGCCTCCGGCCCGAACATCGCCCGGGCAAAGTGGTCCAGGGTGCCCCGCAGGTGCGCCATCGTGATGCCGCGATCCACCACCAGGCCCTCCACCTGGTGGAAGACCGGCGCATGGGTGGCGTCCAACTCGTCGGTTCGGTAGACCCGACCCGGGCAGATCACGTAGATCGGCGGCGTGCGGGTCAACATCGTCCGCGCCTGCACCGGCGAGGTGTGGGTTCGCAGCACCATGCCGGAGTCCTCCGGCGCGACGTGGAAGGTGTCCATCAACCCCCGCGCCGGGTGGTCCGGCAGGATGTTGAGCGCGTCGAAGTTGGTCCACTCCAACTCGACCTCGGGGCCCTCGGCCACCTCATAGCCCATTCCGACGAAGAAGTCGGTGATCTGCTCCATCAACGTACTGACCGGGTGGCGGGCCCCGGAGGGACGCCGATCGGCCGGCAGGGTGACATCCACCCGCTCCTCGACCAGCATCCGCTCGGCCTGCTCCCGCTCCAGTACCTGCGCGCGCGCGGTGTAGGCGCTCTCGATCGACCGGCGGGCCTCGTTGACCCGCTTGCCGGCGTCGGCCTTGGCGGCCGGCGGCAGCGCGCCGATCTCACGTCGGGCCAGCGACGCCGGGGCCCGGTCCCCGAGATGGGCCGGACGCAGCGCGGTCAGCTGATCCGGATTGGCGGCAGCGGCGAACGCTGCCTCGGCGGTGGTGACAGCCTCGGCCAGTGCGGCCGGGTCGAGCAGGGCGACCTGCTTCGGGTCGTACGGGTCGTTGCGGTAGGACATGGCGTACAGGCACTCCCTCACGGCGGCGCCGACCTCGTCAGGCGGCGAAGCGAGTCTACGGACGCGCGGCTGTGCCGCAGCCCGCCGGTGGGAGTCGTGTGGAGAGCGGGTCAGGCCCGCCGCCCGCCGACACCGGCGGGCTGGCTAAACGAACGCCGTTGCGCGTTCACGGGCGGCCGCTCTCCTTTGCTGTCTCGATCGCGGCTACGTCCTCAACCGCGGCTACGTCCTCGACCGCGGCTACCGCCGCAACCGCGTGCGGGGGCGACGGCCGACGCTGCGCTCTCGCTGAAGCGTACAGGCACACCGCCGCTGCGGCAGCCAGGTTAAGGCTCTCGGCCCGCCCATGCAGCGGTACCCGGACCCGGGCCTCGGCGGCCGCGGTCAGCTCGACTGGCAAGCCGTGCGCCTCGGAGCCAAACACCCAGGCGGTGGGGGCGGCCAACCGGCCGGCATCGGCCAGGTCGTCCAGGTCGTCCGCGCCGTATCCGGTGGTAGCCAACACGGCGAGCCCGGCAGTCCGTAGGTCGGCGATGACCTGAAGCGGATCGGGCGCACGCACCACGTCCACGTGGAACAGGCTGCCCGCCGACGCCCGCACCACCTTGCCGTTGTAGGGGTCGACGGCCGTACCGGCGAAGACCACTGCTTGGGCTCCGGCCGCGTCGGCGGTACGCAGGACCGTACCGGCGTTGCCCGGATCACGGATGTCGGCGAGGACTGTGACCAGCCGTGGCGCTCGCGCGAGGGCGGTGGCCAGCGGTAGGTCGAGGTGTTGGCAGACGGCGATGAGGCCCTGCGGGGCGACGGTCTCGGCGAGCCCGGCGAGCGCCGCGTCGGTGGCCTCGGAGACGGGTAGGTCAGCGGCGGCAGCCTGAGCGGCCAGGTCCCGGTACCGATCCAGGGCTGCCGGCGTACCAAAGAGTTCCAGGACCGTGCCCGGTCGGGCCAAGGCCTCGCGGACCGCCTGCGGGCCCTCGGCCAGGAACCGACCAGTGGCCTCGCGGTCCCGGCGGCGGTGCAGCCGACGGGCCGCCACGATCCGTGGGGTGCGGGGGGTGAGGGGTCCGGAAACGGTGTCGAGGCGCCTCCCGTGCGGTCGTGACTGCATGGGAGACGCCTCGCGCTGCCGTGGGTGGATCAGGCGGCCTGGGCCGCGGCGCCGCCGGTGCCCTCTTCCGCGACGGCCGCACGGGCCTTCTCGACAATCGCCGCGAAGGCGGCGGCGTCGTTGACGGCCAGGTCGGCCAGGATCTTCCGGTCGACCTCGATACCGGCCAGCTTGAGGCCCTGGATCAGGCGGTTGTAGGTGAGCCCGTTGGCGCGGGCACCCGCGTTGATCCGCTGGATCCACAGCTGCCGGAAGTCGCCCTTGCGGTCACGACGGTCCCGGTAGGAGTACTGCATCGAGTGCAGCACCTGCTCCTTGGCCTTGCGGTACAGCCGGGAGCGCTGACCGCGGTAGCCACTCGCGGTCGCCAGCAGGGTACGGCGCTTCTTCTGGGCGTTCACAGCCCGCTTGACGCGTGCCATCTCAGCTCCTTCGTTGGTTCAGGGTGGCGCGCGTCAGCGGCCGAGCAGCTTCTTGATGCGCTTGACATCCGGCTTGGCCACCTCGACCAGCCCGGTCAGCCGGCGGGTACGGGTGGAGGACTTCTTCTCCAGGTTGTGGCGCAGGCCGGCCTGCTGCTTCACGATCTTGCCTTTGCCGGTCACCCGGACGCGCTTGCCCATCCCGGTGTGGCTTTTCATCTTCGGCATGTGGAACGTCTTCTCCCCTGCTACTCGCCGGCGGTTCCGGCGGGTCCGGCCGCCTCGGCCGGCGGTGCTGCCGCGGCGGCACCGGATTCCCGCTCGCCTCGCGGAAGCGCGCCGCCGCGGGCCGCCGTGGCGGCAGCCTTGGTGGCACGGTGCGGTGCGAGCACCATGATCATGTTTCGACCGTCCTGCTTCGGCGCGGCCTCGACGTAACCCAGCTCCGAGATCTCGGACTCGAGCCGGCGCAGGAGCCGGTAGCCCAGCTCCGGGCGGCTCTGCTCACGACCCCGGAACATGATCGTCACCTTGACCTTGTCGCCGGCCTTGAGGAACCGCACCACGTGACCCTTCTTGGTCTCGTAGTCATGCGGATCGATCTTCGGCCGAAGCTTCATTTCCTTGATGACGGTCTGCTGCTGATTACGCCGCGCTTCGCGCGCCTTCAGTGCGCTCTCATACTTGAACTTGCCGAAGTCCATGAGCTTGCACACCGGCGGGCGCGCCATTGGCGCAACCTCGACCAGGTCCAGGTCGACGTCCGCGGCCAGCTGAAGGGCGCGCTCCAGCGGGACGATGCCCACCTGCTCACCCTCGGGGCCGACCAGTCGGACCTCACGTGCCCGGATCTGCTCGTTCACGCGTGGTTCGACGCTGATGGGGCCTCCTCGAGTCGAGTCTTCTGCATAGCCGACCCTGCGGCTCCCGGGTGGGAACCGACCCGGAAAGCAGAAGGCCCCGGCAGCTGCCGGGGCCCGCTCGACCGGTCGGCACGATCATATGGTCGCGCATCCGACACCGAGGCGTGCTCGAAATCGGAGACCGGACCCGGCCGCCCCACGGCGACTCGGGTGGGAGCAGGCGCTCCGCTTTCAGAGCCACCTGCGAAGCGCAGCTGGCCTGGTCGTCTCCGGTACCCTACACCCCGCGCCGCTTCACTCCAAAACCGCGCGCCAGCTCACGACTGCCAACCGGCCCGCACGGCTGCCAACCCGACCTCAGCGGCCGGCGGCGCCCTCAGCCAACCGGGCCTGGTGCAGCTGGCGTAGCGCGCGGACCGCGTTAACGGCCAGCTCCTTGTCGGCGGCTTGGAGGGCGAGCATCGGCACCAGGTCGTCATCGTGCAGCTCCAGGCTGGCCCAGGGCGCACCGCGGTCGAACCGGATGCCACGAACGAGCTCCCAGGGCAGCTCGTACGAGCCGATCACGTTCTGCACCCGGACCCGCCGCCCGTCGGCCTCCACCCGAGGCCGGGTGAAGAGCAGGAAGGCGAATGCGCCGAGCACACCGAGGCCGACCATGCCGAACTGGTCGCCACGTTGAAATGAGCCGTAGCCGCTGCCGGTCGCCCCGTGCAGCGACATCGCCAGCACCGTGAACAGCAGCACCAGGGCAATCGCCGAGGCCCAGCAGACCAGCCGGACACGCCGGGGCCGGATACGGACCGCTTCGGTTTCGCTCACCCCACCAGTCTGCCACCCATGCCCGAGCGGCCCGCGCCCGGCACACGGCCGGGCGCGGCGACGATCGACCGGGCGAAGACCGTCCCGGGTTCGCACCCCTGCCGGGTCAGAGGCGGCAGGCCTGGATGTTCGTGACCAGGATCGCGCGGGCGCCAACCTGGTACAACTCATCCATAATCCGGTGCACGTCGTCACGAAGCACCATCGCCTGCACCGCCACCCAGCCCTCCCGGTGCAGCCGGGAGACGGTTGGCGACTCGATGCCCGGAGTCAACGAACTGGCCCGCGCCAACAGGTCGGCCGGGACGTCGTAGGTCAGCATCACGTAACGCCGGGCGACGAGCACGCTGTGCAGGCGGCGCAGCAGCAGCTCGCCCTGCGGGTGCGGCTGCGCGGCAGAGCGGCAAACCAGGACGGCGGACGAGCGCAGCAGCGGCTCACCAAAGACCACCAGACCGGCCTGACGCAGCGTGGCACCAGTCTCCACCACGTCGGCGACCACGTCGGCGAGGCCCAGCCGGATGGCGTTCTCCACCGCACCGTCCAGGCGGATCACATCGGCCTTGACGCCCAGCTCGGCGAGGTGCCGCTCCACCAGGCCGGGGTACGCGGTGGCGACCCGACGCCCGTCCAGGTCCTGCGCCGTATCGATGTCCTCGGGTCGGGCGGCGAACCGGAAGGTGGCCTGGCCGAAGCCCAGGTCGACCACCTCGGTTGCGGGCGCACCGGAGTCGACCAGGAGATCCCGGCCGGTGATGCCGACATCCAGGTCCCCGGAGCCGACGTAGGTGGCGATGTCCTTCGGACGCAGATAGAAGAACTCAATATTGTTCGCATCATCCCGGCAGACCAGGTCCTTCGGGTCGGTTCGCTGGCGGTAGCCCGCCTCGCGCAGCATCTGAGCGGCCTTCTCGGCCAAGGTCCCCTTGTTGGGTACCGCGACTCGCAGCATGGCGGAATGCTCCTTGTCGGAAGAGCGGGAGGGTTGGCACGGGGACAACTCACAGATGTCGGTAGACGTCCTCAAGGTCGAGACCGGTGGCGAGCATCAACACCTGCACCTGGTAGAGCAGCTGGGAGATCTCCTCGGCGGTCCGCTCGGGCCCCTCGTGCTCGGCCGCCAGCCAGGACTCGGCCGCCTCCTCGACGACCTTCTTGCCGACGAAGTGCACCCCCTTGTCCAGGGCCGCGACGGTGCCCGAGCCGGGGGTGCCGGCAGCGGCCTTGGCCTGCAGCTCGGCGAACAACTCCTCGAACGTCTTCACAGGTCGATTCTCGCAACCGGCCGGCCGACGCGGCTCCACCGGGGTCCGTGTCGTCCCACGACGCCCGGGAACCTCAGGCCCCGAAGCCCACCCGCGGGGTGGTACCGGCCAAGCCACGAACCGCGAGTGCCGCGTCGAGAACGGCGACGGTGGCGGCCCAGCCCTTGTCCTCCGCCGAACTGGGCAGCCCCGCCCGGTCCCGGGCCTGATCGATCGTGTCCACGGTCAACACACCGTGCCCGACCGGCTTTCCCTCATCCAAGGCGACCCGGGTGAGCCCGTCGGTGACCGACCGGCAGACGTAGTCGAAGTGAGCGGTGTCCCCCCGGACCACCACCCCGAGCGCCACCACGACGTCGCAGCGGCGGGCGAGCGCCTGCGCCACCACGGGCAGCTCCACCGAGCCAGCTACCCGGGCGACCATGGAACGGGCCCCGCACGCCTCGGCGGCGGCGAGGGCCCGATCGAGCATGTGGTCGGTGAGCTCGCCATGCCAGCGGGCAGCGACCACCCCGACGGTCAAACCCTTGGCGTCGACAGTATCGATGCCCGCATCCCCGAAACCCGCCATTCCCATGCTCCAATCCCATCGCCGAGGGCCCCATCGGTGCCTCGTTAGCGTCGTCTCACCTACCCCAGCAGGTGTCCCATGCGGTCCCGTTTGGTCCGCAGGTAGCGCTCATTCTCCGGGTGCGACTGAACCGGCAGTGCCACGCGCTCGGTCACGGTCAGTCCGTAGCCCTCCAGTCCAGCCCGCTTCGCCGGATTGTTGGTGAGCAGCCGCATCGACCGCACACCCAGGTCGTAGAGGACCTGCGCGCCGGTACCGTAGTCCCGCGCGTCCACCGGCAGGCCGAGTTCCAGGTTGGCCTCGACGGTGTCCCGGCCCTTATCCTGTAGCTGGTACGCCCGCAGCTTGTGTAGCAGCCCGATGCCGCGCCCCTCGTGGCCACGGATGTACAGCACGACGCCGCGCCCTTCCTTGGCGACCAGTTCCATGGCGGTGTCCAGTTGCAGACCGCAGTCGCACCGCAACGAGCCGAACACATCGCCGGTGAGACACTCGGAGTGCGCCCGTACCAGCACGTCCCGGCCATCGCCGAGATCGCCCATCACCAACGCCACGTGCTCGGCCGAGTCGTAGTCGCCGCGGTACCCCGCCACCCGGAAATCCCCGTGCCGGGTGGGCAGCCGCGCCTCGGCGACCAGCTCGACCTGCTTTTCCGTCCGTCGCCGGTACATCACCAGGTCCGCGATGGTGACCAGGACCAGTGAGTGCTCCGCGCAGAACCGCTCCAGGTCCGGCACGCGCATCATCGTGCCGTCGTCGTTGACGAGCTCGCAGAGGACGCCGGCAGGCCGCAGCCCAGCCAGCCGGGTCAGGTCAGTCGCGGCCTCGGTGTGACCCGTCCGGCGCAGGACGCCGCCCTCACGCGCCCGCAGCGGTACCACATGACCGGGCCGGGCCAGGTCGTCCGGTGTGGTGCTGGGGTCGGCGAGCAGCCGAATCACACGTGCCCGGTCGGCGGCGGAGATGCCGGTGCTCACGCCCTTGCGAGCGTCCACGGTCACCATGTAGGCGGTGCCACGCCGGTCCTGGTTGGTGTGGTGCATCGGTGGCAGATCCAGCCGGTCGCAGTCGTCCTCGGTCAGGGACGCGCAGATGTAGCCGGAGGTGTAGCGGACCATGAAGGCGACCAGCTCCGGCGTGGCCAGCTCGGCCGCGAAGATCAGGTCACCCTCGTTCTCCCGGTTGGCGTCGTCAACCACAACGACGGGTCGGCCGGCGAGGATCTCCGCCATCGCCTGTTCGATCGTGCCAAAAGTGGTCACGCCACAGCCTCCGCATAGTTCGACGAGATCGGTGCCAGCTCCGAACGGGAGGCGCGCGACGTCCGCCACCAGGCGGCGAGCCCCCAGACGCAGAATGCGCCGTAGACGAGGTACATGACGGCCGATGGGTAGTACCCGCCACGCAGGAGCAGCGGCACTCCGGCCGCGTCGACGGCGATCCAGATCAGCCAGAAGTCCACATACCCCCGGGCCATGCCGTATGTGGCGAGCAGGCTGCCGGTCAGGATCCAGGCATCCGGCAGCGGACCCCACGACCCCAGGGCGGCGAGGACCGGATAGCTGACGGCGGTGCCGGCCACCGCGGCCGCCAGTAAGCCGAGCCGCTCCCGCCCGGTAGCCCAGCGGGGTTCCACCGCGGCGGCAGTACCGTCGCCACCCCGGCGACGGTTACGCGACCAACGCCACCAGCCGTAGAGCCCGAGCCCGAAGAAGAAGACCTGCCGGCCGGCCTGGCCGTAGAGGTCGTGTGCCTGCGGGGTGGTGAACGCTCCGCCGAGGAAGACGGTGAACAGCAACGCGTTGCCGATCATGCCGACCGGCCAGGCCCACACCACCCGGCGCAGGCCGAACACCGCGGCGGCCAGGCCGAAGACGTTGCCGACGATCTCGCGGACCAGCACGGGCGAGCCGGCGAAGCTCACCTGCGCGTCGAGCAGCCAGCCGAGCGGCCCGGTCATGCCGGCCCACCCACCGGCGCGGCACCGGGCAGACCGACAGCAGCGGGCAGGTCACCCGACCCGCCCGACTGGTCCCTGCCGAGTAGCCGCTCGACGTATTTGGCCAGGACGTCGACCTCGAGGTTGACCGCGTCGCCGACCCTCCGGGAGCCGAGCGTGGTCAGCCGCAGGGTGGTGGGGATCAGGCCCACCTCGAACCAGTCGGGCCCGATGCTGGCCACGGTCAGGGACACCCCGTCAACGGTGATCGACCCCTTCGTCACCACGTAGCGAGCCAGGGCAGTGGGCAGGCGGAAGCGGACCGTCTCCCACCGCGCGGCCGGTTCCCGGGCCAGCAACTCGCCGATGCCATTGACGTGCCCCTGAACCAGATGGCCGCCGAGGCGGCTGCCGAGGGTGGCGGCCCGCTCCAGGTTTACCGGATCGCCGGGGCGCAGCACGCCAAGCGCGGAGCGGCGCAGCGTCTCCCCCATCACGTCGGCGGTGAAGGCCCCACCGGCGAGTTCCACCACGGTCAGGCAGACGCCGTTGACCGCGATGGAGTCACCGGGCCGGGCGTCGGTGACGACCAGCGGGCCGTTGATGGTGACCACCGCGGAGTCCTCCGCGGTCTCGGTGATGTGGATGACCTCACCCAGTTCCTCGACGATGCCGGTGAACATGTCAGCCCTCCCTCTTCCGGGGCAGTGCGGTGATCCGCAGGTCGGGACCGACCTGGGTAACGTCAATGACCTCGCAGTCGATGGCATCGGTGATCGTGGTCACCCCCGCGTCCGCCAGTGCGGTGGGGCCGGCGCCGAGCAGCCGGGGCGCGACGTAGCCGACGATCTTGTCGACCAATCCGGCGGCGAGGAACGCGCCGGCCAGCCGTGGCCCTCCCTCCAGCAGCGCGGCGCGCACCCCGCGCTGGTGCAACGCGGCGAGCAGCGCCGGCAGATCGACCCGGCCCGCCGAATCGGTACCCACCTCATCGGCGGTGGCGATCCAGGTGGGTGCGGCGTCGTCGCGGACCCGCGCCCCGGCCGGGGTCTGGCCCGCCGAGTCCACCACCACCCGCAGCGGCTGCCGGATGGCGAGGCTGCCGTCGCGCAGGTTCCGAACGGTCAGGCGCGGGTCGTCGGCGAGCACGGTGCCCACCCCGGCGAGGACGGCGTCCACCGTGCCGCGCAGCGCGTGCACGTCCATTCGGGCCGCCTCGGAAGTGATCCACATGCTGGTGCCGTCGGCGGCGGCGGACCGCCCGTCCAGCGTCGCCGCGTACTTCCAGAGGAGGTACGGCCAGCCCCGACGCGTCGAGGTCAGCCACGCGATGTTGCCCGCCTCCGCCTCAGCGGCGCGTACGCCCAGGTCGACCCGGACCCCGGCGGCGCGCAGCGTGGCGGCGCCACCGGACGCGGCCTGGTTCGGGTCGGGTACGGCGATCACCACCCGGGCGACGCCGGCCTGCACCAGAGCGGTGCTACACGGGCCCGTACGGCCGGTGTGATCGCAGGGTTCCAGCGTTACCACCGCGGTGCCGCCCCGCGCCCGCTCCCCCGCGTGGGCGAGGGCGACAATCTCGGCATGCGGTCCGCCGGCGTACGCGTGGAAGCCCTCACCGACGACCTGACCACCCGGGTCGAGCAGCACGCAGCCGACGACCGGGTTGGGGCTGGTGGTACCGAGGCCACGCGCGGCGAGGTCAACTGCGCGACGCATCGCCTCATCTACGGAGACGCCGGCCATGCCTTGCCCTCCCGCCCGCCCGCCGATCGGTGCGCGGGCGGCGATGGGAGCGGCGGCATCGGGCCGCAGGCGTGCGGTGGCGGAAATCCGGGAACGCTAAAGCGGCCCCGGGAGGCCGCACGGCACGCCGAAACCGGCGGCCGGGCACGGCCCGTCCGTCCCGCGCGCTGTCTCCCATCCGGACTGTCTGGATACGGGCATGCCCGCATCCAACCGTCGGCCCCGGATTTACACCAGGTCCACCGGGCGGACGAACCGCTCCCGGGTCGCGGGCTTACCACGGCCAAGCCGTGGATCACCGCCGGTTCGGAATTACACCGAGTCCCGCCAGCGCGTGGTGGGTACTACCCGAAGTCTTACACACTCCGAGGGGTCAACGGCTACCCAGAGCGCGCTACTTCACAGAACGATGACTCGAATCCGACACTCCGCGACGCCGGTCCACCGCCACGTACGACCCCGGCTGGCTCTTGGCCACCGACTTCATCTCGGAGGCGATCGTCATCGCCGCCAGTGAATTCGTGAGACGCTTGTCGGCGTCCGAGACCGAGACGCCGATCGAGAGGGTGACCAACGCAGCGCGGCGTAGGTTGCCACGTCGGTCCTTGAGTTCCACGTAGCCGCGGGCGGCGTCAGGCGGGTCGTACAGCGCGTCGGCCGCCTGCTCGAAGTCCGCGGAGACCTGCGAGGTCAGCTGCCGGACCTGTTCCGGCGTGCTGACGAAGATGAAGTCGTCGCCGCCGACGTGACCCAGGAAGGCCGCGGGAAGCCCCACCGAGACGACCGCCCGGTGCAGGCTGCGGGCCAACGCGGAGATGAAGTCGTCGCCGCGGACGAACCCGTAAACGTCATTGACACTCTTGAAACGGTCGATGTCGATGTACCCGACCGCGTAGTCGGATCCGACCCGAATCCGGTCGGCGATCTCCCGGCGGATCCGGCTGTTGCCGGGTAGCCCGGTCAGCGGCGAGACCTCACGGAACTCCTTGTTCCGGCGCAGCGTGGAGCTGACCCGGGCCACCAACTCGGCGGTGTCGAAGGGCTTGACCAGGTAGTCGTCGGCACCGGCACTGAGGCCGTGCACCTTGTCCACGGTCATCCCCTTGGCGGTCAGCATGATCACCGGCAGAACGGCGGTCATCGGGTCGGCACGTAGCCGCCGGGTCAGTTCCAAGCCGTCGACGCGGGGCATCATCAGATCGACCACGGCCAGGTCGGGGCGGTGCCGCGCAATCACCTCGAGTGCCTCCTGGCCGTCCCCGGCATGGATCACCTCGTAACCATGCAACCGCAGGTTGAACTCGACGAACCGGGCGATGTCCTCGTCGTCGTCAACGACGAGAATGAGGTCCTGGCGATCCCCGTCGGGCTCCACGTCAGGCCCGGGGCGCCGCGCTCTGGGCCAGGGACCGCAGCCGGCGTACGGCCTCGGCTGGATCATCGGCACCGAAGACCGCGGTGCCGGCGACAAAGGCGTCCGCGCCCGCCTCGGCGGCCTCGGCGATGGTGTTCAGGGCGATCCCACCATCGACCTCGATGCGCAGCTCCAGGTGACCAGCGTCGACGTGTCGACGGGCCGTACGCACCTTGTCCAACAGGTTCGGGATGAACCGCTGCCCACCGAACCCCGCCTTGATGGTCATGATCAACAAGGTGTCAAAGCTGGGCAGCAGGTCCAGGTACGGTTCGATCGGCGTGTCCCGGTCGATCGCCAGCCCCGCCTTCGCACCGGCCGAACGGAGGTCCTTGGCCAGCGCGACCGGGTCGTCACAGGCCTCGGCGTGAAACGTCACGTTGTACGCCCCGGCGTCGGCGTAGCCGGGCGCCCACCGCCGCGGATCCTCGATCATGAGGTGCACGTCAAAGGGGAGCCGGGTGGCGGCCCGCAGGCTCTGCACGACCGGCAGCCCAATCGTCAGATTCGGCACGAAATGGTTGTCCATGACATCCACGTGCACCCAGTCGGCGGTGTCTTCGATGGCACGGACCTCGTCGGCGAGGCAGGCGAAATCAGCGGCCAGAATGCTCGGCGCGACGATTGGCAGCGGTACGGTCACGAGGCCAGTGTACGAACGTGGAGGCCCATCGCCACCGGCGCGGCACCCACCGAGCCCGGCGTACCACGCGGCACGTCATCCCGAACGGTCCGACCAGGTCGCCCACCGCGCCGTCGGGCAACCGGGGAGGCTGGCCATTGCGGACCAGGGACGCCGGGTAACGCCGTCGCTCCACAGAGGTCCTGGACGGGAACGCCACGCGGCGGGACAACGCCCTGGGGTCGACAGCCCACCGGAACGGTTTGCCACGTGCCGTAAGCTGCCGCACCGTGGCATGTTCGACGCCACACCTACCGCGTCGGGAGGTCGCCGGATGAAACGAGTCACGCTGTGCGCCACGTTGGTGGCTCTGACGCTCGCCGGATGCGCTACCGCACCGCCGGGGACCGACGGGGATCTGGTCGACGACTGGGCCCCTCTCGCCACCGCGACGGGTTTCACGCCCGACGCGGGCACCTGTCACCCCACCGGCTCCAAGGTCGGCTACCGCAGCTCGTACGCGCCGGCTCCGTGCGATCAACCGCACATGGTCGAGACCCTGCACGTCGGCACGGTGACGGGAGCCGACACAACGGACTCCGCGCCACCGAAAGCCGGCTCGGCCGGGATGCAGGCCGCTTATGCCACCTGTGAGCAGGAGGTGAACCAGGCGCTGGGCGCCGACTGGCGCAGCGGACGGGTCGGCCTCACCGTCGTCATGCCGTCGCGGGGCGGTTGGGAGGGGGGCTCCCGCTGGTTCCGCTGCGACGTGCACGAGGAGAAGAGCCTGGACGATCGAAGCGCAGTGTCCCGCACCGCCAGCCTGACCGGAGCGCTCAAGGGCGACTCCGAGCTTCGGCACACCTGCTTCGAGCCGGCTCTCGAAGATGACCAGGTGACCGAGATGAAACCGGTGGCGTGCGACCAGAAGCACCACGCCGAGTTCGTCGGTGTCTGGACCGCGCCGGACACCGACTTCGCCGACTTCCAGCGTAACGAGGACAAGACCGACAAGGGCTGCGCCGAGCTGATCGCCGAGTACGTCGGGGTGCCTCGCAGCGACGTGAAGTACCGCGCCGGCTGGATCTACTACGAGCCGTGGGAGGAGCAATGGATCAACGGCGACCGGGGGGTGCAGTGCTTTCTTTGGGTCGGCGACCGGAACCTGACCCGATCGATGAAGGGCGCGGGCAAGGCGGGCCTGCCGATCTAGTGTGAGCCGCGGCCGGGATGGTTGACCGCCCTGGCCGGACGAGCCGGGGTGGTCACGCCGCGCACCGCGCGGACTGACCACCCCGGGCCGGTCACCGGAACGCCCCGAGGCCCCGGGGCAAGGAACTGATCAGCCACGGCGCAGCACCGCGGGGATCAGCCACGGCGCAGCACCGCGAGGAACATGGCGTCGGTGCCGTGCCGGTGCGGCCACAGCTGCACCGTCGGCCCGTCACCGAGCCCCGGCATTCCCTTCGGCAGCAGCGGACGGGCGTCAACGAAGTCAACCGGCACCCCCGCGCGGCGAGCTGCCTCGGTAACCGTCACGTGCGTCTCGACGACGTGCGGCGAACAGGTCACGTATCCAACCAGGCCCCCCGGGCGGACCGCCCGTAGCCCCGCGCTGAGCAGCTCCCGCTGCAACCGGGTCAGCGCCGGCAGGTCCGACGGCTGCCGACGCCACCGCGACTCGGGCCGCCGACGCAGCGAGCCCAGACCGGTACAGGGCGCGTCAACCAACGCCCGATCAAAGTGCCCCTCCGCGAGCTTCGGCGTCTCCCCGACGGTGCGACCATCAGTGTTGAGCACGGTCACCGGCAGGTCGCGGGTAGCCTGCCCGACAAGACGGGCACGGTGCTCGGACACCTCCACGGCGGTCAGACGCGCGCCACGCTGGGCAGCGACCGCACCGAGCAGGCCGGACTTACCGCCCGGCCCGGCGCACAGGTCGAGCCAGCGACCGTCCGGGCCGTCCAGTGGCGCCACCGTAAGAGCGTCGGCCACCAGTTGGGAACCCTCGTCCTGGACGTGGGCCCGCCCCTCGGTGAGCGCCGGCAGGTCGCCGGGGGCGCCCCCACCGGAGTACACCGCGTACGGGGAGAAGGCACCCGGGGCACCACCGACCTCGTCGGCCAGGGCCACCGGATCGGCCCGTCCCGGGCGGGCGCAGAGATGCACCGGCGGACGCTCGTTGTCCTCGATGAGCAACCGGGTGGTCTCACCGAGGTCACCGCCGAGCGCCTCGGCGAACGCCCGCACGATCCACTGCGGATGGCTGTACGCGAGCGCCAGATGCCCGATCGGGTCAGTCTCCAGCGGTGGGGCGAGCCGGGCCACCCAGGCGTCGACATCCCGGGAGGCGACCTCTCGGAGCACCGCGTTGGCGAACCCGGTCGCCCCCGGCCCAACCGATCGAACCAGGTCAACCGTTGCCGAGACAGCAGCGTGGGCGGGCACCCGGGTGTGGAGCAGTTGGTACGCGCCGAGCCGCAACGCGTCCCGAACCGGCGGGTCGATGCGGGCAACGTCTCGCCCAGCGGCATCGGTGAGGATCGCGTCGAGGGTTCCGAGCCGTCGCAGCGTCCCGTACGTCAGCTCGGTGGCGAAGGCGGCGTCCCGGCCGACCAGACCCGCGTCACGCAGGATCGCCGGGAGCACCAGGTTGGCGTACGCGTCGTCCCGGTGGACCGCGGCGACCGCTTGGTACGCGGCGTGCCGGGGTAGGTCAACGGCGCTCCGGCCGGTGGGGCGGCCGCGCCCGCCCGCCGCTGGCCGCGGGCCGCCACGACCCCGCCGCTCCGGGCGACGCTCGGGACCGGCGCCGGAACCACCGCGACCGGCGGCGGGACGACCGGCCCGGAAACCACCGGGCCGGTCAACGTCCTGGCCATCTACCGGGCCCGTCACGCGAGGACCTCCCCAGCGGTGACCCGGACGCCACGCGCCCAGTCGCTCGCCGGCATGGCCTTCTTGCCCGCTGCGCGGATCTCACCGAGCTGAACCGGGGTACTGGCGGTGCCGGCGAGCACCCGGGACTTCTCCACCAACAACTCGCCGGGCCTCAGCTCGGGGCCGCCCGCGACGAGGGTGACCGGACCGAGCTTGACCCGCTCGTCGCGGAAGGTCGTCCACGGGCCGGGGGCCGGGGAGCAGGCACGGACGCGCCGGTCCACGGCGAAGGCCGGGTCACCCCAGCGCACCCGGGCATCCGCCACGGTGAGCTTCGGCGCCAGACTCACCCCGTCGTTCGGTTGCGGCTCCGCCCGCGCGCTGCCCTCCTCGATCGCGTCCAGCACGGCGATCAGCAGCTCGGCGCCGGAGTGTGCCAGCCGCTCCAACAGGTCACCCGAGGTGTCGGCAGGCCGCACCTCGTCGGTGACGGTGCCGTACACCGGCCCCGTGTCCAGGCCCTCCTCGAGCTGGAAGACGCTGGCACCGGTCAGCTCGTCGCCGTGCAGCAGGGCGTGCTGCACGGGAGCCGCGCCGCGCCAGGCGGGCAGCAGGGAGAAGTGCAGGTTGACCCAGCCATGCCGCGGAATCTCCAGGGCGGCTGGCGGGACCAGCGCGCCGTAGGCAACGACCGGCACACAGTCCGGTGCCAGTGCGCGCAGCCGGTCGAGGAACTCCGGCTCCCGCGGCCGGGCCGGGGTGAGGACCTCGATGCCGTGCTCGTCGGCCCAGGCACCCACCGGGGAGCGGGACAGGCCACGGCCCCGGCCCGCCGGAGCATCCGGGCGGGTGAGCACCGCCACCAGGTCATGGCGGGAGGCGGCCACCGCGGCGAGGGTGGGGACGGCGACGGCCGGCGTACCGGCGAATATCACGCGCATCGACCGGTCACCGCCCGAGCCCGAAAGGGTTGTTGGCGGGGTGCGGACTGAGCTTCACCGTCGGCGGGGCCGCCGGGTCGTACCACTCGGCCCGGCGGATCTCCTTCATCGCCTCCTTGCGGCCGGCCGGGTCGAGCCGGTCGATGAACAAGACTCCGTCCAGGTGGTCGGTCTCGTGCTGCACGCAACGGGCCATCAACCCGGTGCCGACGATCTGCATCGGATCCCCGTACCCGTTGAAGCCCTTGGCGACCACGTTCTGCCGGCGCTTCGTGTCGAAGTACAGACCCGGCAGCGACAGGCAGCCTTCCGGGCCGTCCTGCTCCTCGGCGTCGGGGAACTCCAACACCGGGTTGACCAAGTGACCAACCACGTCGTCGACGTCGAAGGTGAACACCCGCAGGCCCACGCCGAGCTGCGGCGCGGCCAGCCCAGCGCCGTTCTGCTCACGCATCGTATCGATCAGGTCAGCGACGAGCTTGCGCAGTTCGACATCGAAGTCGACCACCGGGTCGGCCGGCGTGCGCAGCACCGGGTCGCCGAAGAGGCGGATGGGCTGGACGGTCACGCGGATTGACTCCTTCGTGGGCTTGGCAACGGGCGTGCCGTATCAGTCTACGGAGTGCCCCGAGCGACCCCGGCCGGCGTACCGTGATCGGCGGCTATCGCACTGACGGTCACTGGAAGCGTCTCGTAGCCGCGCAACGTCAGCCGGTTCCGGCGGGTGGGCTCGCCGGCCAGCGCGAGCTCGGGTAGCCGTCGCAGCAACAGCGGAAAGGCGACCTGGGCCTCCAGTCGGGCCAGCCCGGCTCCGAGGCAGTAGTGCGCACCCGCCCCGAAGGACAGCGGGGGCGACTGGGCCCGCCCCGGGTCGAATCGGGTCGGATCGGTGAAGCGCTCCGGGTCACGGTTGGCCGCGCCGAGCAGAACCAGCACCCAACTCCCGGCGGGCAGCTCAACCCCGGCGAGGAGTACCGACTCACGGACCGTACGGGTGGTCAACTGCACGGGTGAGTCGTACCGCAGAAGCTCGTCCACGTGGCCGGGAGCGAGCTCAGGTTGATCTCGCAGGGCGGTGGCCGAGTCGGGGTGCGCCAGGAGCACGACCAGACCGTTGCCAAGCAGGTTCGTGGTGGTCTCGAACCCCGCGACCAACAGCAGCACGAGGTTGGCCAGCAGCTCCTCGCCGGACAGCCGGTCACCGTCAGCGTCGTGCGTCTGCACCAGGGCGGTGGTCAGATCGTCGGCCGGAGCTCGGCGGCGCTGGGCGATCAGCTCGGTGAAGTAGTCGCGCAGCTCGCTGGCGCCGGCGTCGGCGACGGTCAACTCCTGCGGGGTGATCTCCGGCTCCAGGACGGCGGTCAGATCACTGGCCCAGCCCCGAAACCGGGCCCAGTCGGCCGCCGGCACCCCGAGCAGGGCGCAGATCACCGCGACCGGAAGTGGGTAGGCGAAGCTGCCCATGAAGTCCACCGGGGCGCCGTCCCGACCAGCCCGGATCATCTCGTCAGCCAACTCGTCGGCCTGGGCGGTCACCACCTCGCGTAGGGCGGCGATCCGGCGCGGGGTGAACGCCCCCGCTGCCAGGCGGCGCATTCGACCGTGGTTCGGCGGATTGGCACGAATCATCGACCGGGCGATCGACTTCATCGCTGGGCTGTCCTGCCAGTGCGGGAAGACGTCGTCGCGCAGTTCGTCGTCCATCACCTCAAAAGCCAACCGGGCGTTTCGCAACACCGTGTCGGCCTCGGTGTACCCGGTGACCACGAAGAAACCGGCCGCCGTCTGCACCACCGGGCCGTGCGCGCGCAGCCGCTCGTACGTCGGGTACGGGTCGATTCGGCCCAGTGGTGACATCAGCAGTGCGACCGCTTCCGATGCATCCATTCGCCACCTCCTATGTCAGGGTCAGGTGGCCCATCATGCACGCTCAGTCGGCGGTCCGTAACCCCCTGCATGGGGTTGACGAGGACGGTGGCGTAGCCGTCAGGTGCTGGCGCCCGGCTCCCCAGCCAACACCGCACCGTCGCCCAACAGGGCCGGTTTGGGCAGCGGCAGATCGATCCCGTGTGCGGCCGACCAATCATGGATCACGCTCGGCCGAACCTGGGCGGCGAAGTAGTCGATCGCGCTCATCCCACCCACGACGGGCTCGTCAACCTCGGCGACGAGCCGGGCGGGCACCAGCCGGTACCCGTTCTGGAGCGCGGCGCTGAGCCGACGGTGCCCGTCCACAACGAAGAAGTGCTCGCCCGTGTAGCCGATCCGCAACGGCTCCAGCGGCTCGTCCCCGGCCGCGGCGACGTCGCCGACAGATCCGGCGTCCTGCCGGTCACGGAGGGTGACGATGTCCTCGGTCGGGTACACCCGGGCCGGGTCGAGCAGCAGCAATGGCGGAGCCTCCCGCAGCACCTCGGAGCAGAGCCGCCCCTCGTACGCGGCGATGATGTGCTCGATCACCTCCGCGGCACCGGCCCGGGTGGTGTCGCAGATCAGGTCGTAGTTACGCAGCTGGGCCTTGTCCACGCCGTAGCGGATGATGAACCGGTTCCGCTCGCTCTCGCTGCGCTCCACGAGTCGGGCTTTCGCCTCCTCCAGGGAGGTGTACTGCTCAGCCGGCCCGGAGGGACGCAGCAGCACCCGCCGGGCAGCCTCCCCGGGTTCAGTGATCATGTGCACCTTCAGCGCGTCGGTGAAGAAGTGCCAGGCGAGCCGGGAGTCCATCACCAGGCGCTCCCTGGAGGCCGCGATGTCCCGTTGGAGTTGGTCAACGTAGCCGTCAACGGCCTGGTCCAGCTCGGCGTGCAGGTTGAGCTGGAGGGCGGTCATCTGCCGCTCCTGGGCCATCTGCCGATAGAGGTCACCGACGCTGACCCGACGCATGCCGAGGCGCTTGGCGATCTCTACGGAGACGGTGCTCTTGCCGCTGCCGAGGTCACCGTTGAAGACAATCGACTGAGGAACGGTCACGACTGGTCCACCTCTGATTGCGGGCTGTTAACACTCGTCGGCACCGCGCCACCGGACGCGCTCCGTCGTCATCGCCGCCGAACCGGCACCACCTCCGGCCGGGCGTATCGAACGACACGCCATGACCTGGAGCCTTCGTCCGCCCCGACATGACGGGCGATGCTATCACCCGGATCCGCCCCCACCCCCACACAGCGTGTACGTCACGCCGAC